>CAYSYF010000046.1:0-21322 GCA_964435155.1 uncultured Ruminococcus sp. | reverse complement strand
TCAATGACCGTATCGTGATAGAGCATACAGGTGAGCTTTATGACGGTGCGGAGGTGATAACAGAATAAAAAATATCAGACCATTCAAATATGAGCAGTCGCATATTCTGATATGTGTATGTTAACATGTTAATAAGTACTCATCTGCGCACTCGCCCGAAAGCGCAACGGGGAATCGCTTTTTTATCTCCTTACAGAACAGGTACAGCGAGCTGTCAACGTCTGCCATGCCTGGCAGGTCACGCGCCAGCACTGCGTCGTCCAGCGCGTCGGTGAGCGCAGGAGTATCCAGCACCACATCGGTGTGGTCTGAGCCTATGAACTCCGCCATCTTGACTATCCAAGGCGCGTCCTCGTCGGGCTGGAAGGAGCTTGCCTTGAAATTTCGGTGATTGTCCTTGTAGTCTATCGACCATGTGGAGAGCCGCTCTCCGCGCTTTCTGAACTCCTCTGCGGCTATCGCGGAGATAACGCTGCTGTCAAGACCGCCCGATAAAAAGCAGCACAGCGGAACGTCGCTCACAAGCTGACGTTTTACGGCGTCGGTTATGAGAAAACGCAGCTTTTCCGATGTTTCCTCAAGGCTGTCGGTGTGCGGCTCGGCTTTTACGCTCCAGTATTTCGACTGCCGAAGTCCGCTTTCATCAAACCACGCGAAATGCGCTGGAGGTATCTCGCTGATATCGCGGAAAACGCCGCTGCCAACACGCTTTGCCGGACCTATCAGCATTATATCCATAACACCGCTGCGGTCAATGACAGGCTTTACGGCAGGGTGCTTTAGCAGCGCCTTTATCTCGCTCGCAAATATCAGCCCCTCGCTTGTAACGGAATAAAACAGCGGCTTTACACCTATCCTGTCGCGGCACAGGAAAAGCCGCTTTTCCGCACTGTCCCAAACAGCAAACGCAAAGATACCGTTAAAAAGCTTTGCACATTCCTCGCCAAAGTGGATAAATGCCTTCAGCACCACCTCGGTATCGGAGTGCCCGTTGAAGCTCTCACCGCGCTTTAAAAGCTCGGCTCTGATGTCCTCGGTATTGTAAAGCTCGCCGTTGTAGACTATCGTGTAGCGCCCCGAGGTCATGGGCTGCTTGCCGTTTTCGGGGTCGACCACGATAAGCCGCCTGTGCACGAGATACGCGTGGTCGTCCGAGTATTCACCAAACGCGTCGGGTCCACGCGGCGCAAGCACCGCCGCCATCTTCGACATGGTTTCCGCCTGCTTTCGCATATCCGAGTTATATCCTATCTGACCTGCAATTCCACACATGAAATTACGCTCCTTTCACTATTATGATACGATATATTTTATGCAGTTCTTCGGAAATTGTCACAGCACTTCAAAAAGGTTGCATTTTTCCTCGTTTTGGTGTATAATAAATGTGTATTGTTATTATGCTTTACAGCATAAAAGAAAGGACGTAAAAACTATGAATATAGCAGTTATCGGTCTTGGTCTTATCGGAGGCTCTATATGCAAGGCTCTTAAGGCTAATACCTTCCATCATATAATGGGTATAGATATCAATAAGGAAACTATCAGAAAGGCGCTGGAATGCGGCGCTATCGACGAGGAGATAGATGAGAGCCGACTTTCTGAGGCTAACCTCACGATCGTCGCACTTTATCCTATCCCTACTGTGGAGATGATAAAGAGAAATGCAGATAATTTCCGCAAGGGCAGTATCGTTATGGACGTATGCGGCGTAAAGAGCTACATCGTTGACGCGTGTACACCCGTGCTGGACGAGCGCGGTGTTATCTTCATCGGAACTCACCCCATGGCAGGTACGGAAAACAGCGGCTTTGACTATGCGACAGCAGACCTGTTTGCAAAGGCAAGCTATATCCTGACGCCCACCGAGGCTACTCCGCAGATAGCTATTGACCTTGTATCGACTCTCGGCGCGTGCATGGGCTTCGGACAGGTGGTTATCGCAACTCCCGAGCAGCACGACATCAACATCGCCTACACCTCGCAGCTTGCTCACGTTGTATCCAATGCGTATGTCAAGAGCCCCTCGCTGTTCAGGGCGGACGGCTTCTCCGCAGGAAGCTTCCTTGACCTGACAAGAGTTGCAAAGCTGAACGAGGAGATGTGGTCAAGCCTGTTCCTGTGCAACAAAAAGGCACTGCTGGCTGAGATAAACAATATAATGAACTCCCTTGCCGAGTACCGCGACGCAATGGAGAACGACGATATCGACACCCTGCGCGAGATACTTAAAGTCGGACGCGAGCGCAAGGAAGAAAGCATGAAGTATTACGGACAGGAGCGCTGAGATGGCAAAGAAAAAGCCGCACGTAAGCTATATAGTATCGCTATGCGGTATTATGAGCGGACTGGCGCTGGTGATGATGTTTTTTCTCAGCATGATACCATCGTTCGAGTATGTAAGCCCTATCTTTTCGGGCGTGCTGCTTTGGGTGGTGGCTGAGCGCCTTGGCACGAGATACGGTATTTGCAGCTACGCTGTTGTGGGTCTGCTGTGCCTTTTCATTTCGCCGAATTATGAGGCAAATATGATGTTTATATTCATTTTCGGCTATTATCCCATAGTGAGGCAATATCTTATGAAGCTGCCGCATTTCCTGCTGAGATGGCTTGCGAAGCTTGCACTGTACGCTGCCGCGGCGATATCCTGCTACTGGCTGCTTATAAACATATTCAATATGCAGCAGCTTTTAGAGGATATGGGCGAGCTGGGCGAATACGGACAGTGGATATTGCTGGGGCTTGGCGCTTTTGCATTTGTGCTGTATGATGTATTCTTAGGTGTATTCGAGCCGTTCTACAACAAAATGCTGAAGCCCAAGATATCAAAGATGATGAAATGATGTGGGGGTATTATGGAACTCTTAAGACCTGAATATGGACACAGCATAGCAAATCTCGCTTGCTCCGTTCTGAAATATTACGGAATACAGCCGCCGAACCCAACTCTGCCCGAGACAGACGAGCTGCTTTCGCGCGAATATAAGAACGTTGTTGTGCTGCTGCTTGACGGTATGGGTCGGAACATCATTGAAAGACATCTCGCAGAGGACGGCTTTTTCCGAAGCAATCTGAAAACGGTATATTCCTCCGTGTTTCCGCCAACGACAACGGCGGCGACTACCTCAATGGACAGCGGTCTTTACCCGAATCAGCATTGCTGGCTGGGCTGGACGGGCTACTTCAAAGAGGTGGACAAGAACGTAATATATTTTTGGAACAAGGACAATGATAACGGCGGCGATGCCGCTGAATACAGCGTTGCGTGGCGGTATGTGCCATACAAGAGCGTCCATGAAAGGCTAGCCGAAGCCGGTGTTGATTCGTATTTTCTTGCACCGTTCAGGGAGCCGTACCCGAAGCTGTTTTCCGATCTTTGTGCCGAGATACGAAGGCTCTGCCAAAATGGCGGAAGAAAATACATCTACGCCTACTGGGATAATCTCGATGTGCATTTCCACACATCGGGCATTGACGGACAGGATTCCGCAGTGCTGCTGCGGGATATGGAGGAGAATGCGCGCAGGCTGACGGAGGAGCTCAGCGATACGCTGCTGATTATCACCGCCGACCACGGGCATATTAACATAAGGAACGAAACACTCGCAGACTATCCCGATATCACGGAATGTCTTCTGCGTATGCCCTCGATGGAGGTCAGGGCATTGAATATCTTTGTGAAAGAGGGGTCGGAACAGCTCTTTGAGGAGAGATTCAACCGACATTTCGGTGAGAAATTCCGCTTGATGACAAGAGCAGAGGTGCTGTCGGAAGGGCTTTTCGGCATTGGTGCAGATCACCCTAAACTTACAGAGATGATGGGCGACTATCTTGCAGTGGCAGTGGGAGATACGGCGATACTGAATACACACAAAGAGGGTCACAGAGGTAATCACGCAGGTCTTACAAGGGACGAGCTTGAGATACCGCTGATAGCTATACAGACTTAACAGAAAAGGAGAAACCACATGGCTGACAGAATACCTCAGCGCAGCGAGGTCGCTGCGGAGTACAAATGGAAGATAAACGACATCTATGCTACTGACGAAGCGTGGGAAAAGGATCTCGAAAAGGCGAAACAGGCAGCCGAAAGGATACCCGAGTACAAGGGACTGCTTTGTACATCTGCTGAAAAGCTGCTCCAATATATGCGCTATGACGATGAGCTTACAGTGCTGCTGGAAAACCTCATAAACTATGCGCAGAGAAAGAACGACGAGGACACCCGAGAGGCGAAGTATCAGGACATGGTCAGCCGTATCGAGGTGGTGCTGGTGGCTATAAGCGGCGCGGCGTCGTTCGTTACTCCCGAGATACTTTCCATCTCAGATGAAACACTGGACGGCTTTTACAAGCAGTGCCCCGATATGGAGCTGTACCGCCTGTGCTTGGACAGAGTACGCATAAAGCGCGAGCATATCCTGTCTGAAGCCGAGGAGAAGATACTGGCGCTGTCGGGCGAGCTTATGAGCAGCCCCGACAATATATTCTCCATGTTCAATGACGCTGACATGAAATTCCCCGACGCGGTCGACAGCGAGGGCAATGCACATCAGGTGACACACGGCAGCTTTATCCCGCTTATGCAGAGTAATGACAGAGTGCTGAGAAAGTCTGCGTTCGAGTCGCTGTACCATGTTTATGAGACTTATAAGAACACCTCTGCGGCTGTTCTTGCGTCCCAGACAAAGTGCCTCAATTTCCGCGCAAAGGCTAGAAAGTACAGCTCCACGCTTGAAGCGGCGCTGTCGGGAAATGAAGTCCCTGTTTCCGTATACAAGCAGCTTATTGAGGCTGTGAACGAAAATCTCCCCTATATGCACCGCTATGTAAGACTTCGCAAAAAGCTGCTGGGCGTAGAGGAGCTTCATGCTTATGACCTTTACTGTCCTATCGTTTCCGATGTGGATTTTGAGATACCCTTTGAGCAGGCAAAGCAGGAGGTGTACGACTCCCTTGCGCCAATGGGCGAGGATTATCGTAAGATATACACCGAGGGCTGCGAGAACGGCTGGATAGACGCGTTTGAGAACGAGGGAAAGCGCAGCGGTGCATATTCCGCAGGCGCGAGAGTTCACCCGTTCGTGCTGCTGAACCACAAGGATACCCTCAACTGCGAGTTCACGCTTGCACATGAGATGGGTCATGCTATCCACTCCTATCTCTCCAACAAGACCCAGCCTGTATGCTATGCCGATTATGTGATATTCGTTGCGGAGGTGGCTTCCACCTGCAACGAGAGCCTGCTCATGCAGCACCTTTTAAAGACCACGACAGACAAAAAGCGCAGAGCATATCTTATTAACTACTTCCTCGAGCAGTTCCGCACAACACTTTACAGACAGACCATGTTTGCCGAGTTTGAGCTTAAGATAAACGAAAAGACCGAGAGCGGCGAGAGCCTTACGGCTGACGCGCTGTGCGAGCTTTACCGCGAGCTTAATCTCAAATACTACGGCGAGGATATAATCATCGACAGCGAGCTTGACATGGAGTGGGCGCGTATTCCCCATTTCTACTACAACTACTATGTTTACCAGTACGCAACAGGCTTTTCGGCGGCTATCGCACTGTCACAGCGTATTCTTAATGAGGGCGAGAGTGCCGTTAAGGACTACATCGGCTTTTTAAGCGGCGGCTGCTCCAAGGACCCCATTTCGCTCTTAAAGGGTGCAGGCGTCGACATGAATACCGCAAAGCCTGTAAACGACGCGCTGAAGCTGTTTAACGAGCTTCTTGACGAAATGGAGGCGCTCTGCGGATAATGCAGAAGCAGTTCTCTTTACAGGAGCATATTCAGATAGCAAGGGCTACAGGGCTGGATATGTGCGTGCTCGACAGCGCCTTGAAATGTGTTTACAGTGAGGGCGTGCTGAATGTCGGTGACAGGCTTACCGATATGCTGCACAAAAGGATAGAGCTGCCTGTAAGAAGCTGCGCCAATGGCTGTGTCACTGTGCGCGACAGCTTTTACTGCGTTAGGATTTTTCCGCTTTGCGAGGATATATCGCATGAGCATTACCTATGCGAGGTGCTGGACGGCAACAGCGTGATCGCGCTTGCGGATAACACCGACATTGCTATCAGCACATCTGCTGCGTTCAGTGCCATGAAATATCGCGCATATCATGCGAAGGAGCTTTGTGAAATACTCCGCAGATACCCGTCATACGATGTACAGGAGATGGCAGTAGAGCTTTTTGCGCGCATCGACAGGCTCGGCGTCGTTATTGACCGTTTTGCGGCTTACAGCGAGCTGCATCATACCAGCAGCAGAAAGCTGCTGTTTGACGTGTGCAAGCTGTGCGAGCGTCTTTGCGTGCGCTGCAACACGGCGCTCAGCGGATATGGCAGGGCTATAGCAATGCCGCTTTATGACGAGCCGCTGTATATCTGTGCCGATGGCAGATATTCGGTGATAGCATTTCTTTACATGATATATAACGCATTGCTGTTCTCCTCTGATGACAGTATGCCTCAGCCGATAATACACCGTGCCAAGGGCGAGGGCAACGTAGTTGTAAGGATACTTGATATTCCTGCGGGAAAACTCAATATATCGGGCGATGCACAGGTGAGGTTTGCATTGGTGCGCAGATATGCAGAGGCTGCGGGCGGCTGTGTGGAGCTTGCACCCGACGGCAGCGCTGTGTCGCTGACGGTGCCTGCCGCCACAGCCGATCAGATAGCCATGTGCAGGCTTGAAGAGGCGCTCGATGTCATGTATGACGCAGAGATAAACAGACAGCTTTGCGCGTTGGCGGCAGAGTGTGAAATGACAGCAAATGTTCAGTAGGCTGTCACATTATTATCATAATAAAACAGTACAATGTTTGTGAACAAAACCAACTGCGCTCCCTTTAAATAGCTTCGGGGAGCGCTTTTTACAGGGGGCTGATATTATGTATAAAATTCTTATTGTTGACGACGAGGAGCATATCCGCGAGGTGCTAAAGGAGTATGCCGAGTTTGAGGGTCATGAGGTATCCGAGGCCTGCGACGGTATGCAGGCGGTGGAGATGGCTAAAAACAATGACTATGATATCATAGTCATGGACGTTATGATGCCGAAGCTTGACGGCTTTTCCGCGTGCAAGGAGATACGCAAGATAAAGAGCACACCCGTGCTGATGCTTTCTGCGCGCGGCGAGGAGTATGACAAGCTTTTCGGTTTTGAGATAGGCGTTGACGATTATGTTGTAAAGCCTTTCTCGCCCAAGGAGGTCATGGCGCGCATAAACGCTATCATCAAACGCAGTGCAAATGGCGCGGTTTCCGCTGAAGCTGCCGAAACAGTGCGCTTTGAGGGACTGGAGATAAACTTCACCTCGCGCGATGTCTACATCGACGGCGAAAAGGCGAGCCTTACTCCAAAGGAGTACGACCTGCTTTTCTACATCGTGCGCAACAAGAATATCGCGCTCACCCGAAACCGCCTGCTGGAAGAGGTTTGGGGCTATGATTTCTTCGGAGATGACCGCACTATCGACACGCACATCAAAATGCTGAGAAACAATCTCGGCCCGTACCGCAAGTTTATCGTAACTCTGCGCGGCATGGGCTATAAATTCGAGGTGTAGTATGAAAAGCTTCTTCAGAAGCATCAAATTTCAGGTATGGCTCAGATTTGAGATAGTTGTGGCGGCTATGCTGCTGCTGACATATTTTTTCCTTGTTGCGATGTTTTCGGTGTTTTACGAGTGGATAAAGACCGATGAGATAAACCGCTCGCTTGATACCGTACAGCAAAGCTGGAACAGCTCTGACAACAATATCGCGGCTACTATTGAGATGGTGGCGCTTGAAAACAAGATGTATGTCGAGGTGTACTTCCCCGAGGAGAACTTCAGCGTTCCGTTCAACAACATCGGCGGCTCGTTTACCTTTGCGCACTTTGCAAAGGACGAGTACTGCCGCGAGGTGGACGCTTCCGACAGCGGCGTTATCTATCGTCGCTTTAAAGATGAGAGGGAGAAGAACATCGTCATCATGCTGTGCAGCTATCTCGGAAACGACAAGGCTGATCCTGACGCATATATTTTCATGAGCGCCTATATACAGCCGCTTGGCACGACGATAGAGATATTTCGGCGTATGTTCGTCATCGTATCGCTGATAACAGTGGTGTTCACCTGCCTTATTTCCATAATGTTCGCGGTGAAGATAGCCTCCCCTATAGTCCGCATGAACGAAGCTGCGAAATCCCTGCCGCAGGGAAGATACGACAATACCGTCAGTGAAAACGGCTTTGCCGAGATAAAACAGCTTTCGTCAACGCTGACCGAGGCTTCAAAGGAGATAGCAAAGACAGACGGACTGCGCAGAGAGCTTATCTCGAATATTTCGCACGATCTTCGCACACCGCTTACTATGATAAAAGCGTATGCCGAGATGATACGCGACCTGTCCGGCGACAACCCCGAAAAGCGCAGCCGCCATGTCGGGGTAATAATTGATGAAACCGACAGACTTACCTCGCTTGTAAATGATATCCTCGACCTGTCAAAGCTTGAGGCAGGCGTATCGGATATGAGCGTGGAGCGCTTCAATTTCGGAGAGCGTCTGAGCGGTGTGGTCGCGCGCTTTGACATAATGCGAGAAAAGGAGGGCGTTGATGTTCAGCTTCATGGCGGCAGCAATATCCTTATCGACGCAGACCCGATAAAGCTTGAACAGGTGGTGTACAACCTTATAAACAATGCCGTCACCTATGTCGGAGAGGACAATATCGTTGAGGTGCGCCTGTATCGCACTGTGAACAGGACGGTACGCTTTGAAGTGACCGACCACGGCGAGGGTATCTCGCCCGAAAGCCTGCCGCTCGTATGGGACAGATACTACAAGGCGAACGATCCCGGCGCTACGCATAAGCGTGCAAAAATGGGCAGCGGCATCGGACTTTCGATCGTAAAGAACATACTGGAGCTTCACGGCTTCCAATACGGCGTAAACAGCGTCGTAGGACAGGGAAGTACGTTCTGGTTCGAGGCACCCGACCCGCTTGCAGAAAAATAACAAAAAAATCCCCCGAAAATAGGATTTCCTATTTTGGGGGATTTTCTGTTGGATCATTCAGCCATTATTCTCTCTATCTCAGCAACCAGCTCATCGGAAGCAATCTCATGAGTTGCCTCGGTGGGGTGCCAGTCTGCTGCGTAGCCTGTGCTGCCGTTCTGAGGAGTCAGGCGCAGATGAGATACCTTTGTATCGCCTGTTTCGGAGGTGTACTTCTCGACTGCTATCTTCACAGAGGAGTACAGGCTGTCGCCCATAACGCCGAGAGCGCAGATGATGTGAGCGTCGGGGTTGTGCTCGCGCACTACCTTCAGAAACTCTGCGTAAGCGTCAGCGTATTCGGCAGCCTTTTCCTTGTCGGCGCCGCAATAGGACGCGTCGTTTGTGCCGAGGTTTATTACAACGAAATCAGGCTGGAACTTTGAGAAATCCCATGTTACGGTAGAAACACTGAAAACACCGTCATAGTTTCCGTAGCTCTTTGCAAACTTCTCATAGATACTGGGAACGAGCTGGCTGGTCACCTTGTTGCCGTCGCCGCTGTAGCCCGAAACGATGCCGTGACCGCTGTAGGAAACAAGGCTGTAGTCTGCGTCAAGCTTCTGTGCCGCCTTGTAAGCCCATGCCTTTGTAGCGTCCTCTGTGGAGGTGGAGAAGTGGTTCTCCTTTACCTCGTCGTCAACGCCGTAGCCGCAGGTGATGGAGTCACCGATAAACTCGATCTTGAGCTCCTTTTCAGCCGTGGGCTGTACGTCTGTGCCTGTTACGGTTATCTTGCCGAGTCCCATGGTGGACTCGGCAGCCTCGGACAGCTTAAGTATCTTTACTGTTGTGAGCTTGTCCTCGTCCGATGTGGTGAACTCATACAGCTTTTCGGCTTCTGTCACCTGTTCGTCAGCAATTCTCTCGCCGTCAACATATACTGCAAAGCGAGCCTGCTTGTCCTTGCCCTGGCTCACCATGCTGTCACCGATGACATTCATGCCGAAGCCTGTGCCGTTGTATGTGAACTCGATACCGCTTGCCGAAAGTGCAAGCCAAAGTATTCCGTCGTTTACTGCGGTACGTCCGATAAGCTTAACATTTTCCTCGCTGGGTCTGAATGCAAAAGTCGCTGCCATTTCTTCACTCTCCGTTGTCATAACTGTGCTGTCTGCTGCTGGTGTCTGTTCGCTGCTGGTGCTGCCGCCTGCGCAGCCTGTCATAAGCATAGCCGCCGCCATAAAAACAGCCGCAAACGCCTTTTTGGTATTTTTCATAATGCCTCCTGAATATTGCGGGCTTTAGTCTGTCAGTAAACCACAAAGATTATAGCATAAATCTTTGTTAAAGTCAACAAGGCTGTTGTATTTTTTAAGGAATTGTGGTAAAATAACTCTGTTGTACTTTTAGCAGAAAGGTGATGTTTATGTACGAGCTTAACAAGGTAGGCGAACACACTTATTATATGGACTGTACCACAAATCTCGGTATCTATGTCTATGACGCAAACAAGGTCTGCATGATAGACGCAGGCTGCGACAACGAGGCTGCGCAGAAAGCGCTTGACCATATTGCGGCAAACGGCTGGCGGCTTGAAATGGTATTGAATACCCACTGCCACGCTGACCACACCTACGCAAATGCGTATCTCAAGGAAAAAACGGGCTGTAGGATATATTCCCCCGGCGCAGACGCTGCCATCAGCACCTATTCCTATCTCAACGCAACGTATCTTTTCGGCGGCTTTCCGCCAAAGGAGCTGGACAACAAGTTCACCTTCGCGCCTCCGTGCGAAACGCTCCCCATCACTCCCGATATACTGCCCGACGGCATTCAGTATATCCATGTGAACGGACACAGCTTTGAGCAGCTTGCGTACCGTACTCCCGACGGAGTGTGGTTCGTAGCGGACGCTGTTATTGCGGCGGAAACGTTCCCGAAATACAAGATATCCTTCCTCTACAGCGTAGAGGAGCACCTCAAAACACTGGAGCGCCTGAAAACGCTTCAGGGAAAGCTGTTTATCCCCTCGCACAGACCGCCGCTTGAAGATATAGCGGAGCTTGCCGAGCTTAACAGAATAAACGCCCTCGAGGTGGCAGAGGACATAAAACGCTTCTGCGCCGAGGGCGTGACTATAGACGAGCTTCTCGAAAGGATATTTGCCGAGTACAATATCCGCCTGTATATCATGCAGTACGCGCTGGTGGGCTACACCACACGCTCCTATCTGTCATGGCTTCAGCGAAAGGGCGAGATAGCACCCGTTTTCGAGGGTACCAAGCTCAAATGGAAAACAGTTACTCAAGAATGATGGTGAACGGACCGTCGTTTAGCAGCTCCACCTTCATATCCGCACCGAATATCCCCGTCTGCACGATGGGGATATCTTTTTTGCAAAGCTCTGTGAAATACTCATAAAGGCGCTCAGCCTCGTCAGGCGCGCCTGCCATGAGGAAATTTGGGCGATTGCCCTTGCGGCAGTCAGCGTACAGCGTGAACTGCGAGATTATCAGCAGCGAGCCGCCGACGTCCTTCAGCGAAAGATTGGTCTTGCCGTTCTCGTCCGAGAATATGCGAAGTCCTATCATCTTGGCGGCAAGGCGCTCACAGTCCTTTTCGGTGTCCTCTTTTCCGACGCCCAGCAGCACGAGAAAGCCCTTGCCGATCTCGCCGCATATCCTTCCGTCAACCTTTACGCTTGCATGCTCAACACGCTGAATTACTATTTTCATCACGTTCTCCTTTGTTTTGTCGGGCAGTAGTAGGGCGGGCTGCTATCAGCCCGCCGCATATTTAATCTGAACGAGGCGACGGTGTGAGGCGTGTTGCCATATACCGAACCACCGTTATCTGCTGCGTCCGCCTCCGCCGCCGCGACCTCCGCCGCTTCTGCCGCCGCCACCGCCGCGACCTCCGTGACTTCCTCCGCCCGAGCTGCTGCTTATGCGAACGTGTGTAGTCGTTTCGCGAAGGTAGATGTCCTGACGCTGGGTGAACCTTGTGCGCGAGGTGTCTATGTATCTTCTTGCGCTGACAGGCGCTTTTTTGCTGTATTTCTTTACGGTAGACGATGTAGCTATCGCGGTTACTATTCCCGCAATGATGAGCGGAACGGTGAGGGCAACGAGCGTGAACTCTACAACATCGTCGTCATAGTAATAGTAGTAATCTTCATCACTATTATATGTCCAGCCGCCGTCCTGATTATTTCTCAGATACGAGCAGAAATACTGGATAGCCGCGTAATAGTTATCGCCGCCGTTCGAGTCAAAGCCTGCATACAGATAATCGAATATCGCGTCCGTCTGATGGTCATACATCTCGGTAGCAAGACCCATAGTGGATATCCAGTCCTGATGCTTGGGGCTTACCTTATCGTTATCGAACAGCAGGACGATATTGTTGCTGCCGTAGCCGAAATTATCGTCTGCAAAAGCGTCCGCATAACTCTCCGGTATCTCGCCGCCGCGGTCTGATGTGATGACAACGCCGATGTTGCACTCGATATCATCGGCAGCGTCCTGCATTACATCAAGCAGGAGCGTCTGCTCGGCGCTTGTAAGCACGTCGTCATAGTCTGACAGCACCACCTTATATGAAACGCTGACCTTGCCGCCGTTTGTGAAATACTCGCAGAAGGTCTTGATACCGTCATAATAGCCGCCCATATCCTTGCCGCTGTAGTAGGCGGCATATATGTTGTCAAGGTCAGAATAATACTTTGAAAAAGCATCGCCCGACATATCTATGAAATCGTAAGCGTCGGGGTTTTCAAAATCCGTGCTGATAACAAGTATCAGGCTGTCGCTGTACTCACCGAAAAGTGTATCGAGCTTATCTAAAGCATAGCTGCCAGGAGTAGTGCCTGCAAAGTTGTCCTCGGTCACTATCGCTAGGTTGCACTTAGCCTTCTGCGCTGCTTCCTTCAGCAGCTCCAGAACGTCCTGCTCCTCGCTTGTAGCGAAGCAGTCACCGTTGTCCTCCAGCACCGCCCTGTAGGTCTTTGCCGAGGCTGTAACGGTAAAGCACAGCATAGTCATTACCATTATCGCCGCAGCCGTAAGGAAAGATAAAATTCTTCTCATCATGCCCTCCTTACAACATTCCAAGCAGGGTTATGCCGCCTGTTATCAGTGCCGTACCGAGGAAGATAGCTGCGCCGAAAAGGAATGCCTTTATCTTGCTGACGGGCAGCTTTCCGAAATGAACTCCTGTCTGTCCGTTCATAACAAACGGATAGTCCTTGCCATTGTACTGATAATTAAGGAACCACACAGGCAGCAGCGCATACACAGCAGTGCTTGCCTTGAAATCTATATCGGAGTTTGCTATGGTTATAGTGGTATAGGACTGCGACGCCATATCAGCTTTGAGCGTTTCTGCGACAGCGTCATTGATGCGGTTGTTTATACGATACTCTGCGTCCTTGAACGCTACGTCGTATTTCTCAGCCGCACAGCCCGAAAGATATGACATCGAAAACGGCTTTACACCCTGATAGTTGAACGGCTCTATGCTTTCCATCAGCGAGTCGTCGATACGCTTTGAGCCGTCGCACGGCACGCGGATAAATGCGAACTCCGCCGCGCGTATCGAGGTGTAGTACTTTGTATTGGTGTAGCGAGTATCTCCCACGCGCCACGTGCGCACCTTCTTGCAGTTAGCCTGTACGCGTCCGTTTACAACACCGCTCTTCAGCCAGTAGGGAACGTACAGCGCCGAGATCTCAACTATCTTTGCGTTCTTTTTAAAGCCGTTAGGAAGCAGGAACTTGCCTTTTATGTAATCGTAAAAGGAATTGTTTGCGTGCTCCCTTGTGGTGGCGAACGGGATTATCAGATCGGGCTTGTACTCGCCTGAAAGTCTGCCTGTGAGGATAACGGGAGTATGACAGAAGTGGCAGCGCACCGAAGCTTCAAGCTCACCGCAGATAACGCCTGCGCCGCAGTTGGGGCAGGAGTACAGCGCCGAGGCACCTGTGAACTTCTCTATTTCGCGCTGCTCAGCCGAAAGCTGCTCGGGGTCGGCGTTTTCAAGCTTCATCTGCTCGTTTTCGGAGAAATGACGCTTTATCTGCGCCTCGTCGAACATACTGTCGCAGAAAAGGCAGCGATGCTTGCCGTGCTCGTTGCTGTATTCAAGCGCAGCACCGCAGTTCGGGCATTGGTAGGTAACCGATCGCATTTGCATTGTTAGCACCTCCATTAACTTATTGAGTGGTAAAATAAAGCTATGTATATTATATCGCCAATGCTGTGCTTTTGTCAAGCACGTCAGCCATTTATTGGAACACACAGCGCAATATCCGCGAAATTTGAAAAAAATATAAAAAAACACTTTATTTATTATCAAAAGTATGATATACTAAGATATATATGACTTTGTTTAATAGATCGGTATATCTGCCGCAACGCAGATGCTGATCTTGGATAGGACGGTGTACAATGGCTTTCTATGATTTAAGACCTGTTCGTGTTTTCGACGAGGCTTCGGGCTGCACGTATGTTGTGGGAGATGCGTTTGCGGTTTATTCCTTCGGAACAGATCGCCCCGTGGTATATAGCTGGGATATGATCAAAAGCGTGACAGATGATAACAGAAAAGGTATCTTCTTTGATATGGGCAGTGCGGAATACGGGATACCGATGTCCTGCTTCAAGGTAAGGGAGGATTATTTCCGTATAATTGCCATTA
This sequence comes from uncultured Ruminococcus sp., assembly GCA_964435155.1. GTDB lineage: Bacteria > Bacillota > Clostridia > Oscillospirales > Ruminococcaceae > CAG-115. Next base: position 6,631 of record CAYSYF010000046.1, on the reverse strand, counting down.
CCGAGGGAATGCACAGAAAGCACAGCTTTACATATCATCACGGCGCAAGAGTTCTGCCGCTGAAGGATACATATATCGAGGCAGGAATAGGAAAGGACAGCTATGTCGGAGAGGGTCACATAGACGAGAACGACACAGCGGCGGCGTTCGTAATGATGATGAATATCCGCCTTGTAAAGGTGCTGTGGCTTATTGCGATACTGGTAATGCTGCTGGTATTCGGTGCGCTGCATTTTTTTGTGGGAGTTACACGCGACAATATCCTGTATTTTATTCCCATCTCGGTAGCGGTGGGCGGTATATTGACGCTTATCGTTTACCTTATCTGCCACGCGGCGGCAAGAAGCAAATTCACGCGTGTTGTGGGAAATGACCCTGCGGTGGAGGAGCTTATCACCTTTGTGGTATCTCCAAACGGCTTTGCTGCCTGCGAAAGCTGCGTATACGATCGGCAGGATCTTATCCCATGGAGCAGACTGGATTACTTTGTTGAGACCGACAAGATATTTATCATCTATAAGGACGGAAACGCTGTCACATATATGCCGAAAAAGGCTTTCGACAAAAAGTATCTCGGCGGCGTATCGGATATGATGGCTATTCATCTTGAGCAGAAATAAGGAGGCAGTACGATGGCTGTTGATGTAAAAACCGAATATATCGACCTTGGCGGCAATAACGTGCTTCTTGTTTCTGTAAGAGGCGGCAGAGGTCTTATTGGCGTCTGCTCCACAGGTCACAATTTAAGGCGCGGCGACCTTTCTGCGCTTCAAAAGGTGTTCTATATCGGCTCGGAGCCTGCACTGAACATAATTGCTTCAAACAACGGTGACAAGCGCACCGACCTTGTTATCTCGCAGTGTCAGGGCTTCGCAGGAATGTCGCATGAGATAAACAATGCGATAACTGATTCGTTCAATAAGATAAACCGCGGAGATTCGCTGGAGAACGGCATGAGAGAGCTGTTTATGATGCTCCCCGACGGCGTTTATACAGTATATTCCGCCGAATATTATCCCACTGACGGCAGCGGCTCGTTCTTCTGGGGCTCGTACAATATCCCGAGAGAGGTACACGGCACAGCGCAGTACAACCGTGCTATCGGCAAGGACAAGACCTATCTTCCGTGCTTCCTTATCCCGGGAAACACACTTGACAATTACACTCCAAAGCGCCGCGGAATAGCTGACGAGGCTGTCAAATCCCGTAAGTATCAGGGCATAGTTTATCACCTTTCGGGACTGCACTCGGTACTGCTGAAGGGTCACATGGGCGCGGTAGCCTGCACGGGTGCCGAGATACCGTACAAGTGCGCCGTTATCGAGCGTATCACCGATGTATACACCGCTGCCGTGTTCAAGAAAAAGCCTGCTGAGGCTCCGAAAGCAGAGGAAGGTGCAGACCGCGCTACAGAGGCGGTGACGGAGCAGCCTGCCGATACTTCCGCGAAGGAGGTCGTGGTAGAGGAGCGACAGGAGGGAATAACAGGCTTCCGCAGCGCCTCGGTAAAGATACCGCTCCAACTGCTGCCGAACGATATGCTGAGAAACCTGCTTGAAACGCGCGTTGAAGCAAAGCCTGCGCACTACAGCCACATCGTAAACAAGCTTGAAACAGTGCGTCACACGGCGCTCACAAACAACACCATTCCGCGTGATATCCACGAAAAGTGCGAGCTTATGCCTGACTGCGAGATGATAGAATCTGCCTTTGCCATCTCGTCGCTTTCAGAGGAGCAGCTTGCAGCGCTGCTTTCGGGAGATACAGAGTACGAGGGCGAGGTAATAATCTCTCCTAACTTCTATTCCAGCATAGTTTCCGCGTGTAACTTCCTGCGCTTCCACAATGAAAAGCGATACATAGAGTTCAGCATTGAGATAATGGAAAATCCCGAGCTGTACGCAACGCATGAGTACATCGCAAAGCGTCTGAGCCGCCTCAATTCAAGGCGCATTTACCAGTTCTTCAAGTCTGCGCTTGCAAGCGACGACCCGAAGTACGACAAGATAATACCTACTGCTGACCGTTATGTCAAGGAATACAACCTTAAAAACAGTTGATAGAAAAGCCGCCTGTATGGCGGCTTTCTGCTTTGTGTTTTTGCGTCAAGATCGTAGTGCAGACAGCCCTCAGTCCGCCGCCCCTACGAAGCAGTACCGCCGAAAAAAAGCTGTCTTTCAAAGCGCTCTATCGCGTACTCAAACGCGTCCATGCTGTCGATGTTTGTTGTGCCGTTGTCAAGGCGCGTATCGCGGTGGATATCGCGCTCGTCCCAGACCGCGGACTGTATCGCCTCGATAAGGTGCGGACATTCGTCAAGCACGTAAAATCTTCCTGCGGCGATAAGCCTGCACAGCATATTTATGCGCGTGTTTATCGGACGCTTCAGTGCGTTTCGGACAGGCAGCTTCACGGCGCTGCGGAAGCTCTTCACAAGCAACTGCTCCGCGCTGTCGCAGTACGCCGCGCAAAGCGTCGGATATTGCTCTCTTTCGCGTGAGATGTATTCCGAAAAGCCGCTGATAAGGCTCTCTGCCGAGCGGTTGCGCTTGTCGTAATGCTCGGACAGGACGTACACATTTTTAAAGCCTGCGTCAAATGCGACATGACAGAAAACGCTTGCGCTGCCGTTGCCGCCGTAGTCCACACCCACCACCGAAGTTATCAGCCTGTTCTGCTCTATGCGCTTATTAAGCTCCTGTGCGCTGATGACGCATTTATCCGAAAAGCCGTCGTATATCCTGCCCTCTGCGGCTACCCAGTTTCCGAGGATAAAGCGGTCGTAGAACACACCTGTAAACTCCGATTTAAGCGCCTTTATGTACTCCTTGGGCAGGGCAGGGTTGTCGTCCAGCGTGAATTTCATGGAAAGCAGGTCGGGAAGTCCGCGGTCGAGATAATCGCGCTTTAACCAGTGGTGCGGAGTATCGGGGTTTGTGGTAGCGAACAGCTTTGAGCCGCGCTCGGACAGTCGCGACAGCAGCATTGCGAAGAAATCCTCGGGGAAGAGGGAAAGCTCGTCGCAGTACGCGCCGCCGAGGGTCATGCCGCGTATCTTGCTCTCCGCGCCGTTGTTTGCGGCACCCTCCAAGTAGATGCGCCGCCCGAAAAGGGTGGCTTCCTTTTTGGTTATGCTGTAGGAAAAGCCGCTGCCGAAAAGCTCCTGCATAGGCTCTAAAACGTTTCGCTTCAGCGTTGTGAGGGTCTTTCCCGTCATGAGAAATCTGTGCGCTTTCGGGCGCTGTGCAACCCAGAACCCCCACAGTATCATGGAGATGTAGGTCTTTCCGCTTCTCACGCTGCCCTCAAAGATGTTGAGCCGCTTAAGGCTGCCCTCCTTCAGCGTTGCCAGCGCCTCACGCTGCTTATGGGACAGCTCATTCATCGGCGCTCACCTCCGAGTACGCCTTGATAAGCGCTGCAAGGCGCTCGTTCTCATCGCCCGAGGAATTTTCCTGCACCATCTCAAACACCAGCCTGAACACCTTTGCAAGCTTTTCAAGGTCCTTTTCCGCAAGCGCCGCGATAAGCTCCTCGTCCGTTATCTTCTGTGTGAACAGCTCACCGAATTTCATAAACGAGCCGTTGTGCTTCTTAAAAAAATCCGCCGCTGTAAGTTTCTTTGCCATTATATCCTCCTTCTGAGGGCTTTGCCCTGTTTTTTCAACTAAGATTAGCATGACATAAGCTGTAATTTACTGCAAATCTTGACATATCACGGCGGCGGTGATATACTGAAAGCAGAAATTTTGTCGAAAAAGGAGATATGATATATGAATAAAAAGCTAAAGGGTGCTGCGGCGCTTATGGCGACCGTTATGCTCACTGCGTGCGGCGGAAATTCCACATCAACGCAGAGCGTTCCCGAGGTGCAGGTGCCGCAGACCACCACTGCCGCGACTACCGAAGCCGCTGCAGCGACTACTGTCGCCGAGCCTACCGTAGAGCCTGAACCCGAGCCTTACTACACCTCGGTAGAGCTGCTTTGCGCAGGTGACAATCTGATACATTCGCCGATATACGATCAGGCGGCAAGACGCGCCGAGGAGGGCGAGGACTACGATTTCAGCTATCCTTACCAATATGTTGCTGACATCATCGCTGCGGCTGACCTTGCTATCCTCAATCAGGAAACGATAGTCACCGACGAGTACGCGCCTTCTACATATCCCTGCTTCTGCACACCTGAGGAAATGGGCGATGAGATGGTGGAGATAGGCTTTGACGCAATTTCTATCGGAAACAATCATGTCCTTGACAAGGGTGAGGGCGGACTTATCGCAACGCTTGACTACTGGGAGCAGAACCACCCTCAGATACCCGTTTACGGCGCGTACCGCAGTGAGGAGGATATGAACGATATCCGCACTCTCACAGTAAACGACATAACGTTCGCATTTTTGAGCTATATGGAGCACACCAACGGGCTTTCGCTGCCCACGGACAGTGAATGTGAGCTTGTTTACCTCTCCGAAACCGAGCTTATCGAAAAGCAGGTGAAGGAGGCTGCCGAGAAGTATGACTGCGTTATCGTCAGCGCACACTTCGGCATTGAAACAACAAATGAGATATCTCAGCACCAGTACGATACCGCGCAGCAGCTTGCGGACTGGGGCGCTGACATCATCATCGGCACACAGCCGCACACTATCCAGTCGATGGAGTATCTTGAAAAGGCGGACGGCGGACAGGCGTTCGTATTCTACTGCCTCGGAAACTTCCTGTCGGCGCAGAGCAACCCCTACTGCATGGTGGAGATGCTCGGACAGATAACCGTTACAAAGGAGCACCTGTCGGGCGAGGTGACTATCTCCGACGCAGGCGCAATTCCGCTTATCAACCACTATGATTACGGCTATTCCAATATCCGCGTTTATCCTTACTCTATGTACACCGAGGAGCTTATGGCAAGCCACGGCTGCGACGGCATGACATTCTCATTCGTAGATATGCTGATAGAGCAGAATATACCTGAGGAATTTTTAGTGCTGGAATAACTGAAACCTTTTTGCTTTTCATTTTGTTTTATATGTAAAAGGAAAACATTGCCGAAAGGAATGATATTATGAAAAAGCGTTTGATTTCAATGCTGTGCGCAGGCACGATGATATTTGCGTTTTCAGGCTGCAAGAGCGACAGCGTTACATCGGGAGGTACAGGCGCGGGCGGTGCGGCGGCGACTACGCAGACGGATATCGCTGAAATAACATCTGCAACCACTACGGCAGCCACCGCGACCGAGCCGCTCCCTCCCGATGATCCCGAGTATACTGTAACGAGCAGCGCTTATATCCCCGATGAGCCCGAGAATATCAATTCGCCCGACTATCCCGTTTTCGATGAGCGCGTGCCTCTTACGCGTGCCGATATCGTGCTTGATATAGAGGAGGGCTATTATATAACCTCCGACACAGACTCGCTTACCTTGAACGTAGAATATATCGGAAGTGCGGAGAATACAGATTACTGCTTCGGCTGCGCTTATAAGCTGTATCGCTGGAGCAACGAGCTCGGAGATTGGGACGAGGTGCCGTTCGGAGAGAACAGCGCGTTCAATGCGCTGGGCTATATCGTAAGCCGCGACTATCCCAAAAACTCCATAACCGTATCACTGAACGATGATTTCTATGCCCTGCCGCTTGAAACGGGAAGCTACCTTGTGGAGCTTGAAATAGACGGAATTACGTTTGACGCAATGTTTGAATACAGAAATACCGACAGTGATACGGGCTATATCATAGACAGCGCCGAGGGTGATATCACCCTTACTATAACCGATATACAGGACGACCGTTTCGTTTGTCAGCTTCCGTGGCCTTACCCTGCAATATACGAGGTGATGTGCGATACCTCGGCGTATGACGAGTTCTGCGTGAACGACAATATCGAGGTGACCTACGCGCCGATGTACAGGATAGAGGATTACCTCTACCGCCTTATACCCACCGACATCGGCATGAGCGATTTTGAGCTTCAGGAGGGCGCTGATTACAAGCCTGTCATCTATCTCTACCCCGAAAAGGAAACAGAGGTCAGCGTGAAGCTGGACTACAACGGCACACTCACCATAACCGACCCGTACTACGGCGAGGGCTGGAACGTTACGGCAAAGCCTGACGGCACTCTCACGACAGCCAACGGCAGTGTTTATCCTTATCTGTTCTGGGAGGGCGATCGCGATTTCGAGTACGACCTCACCGAGGGCTTTTGCGTAAGCGGAGAGGATACCGCGGCGTTCCTCGATGAAAAGCTTTCCTATCTCGGACTTTCCGACAGCGAGATAGCGGATTTTTGTGAATTTTGGCTTCCGCACATGGAAAAGAACGCCTACAATATCATCACATTCCGCGGCGAGGACTATACCGACAATGCCAAGCTCAACATAGCCCCTCAGCCCGATACAGTTATCCGCGTGTTCATGACCTACGCACCCTCTGACGAGTATGTAGAGATAGCTCCGCAGACGCTTTCGAAGGCTTCCGACAGGAGCGGCTTTACGGTTGTTGAATGGGGCGGCGCGGTGCTTTCGCTTGAATAAAAAATGCAGCCTCTCCGTTAAGGAGAGGCTTCAGCTTGTCGAAAAACTATGTTTTTGCTCGCGGAGCGAGCTTTTTAGATAACTTTTTTGGTG
>CAYSYF010000045.1:0-21503 GCA_964435155.1 uncultured Ruminococcus sp. | reverse complement strand
ATTGCTGCTCGTCAACGACTTTGAATGTATATTGCCATCAATTCCAGACCGCACAAGCGAGAGTTGCGGAGGCAATGGACGGAGCCTTCGGCTTTCTGAAAAAAGAAAAGCAGGGTGCATAAAAAATGCACTCTGCACAGAAATTTTACTGTTAGCGGACAAGCAGCGGACAACGGCTTTTTCAGGACAAAATAAAAAGCTCACAATCGGCTTTATTAAGCCAAATGTGAGCAAATGTTGCTGGTGACCCGTACGGGAATCGAACCCATGATTCCGCCGTGAAAGGGCGATGTCTTAACCTCTTGACCAACGGGCCGTTTTGGTAGCGGCAATCGGATTCGAACCAATGACACCCTGGGTATGAACCAAGTGCTCTAGCCAACTGAGCTATGCCGCCATATAAACGAACGAGGAGCCATCGCCCCAACGACTTACTAATTATATCACACGGAAACGGATTTGTCAAGCATTTTTGAAAAAAATTTTGAATTTTGCAAAAAAACTGTCTTTTTTCGCTTGCATAGGCAGAAACAGCCTGTCAATATAAGATCAAAACAAATAATTTTCCTGTTTATGGGAATAGTATGTATATATCACCTGCTCCATAAGAGCGGAAAGGACTTGTTATGATCTCATTCAATGGTTTTACGGATAAGGCGGTTGCGGCGCTTAATGCCGCAGTAGCGGCGGCAATGGGCTTTGGGCATACCTATGTCGGAAGCGAGCATATCCTCTACGGGCTTACCGCGGACGAGAGCAGTCCCTCGGCAATGCTGCTGAAAAAGTACGGTATAGGACGCAAGGAGGTGCTTTCAAAGCTTGAAACGCTGGTAGGCAGAGGCGTGCCTACGCGGCTTTCCGTGTCCGATCTCACACCGCGCAGCAGGCGGCTGATGGAGAGCGCGATAAGCTTCGCCTCGGGCGAGGGCAGCAAGGCAGCAGGCACAGAGCATCTGCTTAAAGCAGTTGTGCTGGATAAGGACTGCTATGCGAGCGTTATCCTTTCCGAGCTTGGTGCAAACAGCGACCGCATCGCAGCCGACAACACCGCACGCAGACTTGTACAGCCCGCCGCAGATGACAAGGAGCGCCGCACCAAAAATCCTGCGCTTAACAAATACGCAAGGGATCTCACTGCGTTGGCGGAGTCGGGAAAGCTTGACCCTGTCATAGGGCGTGAGGAGGAGATAGAAAGCGTTATCCGTGTGCTGCTGCGCAGACAGAAGAATAATCCTTGTCTTATCGGAGATGCAGGCGTCGGAAAGACGGCGGTGGTGGAGGGCTTCGCACAGCGCATAGCGACTCACAGCGTACCTGTCGAGCTTCAGGGAAAGCGCGTGTATTCGCTGGATCTTACCGCGCTGCTTGCGGGCGCTAAATACCGCGGCGATTTCGAGGACAGACTGAAAAACGTGCTGGAGGAAGCAACCGCCGCAAGCGGTGTGATACTCTTTGTTGACGAGCTGCACGGTATCGTCGGAACAGGCGCGGCAGAGGGCGCTATCGACGCGGCTAACATCATGAAGCCGAAGCTTGCACGCGGTGAGATATGCGTTATAGGCGCTACCACTACCGAGGAATACCGTAAATTTATCGAAAAGGACAGCGCGCTGGAGCGCCGTTTTCAATCTATAACGGTAGAAGCTCCCGATGAAAAAGCGGCGCTTTGTATACTGGAGGGGCTGCGCAAAAAGTACGAGGCTCACCATCATGCAGTGATAACCGATGATGCGCTTCAGGCGGCGATAAGTCTGTCTGTGCGCTACATCACAGACAGGAATCTCCCCGATAAGGCATTGGATCTACTGGACGAGGCGGCAGCTTCGGCAAGGCTGCGGCAGCAGGAGCAAAGCGAGCTTTGCAGGATAGACGAGCTGCGCGTACAAATGGCGGCAGCGATTGCGGAAAAGCGTTTCACCGAGATACCTGCGCTGCGCGAAAAGGAGAGCGAGCTGCTACAGCGCGGCAGGCAGAATGAGGCTAAGGTAGTGGTGGACGCGGAAGATGTGGCGCGTGCCGCTTCTGCGATAACAGGCATACCTGTCACAAGGCTCACAGCAGACGAGAGCCGCCGCCTGTGCGCGATAGAGCAGCTTTTAAAGCAGCGCGTCATCGGTCAGGACAGCGCGGTAGAGCAGGTGGCGGCGGCTATACGGCGCGGCAGGAGCGGTCTTAAAGACCCAAAGCGCCCTGTATGCTCGTTTTTGTTTCTGGGGCAGACAGGTGTGGGCAAGACCGAGCTTTCAAAGGCGGTAGCGGAGGCTGTTTTCGGTGACGAGGCACGGCTTATACGCTTTGATATGTCGGAATTTATGGAGCGTCATTCCGTGTCGAAACTGATAGGCTCGCCGCCCGGATATGTCGGCTATGAGCAGGAGGGGCAGCTTATAAAGCGTGTGCGCACAACGCCGTATTCGGTGGTGCTTTTCGATGAGGTGGAAAAGGCTCACCCCGATGTGCTTAACCTGCTTTTGCAGATACTTGAGGACGGCACGCTGACCGCAGCCGACGGCAGAAAGGCGGATTTCCGCAATGCGATAATCATTATGACAGGCAATGTCGGGGCAGGTGAGCTTTCGCGTTCGGCGGTGGGCTTCGGAGAGAATACGGGCGGCAGGAGCGATGTCATGCGCGAGCTGAAAAAGCAGTTCCGCCCCGAGTTCATCAACCGCGTTGACAGTATCGTTGTGTTTGAGAGCCTTGGCAATGAGCAGCTTCAGCATATATGCAGGCTTATGCTGAAATCGCTGTCGGAGCGCGCCGCCTCCTGCGGAATAAAGCTTACGTTCGCGGACAGCGTGATCCGGCAGCTTTGCCGCGAAGCTCTGACAGGCGAAGCAGGCGCGCAGAAGCTTGGGGCGCGTCCGCTGCGGCGGCTGATAACCTCGCGCGTTGAGGATATGCTGTCGGGGAAGATGATAAACGGCGAGCTGAAAAACGGCAGCAGTGCGGAGGTAGTCTGGGACAGCGGCGCTCTGGCGGTAAGAAGCTGTCCGATAGCGGCAAAGCAATAAAAAGGGCGGCTTACAGCCGCCTTAATATATAGCTCAGGATTTGAAATGAAAAAGCCCTTTTGAGGGGACGGCTGTCAAATTGTGATATGTAGGCGGGAGCTCCCGCCTTTGATCACTTGTTGTTCTGCTTGTTTGTATTTGTGTTCTGCTGCTCGGGCTTGTTGTTCTGCTGGTTATTGTTCTGCTGATTTGTGTTACGATTAGACATGATATTTCCTCCTGTTGGAGCGTCTGCTCCGTCTTTTTATGCGGAAGTCACCGCAAGGATATTTTGTGCGGTTTTTTACGAAATATGCAGGGCTTTTGCCTAATATATCTCAAAGCTGAAGAAATCTCTTGCATATTTTTCAAAAATATGCTACAATAGAAAGGAAGCAATTTAGCTTAAGATTTTTCTTTTTGAAAGGAGTATCCGAAATGGGATTTTTAGATGAACTTATATCCACCACCAAGAACGTTGCTGCAACAGCAGGCAAGAAGACTGACGAGGCTGTGAAGATCTCCAAGCTGAAGATCAAGAAGTCGCAGATCAGCGGTGACATCAAGGGCAAGAATGAGAAGCTCGGCGCTATGATGTATCAGATGGCTAAGAGCGGCGAAAAGGACAACGAGGCTTTCGACGCTGCCGTTGCAGAGCTTGACGCTTGCTACGAAACACTGGCAGAGGTAAACAAGCAGCTTGACGAGCTGAGCGGTTATCTCACCTGCACAAACTGCGCAGCAAAGACCAAGAACGACAACTGCTACTGCCCCAAGTGCGGCACAAAGCTCCCTGTTATCGAGGCTGCTGCTCCCGCTGAGGAAGAAGCACCCGCTGAGGAGGCTGCTGAGACTCCCGCAGAGGAAAAGGCTGAGTAATATGTACGGAAAAACAGGCGGTCTGAGGATCGCCTGTTTTTTGTTGCGGTATCGCCTTTTGTAGGGCGCGCCGTCATTTTTTACATCGTGATACGTCCGTCTGCTATGCGCAAAAGCCGCTGAGCCTTTTTGGCGGTCTGCTCGTCGTGGGTTATCATGACAACGGTCTTTCCGCGGCGGTTAAGGTCGGACAGGATATCCAGCACCTCGCGGCTGTTGCGGCTGTCGAGGTTGCCGCAGGGCTCGTCTGCAAGGATCATGGACGGGTCGGCGGCGATAGCTCTTGCAATTGCGCAGCGCTGCTGCTGTCCTCCCGACATCTCGGACGGGCGGTGTCCTGCACGATCTGTAAGCCCCACTATCTCCAGCGCCTCCTTGGCTGCAATACGGCGCTGTGCTTTCGGAACTCCCCTGTACATCAGCGGCAGTTCCACATTTTCCAGCGCTGTCAGCGCAGGGATAAGGTTGAAGCTTTGAAAAACAAAGCCTATCTTTCGGCTGCGTATACGGCTCAGCTCCTTGTCTGACAGCTCCGAAACGTCGCTTCCGTCAAGGAGATATGTTCCTGATGTAGGTGTATCGAGGCAGCCGAGTATGTTCATCAGCGTTGACTTGCCCGAGCCGCTGACTCCCGTTATGGTCACAAATTCACCGCTCATGATATCAAGGCTGACTCCGTCGAGTGCGCGCACCTCTGTACCGCCTATATTATAGCACTTGCGCAGATCTCTTGCTCTTATTGACATAGAATTCCCCCCACTGTTTTTTCGGGTTTAGTTTTGCCTGAAACAGCGGGGGTTATTCTATATTTGTTTATATCTTTTCTATCTCAAACATATCCTGCATGATGAGCCACGCGGGGATATAGCAGCGGTTTACCGTCCACCAGCTTACGCCCGCAAGCCCGTATTCGTTCACAAGCTGTAGCTTTGCCGCAATACTGCGCGGATCGTCAAACCATACGATATGCGGAGCTCCGTCCGCAGCGGTGTAGTTGAAGTACGGCGTCTGCGAGGCTTCGTCGAATATGATCTCGGCGTTGTATTTCTGTGCAAGCTCTATCGCCGCATTAAGCCCTATGCTCTGCGCAGGCGTTCCGCGTGTGTAGGGAAGCGGCCAGTCGTAGGCGTAGTTCGGCAGACTCATAAGCAGCTTTTCGGGCGGTATCTCGGTGACTGCGTAGTCCAGCACCCTGCGTATCTCGTTTATGGGAGATACGGCGAGCGGCGGCCCGTAGGTGTAGCCCCATTCATACGTCATGATGATGACATAATCCGCTATTTCGCCCTGCGCCGCGTAGTCGTGAGCCTCGTACAGCAGACCCGGCTGATCTGCCGATATCTTCGGTGCGAGTGCGACGGTGAGGATATAACCCAGCGGACGTATAGTGTCTGCAAGGCGGCGCAGGAAGTCGTTGTATACCTCGCGGTCAGACGGCGCTATGTATTCCATATCCATGTTCACTCCATAGTAGCCCTTGCTGCGAAGCTCCTCTGTGATGCTTTCAATAAGCTTCTGTGACAGCTCGGGATCGTTTATCACAGTGGACAGCGCGTCGGTATCAAAGCCGCCCTCGTAGAGATTGGTCACTACCATCAGCGGCATGACCGCGGAGCGCACTGCGCGGTATACAAGATCGCTGTCCTCGGGCGCGATGAGGTCTGCCTGCGGAGTCAGCATATAGCTGAACGGGCTTAAAAAGGTCAGAAACGGCAGAACACAGTTAAGCGCGCTTTCGGTTATGGTGGGATAAGCGTAGCCGTTTACTATCGCAGAACGCTTTTCGGACTGCTTTCCGATTGGGATAATAACTGTTGTGCCCGGCTGAAGATTGAGCGGATTGAGGCTTGGGTTCGCTTGTACGAGCGTGTCGAGCGGTACTCCGTATTCCTGCGCTATGGAGTACAGCGTCTGCCCCTCGCGCACGATGTAACGCACACCGTCCGACATTATCAGCAAGCTCTGTCCCACTACAAGCCTTGACGGGTCGCGAAGTCCGTTGTCTGCCGCTATCCTGAGCGGCGGGATACCGAAGCGGCGCGAGATACTGTTCAGCGTATCGCCGCTTTCCACTGTATAGATCAACATAATAGATGCACCTCCGCAAATAAAAAGAGATACCAAAAAGACATTGGTATCTCATTATATGCGGTTTATTTCATTTGTGTGTCACACTTCGGCATAGACCTCATCGGTCTCGTCGTAATCGGGGTGATCCTCCAAAGCGGGCGAGTCGCCGGACTTGTCGCCCTTGAACAGCACCTTCAGTATTATCGGTGCTGCAATGGACGAGCATATTATCAGCATGATTACTGCTGTGAAGCTCTCGGGCGCGAAAAGTCCGCAGGCAAGACCCTTTTGCGCGACTATCAGCGCGACCTCGCCTCGGGTCATCATTCCGACGCCTATCTTCAGCGCGTCCTTGTTATTGAACCTGAATGCCTTTGCCATAAGTCCGCAGCCGATTATCTTGGTCACAAGCGCCACTCCGACAAATGCAAGACCGAACCACAGCAGCTCCAGCGTGAAGCCGTCAAGCGATGTCTTAAGTCCGATACTTGCAAAGAACACAGGACCGAACAGCATATAGCTGCTGATATCCATCTTGCCTGCGATATACTCGGCGTCGCGCAGGTTGCACAGGATAATGCCGGCGACATAAGCGCCCGTGATATCAGCGATACCGAAGAACGCGTCTGCACAGTAAGCCATCGTAAAGCACAGCGCAAGTCCGAATATCGGGATACGGCGCTGGTGGAAGAATTTTTTGTCAAGATACTTGAACAGGAAGTATATCAGTAATCCCACACAAATACTGAACACGATGAACAGCAGGGTCTTTACGATAACGTCAACGGGCTTTGCGTCGGCGCTCTTGAAGCCGATAACGAAGGTCAGCACGATGATACCGATAACATCGTCAATGATAGCAGAGCTCATGATTATCGTGCCTACCTTGCCTTTCAGGTGTCCCAGCTCGCGCAAGGTCTGTACTGTGATACTTACCGAGGTCGCCGTCATGATAGTGCCGACAAAGACAGCCTTGAAGAACTCCTCCGAGCCTATCGGAGCAAAGCCGTAAAAACAGGAATACAGCGCCCAGCCGCCGACGAGCGGCACGAATACGCCTGCGCACGCAATGCAGACCGCAACGGGACCTGTTTTTATAAGCTCCTTGAGGTTTGTTTCAAGTCCTGCCGAGAACATCAGCAGAACTACGCCTATCTCAGCCATTACGGAAAGAAATTCCGACTCGCCTACAATACCCAGCACACTTGGACCTATCAGCAGACCTGCTATTATCTGTCCTGCCACCTGCGGCGCTTTCAGCTTTTTCGCTCCGAGTCCGAACAGCTTTGCCGCAATTATGATTATTGCAAGATCCTTAAAATATGTGATCGTTTCCATATAATATGCCTTTCGTTTTTTGCAAAATTACACCTTATCAATTATATAACTAATCCTGTACTAATTCAAGAATAATTCTCAACAATAATTACCGACTTTGACGGATATTTTTTGTTATTGTAGCCCACAATATTCAATATAGTATGAAAGGGGCGTTAAAATGGCATTGGAGCTTTCTGCGAGAGCAAGGACGCTGCGCTGTGTTGCAAATGGCAGGGTGGTATCGCTGTCCGAGCTTCAGGACGGTATCTTTTCGCGCCGCCTTATGGGCGACGGCTTTGCGGTGAGGGTAAGAAAGCGCCGCGCTCTTTCGCGAAAAAATGGCTTTTTGGCAGCGGTGAAGTATCATCTGCTAAGCCTTATCCAGCCGCCCGAGTTTGTGGAGATAGTATCTCCTGCGGACGGTGTGGTGACGGCTTCGGGAGAGCATCTGTCGCTTCGCACGGGCGATGGGGTGAATGTATCGGTATTTCATGGGATAGACGCGGAGTTTCTGCCGAAGGTGGGCGAAAAGGTGCGCCGCGGCTCGGCTGTCTGTATTGCAGAGCGTATTGCTTTGCAGGAAAGCCTGCTCGGCGGCACGGTGGTGGTGCTGTTTACCGAGCCGCAGCAGATAACGGAGCTTCACATTCTGACAGGCAGACGCAGGGCAGGCGAGCGCGTGGCGTTCTTCAAAAAGAACAAATAAGGCGGGCATTGCCCGCCTTTTTATCAATCGTATTCAATTATCGCCGCAGAGCAGCCGCCGAGCCTTGCGGTGTTCTGCGTCATTTCTACCGAGCCGACAGAGTACAGCAGTCTGCCCTCGGGGCGGTTTACTTCACAGGGCTGTGAAGAGGGGTTGATGACGATTTCGATTTTTTGCTCGGCACATTCGCGCAGGTAGATGGTGGGGTAATCGCAGCGCACCCACTGTATCTTCGCGTTGCTCTGAAGCGCGGGGTTTGCCATTCTCAGCGCGATAAGGCGCTTTACCTCGCTGTAGATGGAGCTTTCGTCTGCCATCTGACTTTCGGCGTCGGGGCGGTCAGCCGAGGGGTCAAGCTGTATATACAGCTTGTCTGCGGTAGCCGAGGAGAAGCCTGCGTTCAGCCCCCTGCTCCACTGCATGGGAGAGCGCGAGCCTGTTCTGCCGTAACCGCCCTCTACCGAGGTGATGTTCTCTACATAGTTCATGCCTATCTCGTCACCGTAGTAGATGAACGGAGCGCCTGGCATAGTGAGCAGAAACGCAAAAGCTACCTTTATCTCGTCAGCGTCAAGGCGGCGCGCAAGTCTGTCCATATCGTGATTTCCCGAGGGGATACAGATAAGACCCTTGCCGTCCGTCTTTTCGTAGTTTTCGGTGTATCTCTTGATAAATTCCTCTGCCGTACCCTTGCCGCGCTTTGAGAAATACGGCTCGTCACAGCGGAAGAGGTCATTGTAGTGCGAGGGTCCGAAATGCAGCAGAAAATCCATGTGGAAGCCGCCGCGAAGCGACTTGTCAGGCTCGCCCCACTCGGAAACCATTGCGGCATGGGGGAACTCCTCGTCAAGGAAGCGGCGGAAGTCCTGCCAGAGCGCGATAGTGCCCTCGCCGTCGGGGTCGTTTTTCACAAGCGAGCCTGCCATATCCACGCGGAAGCCGTCGCAGCCTGCCTTAAGCCAGAAACGCATAACGTCCTTCATCGCCTCGCGTGTTGCGAGCGGACCCTCGTCGTCCATCGCCTGATGCCATGAAAGCGAGGGCTTGTAGTAGCCGTAATTCAGCGCAGGCTGGGTGGAGAAGAAGTTAAGTGCAACACTGCCGTCGCGCTGGGAGATACCGCGCAGGCAGGGGAGGCAGTCCACCGACTCCCATATTGAATCAGTCCAGATATAGCGGTCTGTGAACTCATTCTTTTCGGGCTTTATGCTCTCCTTGAACCACCTGTGTTCGACTGAGGTGTGTCCGGGTACAAGGTCGAGGATAACGTGCATATCGCGCTTGTGAGCCTCGTTGAACAGTCGCACGAGATCCTCGTTCGTGCCGTATCGCGGCGCAACGGTGCAGTAGTCCTGCACGTCATAGCCTGCATCACCGAACGGCGAGAGAAAGCAGGGGTTTATCCAGATGGCGTTGCAGCCAAACTCCTTTATATAGTCCAGCTTTTCGATGATACCGTTGAAATCACCGATACCGTCTGCGTTGGTGTCGCGGAAGGACTGGGGGTATATCTCATAGAAAACCGCGTTGTCAAGCCATGAATAATTCTTTTCGCTCATATTAAAGCTCCTTTGTGTATTGAAATGGGCGGCAAAGCACTGCCGCCCTTATGGTTTGTTTCTATGGTATGAGTTATGCAAACATCGCCTGAATAGTAGGCTCACGCAGAACAGCGTAGACCATATATGCGATGTACAGAACGATGAACGCGATACCCTCGCCGCGAGTGATCTTCTTGTTGAGGCAGAAGATATAGCCGAGGATCGATGTGCCGACAAGCACGAGCATATCAACAAGGTTGTTGCTGAAAGCAACTGCGTCAAGTGTGATGGGGGAGATAAGACCCGAAATGCCGAGGATACATACAACATTGAAGATGTTGGAGCCTACAACGTTACCGATAGCCATATCGCTCTCGCCCTTCTTTGCCGCAACGATAGATGTGACCAGCTCAGGCAGAGATGTTCCGATAGCGCAGATTGTAAGACCAACGAGAGTTTCGCTCATGCCGCATGCCATACCGAGAGCCTTAGCGTTGTCAACAACGAGAGTTCCGCCGAATACGATGGCTGCAACACCGCCGACGATAAAGAGAGCACATTTCCACCAGATGAATTTCTCGGGGTTTTCTTCCTCGGCTGCATTTTTGCGGTCCTTCAGAGCTGCCGCTATAGTCCAGATCATGTAGCCTATCAGCAGTACAATGAGAATGCCCGCCTCAAGTCTGTCGAGAGTGTTTGTCTGAGTTCCGATAAAAAGCAGCGCACCGAATACCACCATAACTCCGATGGAAACGGGGAAGTCGCGCTTTATCACGTCCTTGTTTACAGCGACGGGAGTGATTATTGCACAAGCACCGAGCACTATCAGCAGATTAAAGATATTGGAGCCTACTACATTTCCTACCGCCATGGAGTTTGCGCCTGTAACGGAGGAGGAAACGCTTACCGCAAGCTCGGGGGCGCTTGTACCCATAGCGACGATAGTAAGTCCGATAACGAGTGACGGTATCTTCAGCTTTTTTGCGAGGGAAGCCGCGCCGTCAACAAAGAAGTCTGCGCCCTTTATCAGCAGTACAAAGCCGACAAGGACAAGCACGATGTTAAGAAAAATGTCCATTTTTGCACCTCAGTAATTATTTTCCTGCGGTATTTTACCGCGTACTTTAACATTATACTATATATTCCAAAAAAAATAAAGGGGTACGTGGTAAATTTTCGGCAATTTTTTTAGAGGATATGCTTTGCAGGCAAAATAATGCTGTATCTCTGCCTAAGTTATGCTGTGCTGTATATTTTATCCTTGACAAAGCATTATAAAATATGGTATTATATTATATTGAGGTGTATTGCACGTTAAACTTTTGTCATACCTCTTACAGAACGTCTTTACTCGAAAGGAGTTTATTTCTGTGCTTGAACTGCAAAATCTTACATGGCGCCTGCCGAACGGTGAAGCTATCGTCAACGATATCAGCTACAAGGCGACCAGCAAGCTTATAGTTATTACAGGCCCGAACGGCGGCGGCAAGACCACTCTTGCAAAGCTTATCGCGGGCGTTCAGGCTCCCGACTCGGGCAGGATACTGCTCGACGGCGAGGATATTACAGACCTCAGCATTACAGAGCGCGCTAAAAAGGGCATCGCTTACGCTTTCCAGCAGCCTGTGCGCTTCAAGGGACTTACAGTGCGCGACCTGCTGGTGCTTGCGGCAGGCGAAAAGCTTAAGGAGACCTCTCTGTGCGACCTGCTCTCAAAGGTAGGTTTATGCGCGGAGGAGTATATCGACCGCGAGATGAGTACTGCGCTTTCGGGCGGCGAGGCAAAGCGTATCGAGATCGCCACCGTGCTTGCGAGAAAGGCAAAGCTTTCGGTATTCGACGAGCCCGAGGCAGGTATCGACCTGTGGAGCTTCTCGCGCCTTGTTGAAACCTTTGAGGACATCAGAAACAACACCGAGGGTACGCTTGTGGTTATCTCGCATCAGGAGCGCATACTCTCCATTGCCGACGAGATTATCGTTGTTGCAAACGGAAAGATAAGAACGGCAGGTCCGCGCGAGGAGATACTTCCCGCACTGCTTAAGGGCGAATACACCTGCTCTTGTCCAAAGTTTAACGGAGGTGTCTGTCGATGAGCGATATCATGAATGTCAATTTCAACGCAATTACAAGCGACCTTTTAAAGACTATCTCCGATTTTGACGGAGTTGAGTTCAAGGGCGCTTACAATATCCGCGAGGACAGCCTGTGTGCAGGCAGAAAGTCCTCGGAGAATGTTTCTATCGAGCCGAAAACGGACAACCCCGGTATCGTCATCACCGTAAAGCCGCACACAAAGGGCGAAACTGTGTTTATTCCTGCGTGCGTTACACACAGCGACGTTGACGACCTCGTGTACAACGATTTCTATATCGGTGAGGGTGCTGATATCGTGATAGTTGCAGGCTGCGGTGTGCATAATGACGGCGAGGAGCAGGCTCGTCACAACGGCATACATCGCTTTTTCCTTGCAAAGGACAGCAAGGTGCTGTATAAGGAAAAGCACATCGGAACAGGCACAGGCACGGGCTTGAAGAAGATAGACCCCGTCACCGACTGCTATCTTGAGGAAAATTCCCGTCTTGAGATGGACACTATCCAGCTCGGCGGAGTTGATATGTCCACACGAAACACCACGGCAGTTCTTGCAAAGGACGCAAAGCTTATCGTGCGTGAACGCTTAATGACGGACAATGCGGAGGTTGCTATCTCCAATTTCAAGGTGAAGCTTGACGGCGAGGACTCGGGTGCGGACATTGTATCGCGCTCGGTTGCAAAGGGCAATTCCCATCAGGAATTTTACTCCCTTGTCGAGGGCAACAACCGCTGCACAGGTCACTCCGCGTGCGACGCTATCCTTGCGGAAAACGGCACTGTTGACGCACAGCCCGCGCTGAATGCTTCCCACGTTGACGCGGCGCTCATTCACGAGGCGGCTATCGGAAAGATCGCTGGCGAGCAGCTCCTGAAGCTCTGCTCTCTCGGACTTACCGAGGAGGAGGCAGAGGCGAAGATCATTGAGGGATTTCTTAAATAAAAAATACCGCCATTCAAATGAATGGCGGTATTTTTGCTTTATACAGTATCAATTTTACAGTATGGGCGATGTACCGACGATAAGACCTTCCTGAGAAATGCCGTTTGTGCCGCTTGCCCATGCAAAGCCGATGCGTGTGTCCTCGGAGCTGAGTACAGCGTCAAGCTCGGGGATCGCTCTTGTTGCGTCACCTGTGTAGTATACGAACATCGGTCTTCCGCCCTCAAGATATGCGCCGACATATCCGTTTTGCAGATCGGGGAAGAGATCAGCAAATTCTATCTCCAGCCGGGTGACAAAGTTCTTTGTGTCAGACTTGCTGTCGCCGCACTTTGAGCCTGCGCCGTCGTTCTCCCAGCAGTAATCGCCGCTTGCCTGGAAGCAGTCGGTATCGGAGAAGCTTGCTGTCCACACGCCGTCGATGATAGTGATAGATATTGTGCAACTGCCGTCACGCTTCATTCCGCAAGCCATTGTATCGCATGAAGTCAGAAAGTTGTTGAATTGATTCTTGATAGACGCTGCTGTGGAGTTGGCTGATGTCACCTTGGAAGATGTTACATAATGGTTCATATCGCCCATCGTTGCGTCCATAATAGCATTCATGTTCTGCTGAGCTGCGTCGGACGAGCTGTTCTGCGCACAGGAGCACAGGAGCGCCGCGCTGATAAGAGCGGCTAAAGCGAGATAGGCTCTTTTCATCATAATTGCCTCTTTTGTTTATTTTGTTATTGTTTTATATACTTCGAGAGCAGAAAGCCACTTGTCATGTTCTGTCGGCTCATAAGTAACGGTAAGACCCGAGTCTATAATAATCTCGCGCGCCTTTGCGATGCTTTCTATCTCGCCTGCCGCAACCAGTGTGCAGATACCGTTTCCGAGCGCCGTGGCCTCGACAGGGCCTGCGACGGAGGGAACTCCAGCAGCCTGTGCCGTAAGCTGACACAGCAGCTTATCCTTTGTGCCGCCGCCTATCATGTGGATACGCTTGTATTCGTAGCCTGTGAGCTTTCCTATCTTATCGAATGTCACCGCGAATTCGCACGCCAGCGACTGATAGATACAGCGCATTATCTCACCGACTGTTTCGGGTACATACTGACCTGTTCTGCGGCAGAATTCCTGTATCTTCTGCGGCATATCGTCGGGAGCGGCAAAGCTTCGGTCGTTGGGATCAATAAAGCACTTGAACGGCTCTGCCTCCAGTGCCATTCTTTCAAGGTCTGCGAAGCTGTATTCCTCACCCTTGCTTTCGTAGTAGCGCTTGGTTTCCTGAATGAGCCACAGCCCCATGATGTTTTTCAGCAGCGTTGTAGTGCCGCCGTAGCCGCCCTCGTTCGTCAATCCCATCTGCATAGCCTCCTCGGTAACGATGGGGCGCTTCAGCTCAGTGCCGAACAGCGTCCATGTTCCGCAGCTAAGGAACGCGAAATGCTCGTCGGTCGATGGCACAGCCAGCACCGCAGACGCGGTATCATGCGAGCAGCACGCATACACGGGAACAGGCTCTATACGGAACTCGTCGCAAAGCTCGGGCTTTAATGTACCGTACACCTCGCCGGGGTGGATAAGCGGGCAGAACAGGCGCTTTGGCAGCTCTAGACCCTCGATAAGCTTTAAATTCCAGCCCTTTGCCTTGTGGTCGATAAGCTGCGAGGTGGTAGCCTCGGTAAACTCAGACCTTGCCTTGCCTGTCAGCAGATATGCGAAAAGGTCGGGCATCATCAGCAGCTTTTCGGCACGGAAGATGGAGTTTCGCTCATGCTGTGCGAGGTAATGAAGCTGGAAGATGGTGTTGATGTTCATCGGCTGAATGCCGCTCTTTGCGAAAAGCTCCTCGGGCGGGAACTTCTCATACACTTCCTCGGGCATACCGTTGGTGCGCTCGTCACGGTAGTGGACGGGCTTTTCAAGCAGCTCGCCGTCCTGTCCGATAAGACCGAAATCAACGCCCCATGTGTCGATGCTGATAGCGTCAAAGCCGCCGTTGAACACGCCGAAGCTTATTGCTATCTTCATCTGCTCCCACAGCTCGTCGATATCCCAGCGCAGATGACCGCCCTCGGTTATGGGACGGTTGGGGAAGCGGTGTATCTCTTCAAGCGAGAACTTTCCGTCCTCGTATTTGCAGAACATTGCTCTCGCGCTGGACGCGCCAAAGTCGAATACAAGAATTGTTTTGGACATAGGGGTGTTCCTTTCGGGTGGATTTGTTGTTGTGGCGCTTTACATTATTTTGTAGGGGCGGAATCGGTTTCCGCCCGAACTCTTATCGTTGAATGGGCGGACGCATTATGCGCTTCGCGCAAAAACGCTAGAATCCGCCCCTACGAGTTCTGCTGTTACGAAGCCTTAGTGATACTTTCTATATCCCGGGTGTCTGAGTGACCGCAAGCGGTCACCTTGCAATTTTTCCTTCTCGGTCGGAGCGACCGAGATTTCCTTGCGGAAACCGAAAAAATCGCCGTTCAGACCCTCTGCTGTTACGAAGCCTCAGTGATACTTTCTATATCCCGGGTGTCTGAGTGACCGCAAGCGGTCACCTTGCAATTTTTCCTTCTCGGTCGGAGCGACCGAGATTTCCTTGCGGAAACCGAAAAAACCGCCGTTCAGACCCTCTGCTGTTACGAAGCCTTAGTGATACTTTCTATATCCCGGGTGTCTGATGGGGAAGGATTTTCCTATCTCGCAGCACTCCTCGATCTTGTCTATGGGCAGATCCTTGGCACCGCCGAGCTGACGTGCAACAAGGCTCACCTTTGCGAAGTGCTCAAGAGTTTCCATGCGGTAGTATGCCTGTGTGATGTCGATACCGACAGTAAGCGCGCCGTGGTTCTCCAGCAGGATAGTGTCGTGGTCTGCAAGGAACGGGATAATGCTGTCTGCAACGCCCTGCGAGCCGGGAGTGTCATAGGGAGCTATCGGAACGCAGCCGAGGAAGATGATAGCCTCGGGCATGGTGTAGTCGTCAAGCGGGATATGCGCGATAGCAAAGCCTGTCGCTGTCGGAGGGTGAGCGTGCACTACGGCGTTTACCTCGGGGCGAGCCTCGTAGCAGCGCAGATGTACCTTGAACTCCGATGTGGGCTTGTAGCCGGGAGCTTCCTCGACAACCTCGTTGTTTGCGTTCATCTTGATGATCATTTCGGGGGTAAGGCTTGCCTTACTTGTGCCTGTCGGGGTAACAAGGAAGTTGCCGTCGGGCAGTCTTACGGAGATATTACCGTCGTTTGCGGCAACCATACCGAGCTGCCACAGCTTATGTCCTACATCGCATATAGCCTGCTTTAATTCCAATTCTGTCATTTTGATACGATCCTCTCATTATATAAATTAACTGCGCCGATGCGCTTAATAAATATTGTATCATTTATTTCGCAAAAAGTAAAGCATTACATGAAGTATTTTATTTGTGCAAATTCAACAAAATTGCCCCTATTGATTTCTAACAGGAATATGTTATCTTTAACTTGTAAATTTGTGAGTTTTGTTGTATAATGGTATATAGACTGTAATGGGTGAAGTATACCCTTTTTGGGGATACTTTGGCTTTATTACAAAAAACCGTTTAACGGAGGTGCGCTTAGTGAGTGGCAATAGTTTAAAATGGATTCCTCTGGGCGGCATGGAGCTGTCCGCTGCCAATGTTGCGCCTGCTGAAAAGCTGCGCAGGTTCGGCTTTGCTGTAATGGCGAACGAGTTCGGCTCGGAAAAGCTGACAAAGGCAGGACTTTGCATTTATGATGTGCTTGCCGAAAAGGAAAGCCCCAACATACTTCTTATTACATCAAATACCGAGCTTTACGGCTGGTATAGAATACTTATGACAGGTATCGGCGCTGATTTCAAGATAATCACAGGTGCTTCAAACGCGCTGGTGTTCTTCTCGCAGAACTGCCCCAACCTGTTCCTTATGTCGTCTGACGCTCTTTCCAAGGCGAACGGACTTAAGGCAAAGGCACCCGCGGGCTTTGAGTGGGATCTCATCGTCATTGATGAGGAGCAGAGCGCAGGCGCTCCCGACTACGGCTTCTACAAGGAGCAGCTCCCGTGGAAGGCTGAGAAGCTGCTTGTCGTTGCTCCGACGCCTGCAAGAAAGGAAGAGGACAAGGCGGCTCTGACAGAGCTTATCAAATCCGTGCTTATCGACCCTGCGCTTGCCGCAGAGGCTGACAGCCTTGAGCTTACCGAGGACTGCGCAAAGCTTGACAGCGATGATCCCGTATGCAGATATTTCGACAGCCGCGTTTACGACGGCAGCATGAAGCGCAATATCATCTTCCGTGACTACGAATTTGATGAAGCAAAGCTTAACGGTCTGCGCCGCAGGATCGACCTGAGATCGGGTCTGCCTGTGTACAAGTACGGCGGCAATGTTTATGAGGATTATGACTGCGAGATGCTCAAGAGCACTTATCAGAAGACCTCCTACACACGCTCCGATGTTGAGGATCTGAGAGCCTTTGATAAGAAGCTGGACAGCTTCATTACACTGCTTGACGAGATACTCGGCGAGAACAAGCGCGCTATCGTTTATTGCTGTGAAAAGGATACGATAGATTACCTCAGAAAGGTCATAAGCTGCGTTTATCCCGGCAGCAATACCGTAAAGGCTGCCATGGGCGAGCTTTTCAGCAACGAGGACATCATCAGAAAGTTCCGCGTTGACGATTCCACAAAATACCCGAAGGTAGTGCTTGGCGTTGACAACCTCGGCGCTGTCGGCGATGCGCTTGACCGTGTTGATTACATAATAAATTACGAGCTTCCCACCTCGGCGGCGCTTCTCGAAAGACGAATGACCCGTCACGGCGCAAAGAAGGAAGCAGACAGAAAATTCGTTATCTTCCGCGACAAGAACAAGCAGTTTGATTCAAGAGTACTTGACAAGGTGCTGTACGGAAGTGTTGCTTCCGCTTTCTGCGAAGGTCTGCCCGCAAGAAATATCCTGCTTGATATAGAGGACAAGGGCGAGCATATCGCAAATGTATTCGATGATCTGAAATACGTTGTAAGCTACGCGGGAGAGGTAGATAGCTGCTTCGATCTTATAAAGAAGTTCAAGGGCGACTACTCCGCTTTCGGTACTGACAAGATATCCACCGCAAAGCAGCTCGCAGAATTTGCAGATAAGCTGCTGGAGCGTATCTGCAAGGCGTTCGGAGTTGACAAGAGCGCTTCCCGTGATGATATCATTGCTGCGATAAACGCACTGGACGGACTTTGCGTGATGAAGGACGGCAAGATAGAAAAGGTTGCGCAAGACAAGCTTTCGGATATGAGTGCAAGCTTCAAGGACGAGAGTTGGAAGAAGCTCTCCTTTGCGGCTGAGGCGGTAGACGGTGTTGCTGAAGCAAAGAAGCACATCGACGAGCTTCACAGCGGCGAGAACTTCCACCTGCACATAAAGAACGAGCTTGCAGAGCTTACCGACTGCGTACAGTACAGTGTGCTCCTCGGCATCTGGAGATACAGAGTGCGCGAGCAGGATTCCGACAAATCCTTCAGAGAGTACATCAAGATATACAACGACGGCATCTGATACTGCCTCGTGACATAGCTCGCTGCCGCACCGCACAGGGCGGCGGGTAAAATAACAAAGTGCGGAGAAACGAGGCGTATTTATGAGCGAAAGCTATGAGGCTGTTGAAAAGCTGCTTGGCGACTTTTTTGAGCGCCACACAGCAGGCGACAAGACCGGTATGTCCGAGGTTCTGCAGAAGCTGCAGATGATGCTGTATTCGGGCGACGTGGACAGCCAGCCGTTCAAGGACTACTTCAACAGCATGTATACAGGCAGAAGCGCGATAAATGTTACAGGCATGATGCAGGACTACCCCAGAGAGTCCATTATCCGCGAGCTGCTTCAGAACGTTTTCGGCTGTGACTACGAAGAAAACGACATCAAGGTAATGATAGAGTTCCTCGACGAGGGTCAGGTAAAGCTGACCTACAACGAGACGGGCTTCAGCCTTGAGCAGGTATTCTATTACCTCTCCGTCGGCAGAAACGATGGCAACAAGGAGCGCGAGGGTCGCTTCGGTCTTGGTGCGAAGAGCGTATTTGCAAACGTTGACTGGTTCAAGATGCGCTCCAACAACTACTCGCTGCGTGTAGTAAACGACGGCGGCACTCTTAAGGTGCGCGAGCTGGAGCTTAACGGTCCTAAGTTCGCTCACACCGAGATCGTATTCGGTCTTGATCAGGAGAGCCAGCAGAAGCTTCACCACAACCTTGTTACCATGTGCAGCGAAAAGGGCGACTACATGAACATGGTAGACCTGTGCTTTGCGTTTATCCGCAAAAAGCACCTCAAGGCTACCGACGAGCATGAAACGCTCTCGCGTACATTCAATATCGCTATCATCTCCTTCGGCAAGCCCGAGGTGGTATACAAGATACAGGAATTCCGCAAGGACGAGAACGATCTTCCGAAGATCCGCTTCTTCGAGAACGGAAAGTCCGTTGCTGACTTTATCCACATGGAGAACGACGGCTTTGTTTACCTTATTCCGTTTGCGATCTCGGGCGCTAAACGCGAGGCTGCAAAGGTGCTGATGAACAAGTACAACTACTTCTCCACCTACGAGCTGACAGGTCTTGTCAAGGCAAGCCGTCAGGAGTTCTTACAGGAGCAGCTTTCCGCGTTCTTCGTAAGCGTTCCCAATAACTACATCACAAACAACCGTGCAGGTATCCGCCATGATTGCATAGAGGAAGTTTCCGCTGAGATCGAGAAGGATATCGTTGAGATAGTTGACACCTACAAAAAGCTTTTTGTGCTGGAGCTTGCACAGCGTCCCGACAATGCGGAGCGCTATATGCTGCGCCCCAGACAGTATGTGTTTGAGTTCTTCTACAATTACATAAACACAAGCAGCCTTGTAAAGGGACTTAAGGAGAAGTTCGGAGAGTCCATCTCCATCAAGATGCCAAATATCGACGAGCCTGTTGCACTGTCCGAGCTGAAGGAGAACGGCTTCTTTACAGAGCACAGCGGTATTCCCAAGGAGGAGCACGACGACGGCTCTGCTATGCAATTGCTGTACAATGACCTCGATCAGATGCATGGCTGGTTCAAGGGCGAGGACAACCATGTCCTGCTTGCTAAGTACAATTGGCACGAGCAGGCTACCGACGAGAGCGGCAGCGAGTTCGTCTATGCGTTCCATCAGGACGATCAGGTATTCCTGATGTCCTCCGACAAGAACAGACAGATACGCGATTATGACCTCGGCACCGGCTTCAGAAGCATCATCAGCCTGAAGCTGAACAATTGTGTTATCGACGGTGCTGTTGCGGATGAAAATGCTCTTGCAGAGGCGTTTGAGGTCATCGACGAGATGTTCGGTGAGGCTTACCGCATCGGCATGAAGTATTTCCAGTTCATCATAACATCGGGTGCGACCACTATCCAGTTTGAGGTGTCCAAGATCAACATCGCAAACCTCAAGAAGGCTATGGACGTCGTTCAGGCGCATGAGATGCGTTTCGAGAACCATCAGGTATACAACTCCGTTGTAACGCTGCTGATGAACTCGTTCACAAACGGCAAGGATACACTTCAGTTCCTGCATGAGATAAAGAGTCAGGGCGGCGAGGTAACTCTTGCGCTGGATATCAACAAGCGCTACCGCTTTGCAGCCTACGGCAAGCAGTTTATGATCCCGCCGAACATCACCAACGCAGACCTGCTTGAGATAATCGGTGACGTTTATATGCTGATCGACAGCGGTATGTTCAACAACCGTGTGTTCGATTTCCCGTATTCTCCCGCGCGCTACAGCTATGACGCCGAGGAGATCTCCGCGGTGCTGACAGGCTGCGGTGCTCCCTCTGAGATAGAAGAGAACATTTCCAAGATCCATGTTTGTGACCTCCAGCTTGATAAGATCGCGCTTATTGATCAGAACAAGAAGATACTGAAGATCGTTGACATGGCAGAGCCTATTGCAGACGCCGACAAGGAAAAGACCGACAAGTACATCGTGCTTCGTGAGGGTCTTGGAAAGCCGCAGTTTGCAAAGTTTGTAGAGTTTATCCTGACAGGCAAGAACACAGGCGCTCTGACTGCGCTGTATTCAAGCTCTGAGGAGCCTAACCAGATACTCCTCGATCAGGTTCCCTACTACTACAAGCCTGTTCCCACTATCCGCAAGGAGGAGTTCAAGTACCTGCGCTCCGAGATACGCCGCATTTCGGGTATCAAGGACGCGAGAGTTTACAAGAACTACTTCGCACGCGACATAAACGCAAAGCTTTACGGCTATGGCGGAAAGTGCCAGTGCTGCTCTTACGAGTCCAATATCATCAACAGCTTCACGCTGAAGAATTTCTCCATCGGTCTGCTTAACGGCGAGAAGGAGCAGAAGTTCAATTTCGCGCTGTACCTGTGTGCGAACGACGCTATCAACGCAGGCGGCTGGATAATTGATGATGTCAGCATCGGCGGTATGTCGCCCTTCCTGTGGCTGGAGGAGATCAACATGATCGACTATATCCCGCCTGAGTTCCTGTATTGCCGCATCAAGTACCGTCCGCAGCTTACCTATGATATCTGCGAGGTTACCGAGGAGGCAAACGGTATTCCCGAAACAGTAGTTGACGGAGCACAGGAAACACTCGATCTCATTCTGTCGCCTATGATGGCTGCAAAGTGGGTTGAGGACAACACCAAGTAATAAAATTACGGACCGGGTTTTTCTCGGTCCGTTTTTTTATGTATTTTTGTAGGGACACGGCTTGCCGTGTCCTGCTTTGTAATCATCGCGGTATATACGACAAAAGAGAAAGCCGTAGGGCGGGCTGCCCTCAGCCCGCCGCAGGATATGCAGTGAATTTGCGGAGATGTGTTCCTACAAAATATTGCAATTGAATAATGGGCGGAAGTTTATTCCGCCCATTTCAGCTTGTCGAAAAACTATGTTTTTGCTCGCGGAGCGAGCTTTTTTGATAAC
>CAYSYF010000044.1:0-22578 GCA_964435155.1 uncultured Ruminococcus sp. | reverse complement strand
ACAACGCGGAATAGGGTTTTCCGCAGAAAAATTTAGGAGGTAATGTAACATGGCACGCATTAAGGGCGCACTCGCTACTCGTAAGAGAAGAAATAAAACATTAAAGCTGGCAAAGGGCTACTGGGGCGGTAAGAGCAGACTGTTCAAGACTGCTAAGGAAGCCGTAATGAAGTCCGGTCAGTATGCTTATGTAGGCAGAAAGCTGAAGAAGAGAGATTTCAGAAGACTCTGGATCACAAGAATCTCTGCCGGCTGCAAGGCAAACGGCATGAACTATTCTACATTTATGAACGGTCTGAAGAAGGCTGGCATCACACTCAACAGAAAGATGCTGTCTGAGATCGCTATCAATGACGCAGCAGGCTTCACAGCACTGACTGAGAAGGCTAAGGCTGCACTTTAATCGTGATATATCTCACGCCTCGTTTTCGGGGGCGTGAGATTTTTCGCTATGTAGGGGGTATATTCAGGTGACGCTTACGTCGAGAAAAAACGACACAGTGCGCAGATTTCGTGAGCTTCAGCGCGATAAAAAAATGCGCGACAGCGAGGGTGTTTTTATAGCCGAGGGCGATCATCTCTGCGGCGAGGCTGTAAAGGCAAATGCCGAGATACGCTATGCGCTGCTCACTGAAAAGGCGCAGGGAAAGTACCCCGAGGCAGCAAGAGCACTGATGACTTCGGCGGCTGAATATGCTGTAATATCCGATGATATAGCGGAATATATTTCCGATACAAAGGCACCTCAGGGGCTTTTCGCTGAGATAGCTAAAAAGCCGCAGGGTGATGTGCCTTCAGGAAAGCTGGTGCTGCTGGACGGAGTTCAGGATCCGGGCAATGTCGGCACGATAATACGCACCGCAGAGGCACTCGGGATAAAGGGAGTGCTGCTGTCGGATAAGTGCGCGGATATATATTCACCAAAGACGCTCAGAGCTTCTATGGGCAGCGTTTTCAGGCTTCCCTGCATAAGCTGCGGACTTGCGCAGACGATAGCGTCCCTCAGAGAACAGGGCTATACCGTCTATGGTGCAATGCTTGATGATACCGCAAAAAAACTGGGCGAGGCAAGCTTTAGTGAGAAGTCGGCGGTCGTTATCGGCAGCGAGGGCAGAGGGATCTCTGACGATGTGAAGAATATCTGCACAGGCGGTCTGTATATCCCGATAACAGGCGCAGAGTCGCTGAATGCAGCGGTTGCTGCGGCTATGATACTCTGGGAGCTCAGCAAATAAAACTTTCTGCTTTTGCAGAAAGCATCGCAAAGCCGAAATGTAGGGATACGGCTTGCCGTATCCGAAGCCTATATTCGGGTTTTGCGATGCTTGGATCAAATCAATTCAATTCAAATCAAATCAAGATTATGGGGGAAAACAAGTGGCACACCTTGTAATATTAGAGTCGCCTTCCAAGGCGAAAACAGTAAAGAAATATCTCGGCGACGGCTATGATGTTATAGCGTCCACAGGTCATATCATAGACCTGCCGAAGTCCAAGATGGGCGTTGATATCGAGAACGACTTCGCTCCTCAGTATGTCAACATGAAGGACAAGTCCGAGATAATCAAAGAGCTTAAAAAACGCGCCAAGAGCAGCGATATAGTTTACCTTGCAACTGACCCTGATAGAGAGGGTGAGGCTATCGCATGGCATCTGTCGCATCTGCTGAATATCGACGAGAACGCTCCTGTAAGAGTTACCTTCAGTGAGATCACAAAGTCGGGCATACAGGCGGGTATGAGCAATCCGCGCAAGATAGATACAGACATCGTTGACGCGCAGCAGGCAAGACGTATACTTGACCGTATCGTAGGCTACAAGCTGTCACCTTTTCTTTGGAAAAAGGTGCGCAGAGGTCTTTCCGCAGGTAGAGTTCAGTCGGTAGCTGTAAGGCTTATCGTAGACCGCGAGAACGAGATAAGAAGCTTTGTTTCTCAGGAATACTGGAGCGTTGACGCTAAGCTTATCGCAGCCTCCTCCAAGCGCGCGTTTTCCGCAAAGCTTGCCGAGGTAGACGGCGAAAAGATAGAGATCTCCGACGAGAAGCAGGCTAACGCAATTCTTGAAAGACTTAATGGCGCTGATTATATTGTGACCAATCTCAAAAAGTCGCAGCGCAAAAAGCAGCCCGCACCGCCCTTTACAACATCTACACTACAGCAGGAGGCTTCGCGCAAGCTGTCCTTTCAGGCGCGCAGAACGATGAAGGCAGCTCAGGAGCTGTACGAGGGCGTTGAGGTGCCCGGAATGGGCGCCGTCGGTCTTATCACCTACATGAGAACCGACTCGCTGAGGATTTCCGATGAAGCCAAGGCTGCTGCGGCTGATCTCATCAAGGAGCTTTACGGTGAGGATTATCTGCCCGAAAAGCCCAGGACCTATCGTTCAAAGAACAACGCGCAGGACGCGCATGAGGCTATCCGTCCCACAACTGTTACGCTGACACCCGATCAGTTGAAGTCCTCGCTTACCTCTGATCAGTATAAGCTATACAAGCTGATATGGGAGCGCTTTATGGCAAGCCAGATGCAGAATGCGGTGATGGACACCGTATCTGTTGACATCGACGCGGCAGGCTGCCTGTTCAAGGCAAGCGGATATTCAGTCAAGTTCGACGGCTTCACAAAGCTTTATGAGGAGAGCCGCGACGGCGATAGCGAGCAGGGCGGCGCACTTCCTGTTATTGCAAAGGGCGAGAAGCTCAAGGCTAAGGAGGTAAAGGGCAATCAGCACTTTACACAGCCTCCTGCAAGATATAACGAGGCTTCGCTGATAAAGGAGCTTGAGGAGAACGGTATCGGTCGTCCTTCGACTTATGCCCCGACGATCTCCACTATTCTCGACAGACATTATGTCGAGCGCGAGAGCGGCAACCAGATAAAGCCCACGGCGCTCGGTGAGGTGATTACAGAGCTGCTGAAGGCTCATTTTGACAATATCGTTGACGTTAAGTTCACCGCAAAGATGGAAACGGAGCTTGATAACATCGAAAAGGGCAGCGCCGACTGGGTGCAGATATTGAAGAACTTCTACGGTCGCTTTGCAAAGACCCTTGAAAAGGCTGAAAGCGACATGGAGGGCAAGCGCGTAAAGGTTCCCGATGAGCCTACAGACATCATTTGCGAGGAATGCGGAAAGAACATGGTCATCAAGATCGGTCCTTATGGTAAGTTCCTCGGCTGCTCGGGCTTCCCCGAGTGCAAGTTCACAAAGAAGATCGTTACCGAAACAAAGGGTAGCTGTCCCGTATGCGGCAAGAAGATGCTTGCTAAAAAGTCCAAGAAGGGCAAGCCTTTCTTCGGCTGTGAGAACTATCAGACCTGCAACTTCATGACATGGGATATGCCGATCGAGGATAAGTGTCCCGACTGCGGCAAGACGCTGTTCAAGAAGACGGGAAAGCTTGGCAAGATATACTGTGCAGGCGAGGGCTGCTCCTACGAGCGTCCGCTTGACAACACAAAGGATAAAGCATGACAGTAAAGGTTATCGGCGCAGGTCTCGCAGGCTGCGAGGCGGCTGTGCAGCTTGCAAAGCGCGGCTTTGACGTAGAGCTTTACGAGATGAAGCCGCAGAAATACTCTCCTGCGCATAAATATCAGGGCTTCGCGGAGCTTGTCTGCTCAAACTCGCTGAAAGCGGCGAGAGTGGACAGTGCGTGCGGACTTCTGAAAGAGGAGATGCGGCGCTTAGGCTCAGTGATACTTGAGGCGGCGGATAAGACCGCAGTTCCCGCAGGCGGCGCGCTCGCGGTGAACAGAACAGAGTTCTCCGACGAGGTGACAAGGCTTGTACGCAGCTATCCCAACATAAAGGTCGTTGAGGGCGAGGTAACGGAGTTCCCCACAGAAAACGCCGTTATCTGCACAGGACCGCTCACCTCCGACGCGCTTGCCGAGAAGATACGCGGCGTATGCGGCGAGGGACTCAGCTTCTACGATGCGGCTGCTCCTATCGTGACAGCAGAGAGCATAGACTTCACAAAGGCGTTCTTTCAGACTCGCTATGACAAGGGCGACGCGGACTATATCAACTGCCCGATGAACAAGGAAGAATACGAGGCATTCTACGAGGCGCTTGTAGCGGCGGAGAGTGCGCCCTTAAAGGAATTTGACAGACCCGAGGAAAAGTCGGGAATGAAGGTGTACGAGGGCTGTATGCCTGTAGAGGTGCTTGCAAAGCGCGGCATCGAGTGCGTGCGCTACGGCTGCATGAAGCCTGTAGGACTTACTGACCCTAGAACAGGTCATCGTCCGTGGGCTGCCGTACAGCTCCGCAAGGAGAATAAGGAAGGCACGCTGTACAACATCGTGGGCTTTCAGACAAATCTCAAATTCGGAGAGCAGAAAAGAGTGTTCAGCATGATACCGGGGCTTGAAAACGCGGAGTTCGCGCGCTACGGAGTAATGCACAGAAACACTTTCATTGACAGCCCGAGGCTGCTCGACAGACACTTTATGCTGAAAGGCTCGAAAAATGTATTTTTCGGCGGTCAGATAACAGGAGTTGAGGGCTATGTCGAGAGCGCGGCAAGCGGTATCATCGCGGGCAGAGCGCTTGCGGACAGACTGAGCGGCGCAGAGCCTCTTGTGCTTGCGAGAACCACTATGCTCGGCGCGCTGTGCAATTACATCAGCGATGAGAGCGTGACGGAGTTCCAGCCGATGGGCAGCAATATGGGAATACTTCCTCCGCTCGAATATCAGGGCAAGCTTAAAAAGCATGAGAAATACGCGCTGCTTGCCGAAAGAGCGATAAGTGATATGGACAGACTTTTGAACGATTGACAAAGTGCTGCGTTAGCGGCAGAAGGGATATCGATATGAAAATTGTAATAGACGGCTTCGGCGGCGATAATTCGCCTGATGAAGTATTAAAGGGCGCGGCTCTTGCGGTAAAGGAGCTTGGTATAGAGGTTGCCGTAACAGGCGATACCGAGGTGCTCAAAAAGCGCATGGAGGAGCTGAAGCTTTCCGCCGACGGCATTGAGCTGGTTTCTGCCGAGGGCATTATCAGAGTCGAGGACAATCCGCGTTCTATACTTAAAGAAAACGCAGGCACATCTATGGGCGTTGCGTTCAAATACCTTGCAGACGGCAAGGCTGACGCTGTTATCAGCGCAGGCAGCACGGCTGCTATAGTTATGGGCGGTACGATGATAGGAAAGCGCATAAAGGGCGTTAAGCGCACCGCGCTTGTGCCTCTCATGCCTGCAAAGGGCGGCAAGCGCTACTGTGTGCTTGACGGCGGCGCTAATCTTGAGTGCAGACCTGAGATGCTTCAGCAGTTTGCGATAATGGGCAGCCTGTTTATGGAAAAGACAATGGGCATTAAAGCCCCCAAGGTTGGTCTGCTGAATATCGGTACAGAGGACGAAAAGGGCAGAGAGCTTGAAAAGGAAACGCTTCAGCTTCTCAGAAATACCCCCTCAATAAACTTCGTAGGCTATGTAGAGGGCAGAGATGTTCCGCTCGGCGCAGTTGATGTTCTTGTTACCGACGGCTTTACAGGTAATGTTTATCTTAAGGCTTGCGAGGGCATGGGAATACTGATGAAGGACGCGATGAAGTCGATGTTCTTCGCAAATCTCAAGACAAAGCTCGGCGCGCTGATGGTAAAAAAGCAGATAAAGGAGTTCTCGGCACAGATGGATTATAAGACCATCGGCGGCTCACCGCTGCTCGGCACAGCAAAGCCTGTGTTCAAGGCGCACGGCAGCTCCGATGCAGTGGCTTTCCTCGGTGCTTTCAAGCAGGCGAAGCGTTTTGTCGAGAACAATGCAATTGATGAGATGGCTGCTGCGATAGCGCAGCTTTCCGACAAGGAAGAGGATTGATATGGCGGACTTATTGGAGTTTCAGCCGACTATCGGCTATAATTTCAAAAACATATCCTATTTAGAACAGGCTATGACTCACTCCAGCTATTCGGGCGGCAAGAACAACGGCAGCAACGAGCGCCTTGAATTTCTTGGCGACAGCGTGCTGCAGCTTACCGTATCACAGTATCTTTTTACGGAGATGAATGAGGAGCCCGAGGGCGGCATGACCAAGCTCCGCGCTTCGATCGTGTGCGAAAATTCGCTGTATAACTTCGCAAAAAAAATTGACCTCGGCAGGTATCTCATGCTCGGCAAGGGCGAGGAGATGACAGGCGGACGCGACAGACGCTCTATCCTTGCGGACGCATTTGAGGCGCTTATCGCCGCGATATTCCTTGACGGCGGCATGGAGGAGGCGCGCAGGTTCATTCTGCGCTTTATGCCATCTATCGAGGCGCTGAAGAGCGGCAAGGTAAAGCTTGGCGACTATAAGACCATTTTGCAGGAGATAATCCAGCAAAACCCCGAGGAGCGCATTTCGTATGAAGTCAGCGAGAGCGACGGCGATAATCACCATAAGCTTTTCCATGCGACGGTGCTGCTTAACGGGCAGGGCATAGGTCAGGGAAGCGGTCACAGCAAAAAGGAAGCCGAGCAGGCAGCCGCAAAGGAAGCCATCGGTCTTATGGGCTATGAAACAGACTAATATTTCGATATTTATTCCGCACATCGGCTGCCCTCACAGGTGCAGCTTCTGCGATCAGAAAAGCATTTCGGGCGAGGCTAAGGCTCCGCGCGGCGATGACGTTGAAAAGCTTCTCTGCGAGCAGGCTGAGCATCTTAAAGAGCGCGGAATGTGCGCCGAGATCGCATTTTTCGGCGGCAGCTTCACAGCTATCCCGAAAAGCTACATGACGGAGCTTTTAGAGGCTGCAAGCGCAGCTTTGAAGCGCTATCCCGAGGTGTACTGCGGAATACGCTGCTCCACACGCCCCGACTGTATTTCCGCGGAAATACTGGAGCTTCTGAAAGGCTACGGAATGACGGCGATAGAGCTTGGCGCCCAGTCTATGTCGGACGAGGTGCTTATGGCAAACGAACGCGGTCATACTTCCGATGATGTGCGTAAAGCGTCGGGGCTGATAAAGGACAGCGGAATTTCGCTCGGACTTCAGATGATGACGGGACTTTATCGCGACAGCGAGGAAGCCGTGCTTTACACTATGCGTGAGTTCATCAAGCTTAAGCCTGATACAGTGCGTATCTATCCGACAGTGATACTGGAGGGTACGCGTCTTGGCGAGCTTTACAAGAGCGGCGAGTATCAGAGCTTTTCGTTTGACGATACGGTGCGTATCTGTGCAAGACTGCTTAAGGAGTTCACTGCGAATGGCGTCAAGGTGATACGTATGGGACTTCACGCGAGCGAGGACGTAGAAAAAGCTATGCTTTCGGGAGTATATCACCCCGCTTTTCGTGAGATATGCGAAAGCAGGATATTCCTTGATGACATGATTGCAGAGCTTACCCCTTTGAAAAAGGGAGCATATACGATATACACCGACCCACGCAATATCAGTCGTGCAACTGGTCAGAAGCGCTGCAATATCGCGGAGCTTGAAAAGCTTGGCTATAAGGTCAGGGTAAAGCCTATGCAGGGCGAATATATAAAATTATGTGCAGACAAAACTGAAATTTGAAAAGCAGAGGTAATTGATGTTTTTTAAATCACTTGAAATACATGGGTTCAAGTCCTTTGCGGACAAGACCGTGCTGAATTTCGACACCAAGACCACTGCTGTTGTGGGAAGCAACGGCAACGGAAAAAGTAATATAAGTGACGCGCTGCGCTGGGTAATGGGAGAGCAGGGCGCTAAAACTCTGCGCGGAGAAAAGATGGAGGACGTTATCTTCCACGGCACGGTGGAAAGAAAGCCGATGGGCTTTGCCAAGGTAGCGCTTACTATCGACAACTGCGACAGGGCGCTCGGCGTTGACGCAGACGAGGTAGTTATCTCCCGTAAGCTGTACCGCTCGGGCGAGAGCGAGTATCTCATAAACGGTCAGAAGTCGCGTCTTAAGGATATTCAGGAAATGCTGATGGGCACAGGTCTTGGCAGAGATGGCTATTCCATCGTAGGTCAGGGCAGAGTTGCCGAGATAGTTAATGCAAGAGGCTCGCAGCGCCGAGAGATTTTTGAGGAGGCTGCGGGAGTATCGCTGTTTCTGCATAAGAAAGCAGAGGCAGAAAGACAGCTTCAGCGCGCCGAGGAGAATATCACCCGTCAGAAGGATATCATCAGAGTTGACGAGGAACGACTTCCTGTATTGAAAAAGCAGTCGGAAAAGGCAGCGCTTGCGGCAGAGCTGTACGCGGAGAAAAAGGGTCTTGAAATATCGGTAAGTACGGCGAGGTTGTCAAATCAGCGTGACGCATTGAAAAAGCTGGACGATGATCTGCTTTTAAACCGCGCTGAAACAGAGCATTACGAGCGCGATATCGAGAAGCTTGAATGCGGCATAGAGGAAGCCTCGGATAAGCGTATGAGGATACAGGCGGAGCTTGAACGCTTCCGCAGAAGCCGTCAGACGGTGAATGACGAGATAGCGGAGAAGCGCGCGAATATACAGGTGCTTGAAAACGACCTGCGTCATAACGAGCAGCGGCGAGAGGAGCTTTCCGAGCAGATAGCCGCGGCAGAAAAGAGCAGCAGTGGCTTTGACGATGAGATAAAGGCGGTAGAGGACAAGATATCCGCAAAGGAGCAGGAGCTTTCCGATATCGCAAGAAAGCGCGAAGCGGCTCAGGGCAGGTTGTCCGAGATAGCCGACCGGAACGAGCAGGCGGACAAGGCATATTCGGAGCTTGACGCAAGTCTTGCACAGCATTATCGCGATAAGAGCGAGGCAAGCATAAAGTCCGCACAGGCAGAGCGTGCAGCGGAAGAAGCCGCCGAGCAGAAGCGCGTATTTTTAGAGGGACTTAGCGACGGCGAAACAAAGCTCAAAGAATACAACGACGGCAAGGCTGAAGCGGCTAAAAAGCTCAGAGAAATAGCTGAGCGGCGCGATACCACAAAAAATAAGCTGTCGGGCTATGAGCGCCTGAGCGACGGAAAAAAACGCCGCATGAACGAGGCAAAGCAGGCTCTTGACGAGGTAACATCGGAGCTTGGCTCAAAGCAGCAGAGATACAACGTCCTGCGTGATGTTGAAAACAGCATGGAGGGCTACTACCGCAGCGTAAAGGAGCTTATAAAAGCCTCGAAATCGGGCAGAATAAGCGGTATTCACGGTATCGTTGCGGATATAATCAGCGTTGAGGGAAAATACGTAACAGCGATAGAAACGGTGCTTCAGTCCGTTATGCAGCATATAATCGTTGACAACGAGGACACTGCAAAGCGCTGCATCAGATTTTTAAAGGAAACGAATGCAGGTCGTGCGACCATGCTTCCTATATCAAGCATGAAGGGACGCTCGCTGAATGAGCCTAAGCTGTCCTCCGAGGAGGGCTTCGAGGGTATCGCGAGCGAGCTTGTACAGTGCGACGCTGAGTATTCCGAGATAGTAAGGTATCTGCTTGGCACCACCGCAGTGGTTGACGATATAGACACAGCGGCGTTCATCGGCAAGCGTTACGGCAATAAATTCCGAATAGTTACGCTTGACGGTCAGGTAGTAAATGCGGGCGGCTCATTTACGGGCGGTAGTAAGGTTACAGGCAGCGGCATAATCTCCCGTAAGCAGGAGATAGAAGCTCTGTATTCCGAGATAGCAAAGCTCAGACAGGAGCAGAATGAAAAGAGCGAGGAATTTCGTCAGTATCAGGCAGAAAACGCAAAGTTCGCTATTGAGATAGAGGGTATGCAGGAGGAGCTGCGTGACCTTGACAACGAGGAGATACGCTGGAACGCCGAGCTTGCAAGACTTTCAAGCCTTATCTCGCAGCTTTCCGAGCAGGGAGAAACAGCGAAGCTTACCGTAGAGCGCTTTGACGCTCAGATAAAGCAGCAGAGCGAGCTTGTTGACGAGTGCGCGAAGCTTATAGCACAGCTTGACGAAAAGATAGCAGAGCTTGAAGCAAAGCTGTCCGAGTCCGATGCACAGCGCAGCGGTACAGCGGAGCAGATAAAAGCGCTGTCCGATGATATCGCACAGTATAATCTTGATGAAGTGGCAGCGGCAAAGGATATCGACGCACTGCGTGCCGAGATACGCAGTATCGAAAACAACCGCAGAATGATGCTGGAAAACAGCGGCAGCTTCAAAGAGGCTATTGATAAGCTTGCTGAAAATGACCATGAGATACGCCTTGAAATAGAGCGCGTAAAGCTTTCAATACAGCAGCAGTCCGAGAGCCTTTCCGAGAACGATTCGGATATTCAGCGCTGCACCGAGGAGGTTACAGAGCTTGAAAAGAAGATAGAAACGATGCACCGCGATGTCCGCGAGGCTACCGACAACAGGGAGAAGTTCAACCGTGAGGTGGCTCGTCTGGAGGAGCGCCGCGCAAACGTACAGAAGGACTACGACAGCATAGTGAAGCTGCTGTACGAGCGCTATGAGCTTACCGTTTCCATGGCGGTTGAGCAGGCAAAGCCGCTTGAAAACCTCATGGCGGCTGAAAACGAGCTTTCCGAGCTGAACAGGCGCATAAGCGCGCTTGGCAGCGTAAATATGGATTCCATCGAGGAATACCGCACGGTATCCGAGAGATACGAGTTCCAGACAGCACAACTGAGCGACATCGAAAGCTCCAAGCGCGAGCTTGAAAAGCTTATCGAAACGCTTACGGGCGATATCAAAACTCGCTTCCTGAACAGCTTTGAGGATATAAACAAGCATTTCGGTGAGATATTCGTGAGCATATTCGGCGAGGGCGCAAGAGCAGAGCTTGTGCTGACAGACCCCGACGATGTGCTTAATTCGGGTATTGAGATAAACGCGGCTCCCCCGGGCAAGGTGATAAAGAACCTTATTTCGCTTTCGGGCGGCGAGCAGACGATGGTAGCTATCACGATATATTTCGCGATACTTAAGCACCGTCCCACGCCGTTCTGTATGCTGGACGAGGTGGACGCTGCGCTTGACGATGTGAATGTAGACAAGTACATATCCTATCTCAGTCAGTTCAGCAATCACACACAGCTTATGGTCATCACTCACCGCCGCGGTACTATCGAGGGCTGCGAGGTGCTGTACGGTGTATTCATGCAGGAGAAGGGCGTGTCCCGTCTGCTGCGCAGAGAGCTTACAGACAAGCTTGATGTAGAACTTAAATAATTGGAGGCAACATGGGCTTATTTGATAAATTCAAGAAGAAAAAGCAGGACGACGAAGCAGAGGAGCTTGTTGAAGCCGTAGAGGAGCTTTCCGAGGAAGCGGTTGAGGAGATCATCGAGGAGACTGCTGAGGATATAGTTGATGACGCTCCCGAAGCGGCTGAAGAGGTTGAAGCTGACGAGGATACTTCTGATGAGGAAGAAGCACCCGAGCAGGACGAAGAAGCCGCTGAGGAAGAAGCCGAGGCTCCCAAGAAGGAAGGCTTTTTTGAAAAGCTGAAAAACGGTCTTAAAAAGACAAAGGACGGCTTTTTAGGCAAGATAGAGCTGCTGATGAACAGCTTTACGAAGATAGACGAGGACTTCTTTGAGGAGCTTGAGGAAATGCTTATCCTCTCGGATATCGGTGCCGAAACATCATGTGATATCTGCGACAAGCTTCGCGCAGAGGTAAAGCGCACAGGCGCTACCGATCCCGCCGATGTAAAGCAATTGCTTCGCGATATTATTGCCGAGATGCTTACAGGCGATAACGAGCTTAAGCTTGAAAGCTCGCCCGCTGTCATCATGGTGATAGGTGTAAACGGTGCGGGCAAGACCACAACTATCGGCAAGCTTTCCGCAAACCTCAAGGCACAGGGTAAGAAGGTCATCGTTGCGGCGGCTGACACATTCCGTGCGGCGGCAATCGACCAGCTTAATGTCTGGACTGACCGCGCTGGTGTTGATATAGTAAAGCACAGCGAGGGCAGCGATCCTGCGGCAGTAGTGTTTGACGCGATAAGTGCGGCAAAGGCGCGTGGGGCGGACGTGGTGCTCTGCGACACCGCAGGCAGACTTCACAACAAGAAAAATCTTATGGAGGAGCTTAAAAAGATCGCGCGAGTTATCACACGCGAGCTTCCCGACGCTTCCATCGAAACCCTGCTGGTGCTTGACGCTACCACAGGACAGAATGCCGTAAATCAGGCTAAGCTTTTCAGTGAAACCGCCGAAATTACAGGAATTGCGCTGACAAAGCTTGACGGAACGGCAAAAGGTGGTATAATAATACCTATAAAGAACGAGCTTGGCATTCCCGTAAAGCTCGTCGGTGTAGGCGAGAAGATAGACGATCTTCAGCCCTTTATCCCGAGTGACTATGTAAACGCGCTTTTCGAGTAAGGGCGTTCATATACCAAACATTTTATTTTGCGAAAGGAAAACAAATGACTACACTTCATCTGAATCCACAAGAGGACAAACCTGCCGCGAGTACGCCTGACCCGAAGCGGCTGATCATCGCTTCAAACAATAACGGCAAGCTTCGCGAGTTCGCAAAGCTTTTTGAGCCGTTCGGCTTTGAGGTGATATCCATGCGTCAGGCAGGCTTTACAGACGAGATTATCGAGGACGGCGATACCTTTGAGGAGAATGCGCATATCAAGGCGCGCGCTGTTTTCGAGGCAACGGGACTTCCCACTATCGCGGACGACAGCGGACTTGAGATAGATTTTCTGGGCGGCGCGCCAGGTATCTATTCCGCACGCTATGCAGGCGAGAACGCTACCGATAAGGAGCGCTGCGAAAAGGTGCTGGAGGAGATGCTGGGCGTTGACAGATCGCTGCGTGACGCGAGATTTGTATGCTCTATCTACTTCATCTATGCCGAGGACGACGAGTATTCCGTAAACGGCACAGTTGAGGGCTACATAGGCGATGAGCCTCTGGGAGAGAACGGCTTCGGCTACGACCCTATATTCATGCTGGACGATGATGAGAGCATGGCGACTATCGGTGAGGACGAAAAGAACAAGATCAGCCACCGTGCAAAGGCATTTGAAAAGCTTAGCGAGATACTTAAGGAGAAATTTAATTAAATGCTGACAAGTAAACAAAGAGCACATCTGCGCTCGATAGCGCAGAGCTATAATACGATATTTTTTGCAGGAAAGAGCGGCATCGGCGAGGAGCTTATCAAGCAGCTTGACGATGTACTCAATGCAAGAGAGCTTATCAAGGTAGGCGTTCAGGAGAACTGCGACTACACTGCAAGAGAGGCTGCCGACGAGATCGCGGCACAGCTTAATGCCGATGTAGTTCAGGTCATCGGACGCAAGTTCGTGCTTTTCAGAAGAAGCAAGGATCCCAAGAAGAGGGTGATAGAGCTTGATTAAGACAGGAATTTTCGGCGGAGCGTTCAATCCCGTACACAACGGTCATGTAAGGCTCGCGGAGGAGGCTGTAAAGCAGCTTAAGCTGAAAAAGCTGCTGATAATACCTACCTTCGACTCGCCGCATAAGGACACAGCGCTTGCTCCGTTTAAGTACAGAATGGAGCTGTGCCGCAGAGCATTCTCG
The DNA here is from genome assembly GCA_964435155.1 of uncultured Ruminococcus sp. Taxonomy (GTDB): domain Bacteria; phylum Bacillota; class Clostridia; order Oscillospirales; family Ruminococcaceae; genus CAG-115. Next base: position 9,132 of record CAYSYF010000044.1, on the reverse strand, counting down.
CATATTGAGGGTGTTGAGATAAGCGATATAGAGAAAAGGCTCGGCGGAAAGAGCTTCACGATAAACACTGTTCGTGCATTAAGGTCAGAGCGTCCCGATGAGCAGTTTTATCTGCTTATCGGCGGAGATATGCTTTTCTACTTCGACAAGTGGTATAAGTACGAGTCGCTGCTGAAAGAAACAAAGGTCTGTGCGGTCGCACGCGACAACGACAGCCTTGTGGATATGATGGAGTTTGCAAATGAGATGGGCAGAGTAAGAGTGCTGCCTACAAAGGCAATCGAAGTAAGCTCCACCGAGATACGCGAAAAGCTTGCAAAGGGCGAGGATATCTCGGCGCTCGTTCCAAAGACGGCTGCGGAGTATATCGCGGAGAAAAAGCTGTACGCGGAGGTCGCATTTTGAGCAGATACGAGGAATTTGACTGCTACGAGCAGCTTATAAAGGAGCGGCTGTCCAAAAAGCGCTTCAATCACAGTATGAACGTTGCCGAGGCTTGCTATGACCTTGCCGAGAGGTACGGCGCAGATAAAAAGCGCTGCTATCTCGCGGGACTTCTACATGATATCATGAAAGAGGAGAGCAAGGAAAAGCAGCGCGAAATGACGGTGAACAGCTTTCTTTCGCCTGACCCTGCGGAGTGTGAAACCTCTGCGCTGTGGCACGCTGTCGCAGGTGCGGTGTACTGCCGTGACGAGCTGCGCATAGAGGACGCTGAGATAATTCGCGCGATACGTTTCCACACGATAGGCTGCGCTGAGATGTCAATGCTTGAAAAGATAGTATACCTCGGGGATATGATATCCGAGGACAGGGACTACAAGGACGTTGACAAATTCAGAAAATTTTGTTATGATGATATAGATAAGGCTATGTCGATAGCGCTTATCTACAACATTGAGAGCGTATGTAAAAAGTGCGGGCTGATACCGCGCTATTCATACGAGGCGTACAATTACTATATGAGCTTTAACAAGGATAAGGAGAGTCTATGACAGACAGAGAAGAACTTGAAATCGCCGTAAAGGCGCTTGATTCCAAAAAGGCAAGGGATATAAAGGTACTCAAGGTTGACGAGCTTACAACGCTTGCAAACTACTTCGTTATCGCGTCCGCAACCAGCACAACGCAGGTAAAGGCACTCGCTGACGAGGTGGAGTTCAAGCTTGGTGAAAAGGGCGTTCAGGCTAAGAGCATAGAGGGCTATCAGAGTAAAACATGGATATGCCTTGACTATATCGACGTTATCGTTCACGTCTTTATTGAGAACGACAGAGAATTCTACCAGCTAGAGCACCTGTGGGCTGACGGAACTCCCGTTGACATCAGCGAATGGGTAACAGACTGAGGTTTTTTTAGAAAAATTTTCTTAAAAAAGCGATTTTACTACTTGACAAAATTATATGTCTGATGTATAATAAGATATATACTTTTTGTATAACTACTATTTTGTAGAATAACCTGTGCCATACGGCAAAGGGAGGGAAATATAGATGGCAGAAATTCGTCTTGGTAAAAATGAATCTCTTGATACCGCTCTGAAGCGTTTCAAGCGTTCATGCGCAAGGGACGGCGTTCTTGCTGAAGTTCGTAAAAGAGAGCATTACGAAAAGCCTTCGGTAAAGCGTAAGAAGAAGTCTGAAGCTGCTCGCAAGCGCAAGTTCTAATTTTACGGATTTGCTACTTAAAATCAAACGGTTGAAGCGGACATTTTATGTCCGCTTTAATTGTATGTGGAGGAATGACATGAAAAGGATAGGTTCACTGCTTGTTGTTGGTGCTATGCTGCTTACAGGCTGCTCTGACGGGTCGGAGTATACCGAAAAGGTAAGAGGCGGTATGTGGTCAGATGATGATGTAATGTATTACTGGTTCAACGAGGACGGAACAGGCTCGCGCTATAACACAGAAAAAGGTACGGGCGGCGAGTTCACCTATTCGCTCGGTGAGGGCACGTCGTTTGAATATATTGAGGGCATTGGATTTGCAGAGGTTAAGGTTACACAGCTCACTATGAAGATCGGTGATAATTTGCCAATCGTTTTCAACATAGATGAAATGAACAAGGATACTCTCGTGCTAAACTGGGAGGGCTTGATCACCGAGCTTGACTATGTAAGCGGATCGAAGAACGAATATCAGAAAATGACTGAGATAAAGCCCGCGCCGTATACAGGCTGGACGATAAAAAGCGGCAGGTGGGAGTTTGAGAACGGGGACGTTGCGTATTTTGATGCGGAAACTCTTACGGGCACAATGCATGAGAATGATGGCGAGGAATATCAGTTTACATACGAATACAGAGAAAAGGACGGCTATGTGCTTTTTTCTATGAAAGAAGAAAAAAACGGCGAGTACTATGTGACCGAGCGCTACGCTGAAAAAATAAGCGATGATGAGGTTATACTTCACTGGTATATAGATTATTGGGATAACGATGAATTTAATCAGACGCTCCGATTTGTTTCGGGCGAGTGATTGGCAATTTTGGAGGAATTATGCTGTTTAAGCCCACATTCTGGCTGAAAAGCGTTCTGGATATAGACGAAAAATTCCTGCGCGACAACGGCGTTAAGGCGCTCGTGCTGGATCTTGACAATACATTGTCCATGCATGGAAATCCTGCCGCTGAGGCAGGCGTTCCCGAGTGGCTGGACGAGATGCGCAGGCTTGGAGTAAAAATGCGCATTGTATCGAATAATACGCATAAGCGCGTTGAGCCGCTTGCTGAAAAGCTTGGGCTTCCGTTCACGGCGAACGGTGCAAAGCCGCTGACCTTCGGCATATCAAAGGCGATGAAAGCTATGGGGAGCACAAAAAAGGACACGCTTGTTATCGGCGATCAGATATTTACCGATATAATGGGCGGCAATTTCAAGGGTGTGCGAACAGTGCTCGTAGAGCCGTTTCATCTTGAAAAGACATGGACGTTCAGGCTCAAAAGAAAGCTTGAAAGCCTTGTGTTCAAGCGTGATTATTCTAAACTGGAGGTGAAATGATGGGCATTACTTTCGGACCGGGCGGAAACTCGCTGAGCTGGGGCAAGAGAAAATTCCCTCAGGATCTCCCCGAGTATTTAAGCTCCATGGGGCTTAACGGCTATGAGGTGGAGTGCGGCAGAGGTGTTCGCCTCAGCGCAAATACCGTTGCAATGCTGCCCGAGCTTGCAAAGCAGCACGGTATCTATGTAACGCTGCACGCGCCTTATTTCATCTCGCTTTCTTCCGTAGAGGAGGAAACACGCCTGAAAAGCGTGGACTATATCATGCAGTCGGCTGTGGCGGCAAGGCAGGTCGGTGCAGAGAAGATAGTAGTGCATTCGGGCTCCTGCGCAAAGATGAGCAGGGAGGAGGCTACCGCGCTTGCGTTCGACACGCTGAAAAGGGCGCAGGCGGCGCTTGACGAGGCAGGCTATTCCGATATCATCATCTGCCCCGAAACCATGGGAAAGATAAATCAGCTCGGCACTCTTGAAGAGGTAGTGGAGCTTTGCGGAGCAGACGAACGTTTTCTGCCGTGTGTTGACTTCGGTCATCTCAACGCGAGGACTCTCGGCGGCATAAAGGGCAAAGAGGAGTACGCGCAGATACTTGACTATATCGAGCACAAGCTCGGTCACGACAGACTATCCCGTATGCACATACATTTCAGCAGGATAGAGTTCACCTCGGGCGGCGAGAAGCGTCATGTCACATTCGCAGACAAGCAGTGGGGCCCTGAGTTCGAGCCGCTCATGGAGGAGCTGCACCGCAGAAACCTTGCTCCTTCGATAATCTGCGAATCGGACGGCACTCAGGCAGAGGACGCGGCGCAAATGAAACGTTATTTTGAATCCCTTTAAACTAAAACGGAGGTAATGATATGAAGATACTTGTAATGAACGGACCTAATCTCAATCTTCTCGGTGAGCGCGAGCCTACGATCTACGGCGGCGATACCATGAAATCCATCAATGATGAGATCACAGAGGCAGCAATGAGCCTCGGCTATGACGTTACATTCTTCCAGAGCAATTCCGAGGGCGGGCTTATCGACAGGCTTCACGAGGCAAGGCTTGACTGTGCAGGCGTTATCCTCAACGCAGGCGCTTATACTCATTACAGCTATGCTATCCGTGACGCTATCGCAGCGATAAAGATACCCGTTGTCGAGGTGCATCTCTCCAATGTAAACAGCCGCGACGAGTTCCGTAAAAACTCCGTGATAGCTCCCGTGTGCTGCGGCAGCATTGCAGGCTTCGGAAAGTACAGCTACATACTTGGTCTGTATGCGCTGCACAATAAGCTTGGTGGCGCAGATGAATAATATACAAAGACTTGCCGAAAAGCTCACCGATACAACGCACGGCGCGCTGATAACGTCAGATGTAAGCAGACGTTATTTCTGCGGCTTCAAGTCCTCCGCGGGAGTTATTCTTGTAACGAAGGACTGCTCATATCTCATCATCGACTCGCGCTATTACGACAAGGCGTGCCAGCGCGTCACTGACTGCGAGGTGCTGCTGATGGACGATGTCCGAAAGCAACTGCTTGACCTCATGATAAAGCACAACATAACAAAGCTGTCAGTTGAGAGCGCTTATATGACTATCTCTGAGTTTGAAAAGTACAAGAGCGATCTTTTCTATGCCGAAATAGACGGCTCAACATGGCTTTCCGATAAGATATCCGCAATGCGCCTGATAAAGTCCGCGGAGGAAGTTGAGCTTATCGTAAAGGCTCAGCGTATCGCGGAGGCAGCTTTTGAGAGGCTGCTTGAGCGTATGCGCAAGGGCATGACCGAAAAGCAGGTGGCGGCGCTGCTGAATTACTTCATCATGGACTGCGGCGCGGACGATCTTTCGTTTGAAACTATCGCTGCCTCGGGAATAAATTCCGCCTCCCCTCATGCAGTACCGACAGATAAACCGCTGGAAAACGGCGATTTCCTGACGCTTGACTTCGGCGCGGTGGTTGACGGTTATCATTCCGATATGACGAGGACGCTGGTGATAGGCGAGCCTACTCCCGAAATGGAGGAGCTTTACAACGCGGTGTTCTACGCAAATCTTGACGGCTTGCAGGCAGTGCGCTCCGATATCGGCGGCGCGGTGGTTGACAGCGTTGCAAGAAGCACGCTCAACGGCTGGGGCGGCTATGACAAGTATTTCGGTCATGGGCTTGGTCACGGTGTAGGGCTTGAGATACACGAGGCTCCCACGCTGTCAAGAAAGAGCAGCTCAATGCTTCGCGCAGGAATGATAGTTACCATAGAGCCGGGAGCGTATATTTCGGGGAAATACGGAGTACGTATCGAGGATATGGTATTAGTTACAGAAAACGGCTGTGAAAACCTTACAATAACCACAAAAAAGCTAATTCGTATATGAAATTTAAGTTTTTTTATAAAAAACACTTGAAAAATTCCGCAATATAGGGTAAAATAATAAAGATGTATAGAATAGCGGTATTTTGTGACCGCGGTTCGTATTGAATTTAAAAAAATTTGGAGGTATCCTACTATGGTTACAGCAGGAGATTTCAGAAATGGCATGACCTTTGAAGAGGAAGGCAATGTAATGCAGATCATTGAGTTCCAGCACGTTAAGCCCGGTAAAGGCGCAGCGTTCGTTAGAACAAAGGTAAGAAACGTTATTACAGGCTCTGTGGTTGAAAAGACATACAACCCCACAGCTAAGTTCCCTACAGCATACGTTGAGAGAAAGGATATGGAGTACACATATTCTGACGGCGAGCTGTATCACTTCATGGATCCCGAGACATACGAGGACGTTCCCGTAAACGCTTCCGATCTCGGTGACAACTTCAAGTTCGTTAAGGAGAACATGGTATGTAAGGTGCTGTCCTACAAGGGCAAGGTATTCGGCGTAGAGCCCCCCAACTTTGTAGAGCTTCAGATCACACAGACAGATCCCGGCTTCGCTGGCAACACAGCTACAAACGCTACAAAGCCCGCTACACTTGAAACAGGTGCAGAGATCCGTGTTCCTCTGTTCATCGACAATGGCGAGATCATTCGTATCGACACAAGAACAGGCGAATACATGGAGCGTGTAAAGTAATTTAAACTTCATTTTTGGAAAGGATTGATTATTATGACAATCGGCGAAAAGGTTTCCTACATTAAGGGTCTTGCAGAGGGTCTTGCCCTTGACGAGTCCACAAAGGAAGGCAAGATACTTGCCGCAGTGCTTGATGTACTTTCCGACATCGCAGAGAACCTCAAGGAGGTTGACGACGAGCTTAACGACATCGCAGACGTTATGACTGACATGGAGGAGAGCGTTGCAGACCTTGAGGACATCGTATACGACATCGACGATGATGACGACGAGTATGATGATGACGATGATTTTGAGGACGATTTGGGCGAGCTGTACGAAACAACTTGTCCCGCTTGCAGCAACACAATCCGCTTCGATTACGAGCAGGCTGCTACAGGCGCTATGGATTGCCCCAACTGCGGTCAGCATCTCGAGTTTTCTCTTGAAGATGAGGACGACGCAGAATAATTGCTATGCTTAAATGCAAAGGCGGATCGGCGTTGTGCCGCTCCGCCTTTTTTGCTTTTGAAAGGAAAAGACATGAGCTGGAGAGATAATCTTATCAAAATAGAGCCGTATGTTGCAGGCGAGCAGCCCAACAAGACGGATTTCATCAAGCTTAATGCAAACGAGAACCCCTATCCCCCCGCGCCCGGCGTAATAAAGGCTATCGAGCAGTTCAGGGGCGGCAGCCTTAAAAAGTACCCCGACGCCGACGCGAAGCCCCTTGCTGCGGCTATCGCAAAGCGCGTTGGAATGGAGAGGGAGAACGTTTTTGTGGGTAACGGCTCGGACGATGTGCTGGCGCTTTGCTTCAGAGCGTTTTTCAATTCCGACAAGCCTGTTATCTATCCCGATATTACATATTCATTCTATCCCGTATGGTGCGATATGCTGCGTATCCCATACGAAACTATTCCCGTTGACGAAAATTTCGGTATCAATGCAGCAGACTACAAGCGTGAGAACGGCGGTGTTGTGATCGCAAATCCCAACGCTCCCACAAGTATCGGCAGAGGATTGGATTTTATTCGTGAGATACTTGACGCAAATCCCGACAGCGTTGTTATAGTTGACGAGGCTTATGTTGATTTCGGCGGAGTTTCCGCAATTCCGCTGCTCTCCGAGTACGAAAACCTTGTTGTAACGCAGACCTTTTCAAAGTCGCGTTCTATGGCAGGTATGAGAATAGGCTGTGCATTCGGCAACAAGGAGATAATCAGCGCGCTTTATGCGGCAAAGGACAGCTACAATTCCTATCCCATGGATAGCATTGCGATAGAGGCAGGCGTGGCATCTGTCGAGGACGAGGAGTACTTCGGTGCGATGCTGAAAAAGGTCATTGCAACGCGTGAAAGACTTACAAAGGAGCTTCGCGAGATGGGCTTCACGCTCCCTGACAGCAGTACTAATTTCGTGTTTGCCGAGCACGCAAAGTACGCGGCAAAGGATATCTGCGAGTATCTCAAAACGCGCGATATCTATGTAAGATACTTCAAGAAGGCGCGTATCGACAACCGCCTGAGGATAACGATAGGAACAGACGAGGAGATAGACGCGCTGATAAAGGCGCTCAAGGACTATATAGCATGATTTGAGGTGATTGAATAATGGCAGTTATTGTTATGTGCAGCTGCACAGCTCCATGCAGGGAATGACGGACAGCATGGAGTGATTTTGACCGTCATACCTTGCAGTTTTGACTTCAATAAAAATCAAAAAGGAGCAAGGTATTATGAATACATTAAAAGAACTCAAAAATTTTATCATACTGTGGCTCACACAGTCTTTTTCGGCACTGGGCAGTGCCATGACAAATTTCGCGCTGGTTATATGGCTGTATAACGACAGCGGCTCGGCACTTACAACTGCGCTGCTGACGGTATGCTCGTATGCGCCGTATGTGGTGATGAGTATCTTCGCAGGCGCGATAAGCGATAAGTGGAACAAGAAAATAATAATGCTTGTGTGCGACAGCATAGCGGCTGCCTGCACTGTGACGGTGCTTGTACTGCTTAAAACAGGCAGCCTTGAGGTGTGGCATCTGTACATTATAAACGCTGTAAATGGTCTGATGAATACAGTGCAGTCGCCTGCGTCGGACGTAGCGACAACTCTGCTGACTCCCAAAAAGCATTATCAGAAAACGAGCGGAATGAGGTCGTTTTCAAATTCGCTGGTGTCCATACTTACACCTGTACTTGCGACTGCTATGGTAACGCTTGCAGGTATCGAGGCGGTCATTTTGTTCGATCTTGTCACATTTGCCGCAGCTTTTCTTGTGCTGTTATTCTTCATAAGGATACCCGAGGCGGAGCGCAGTGAAAAAAGCAGCGAGAGCCTGCTGGGCTCTGCAAAGAGCGGACTTGTTTATCTCAGAGAAAACAAAGGCATATTGTGTATGATATTGTTTCTTTCAGCGATAAATCTGATAGCCTCGATATATGACGCGGCGCTTCCTGCAATGATACTGAATAAAGCCGATGAAACGGCGCTTGGCATAGTCAGCGGTTGTGTAGGTATTGCCACTCTTTTCGGCAGTATTATTGCGACTTTTTATCCAAAACCGAAAAGTCGTGTTAAAGTATTGTGTAATTGCCTGCTGATATCCATGAGCACGGAGAATTTTCTGTTTGCTTTTTCGGATAATGTCATAGTGTGGTGTATAGGCGCGGTGCTTGGCTGGCTTGTGATACCGCTGATGAATGCGAATTATGATGTCATCTTCCGCGGAAATGTTCCCACCGATATGCAGGGCAGAGTGTATTCGGTAAGAAACACGCTGCAATTCTTCACCATTCCGCTGGGATATTTTCTTGGCGGTCTGCTGGTTGACGAGGTGTTCGAGCCTTTCATGGCGAGCACCGACATTGAGCTGCTGAAAGCTGTTTTTGGTGGCAGCAAGGGCGCAGGCGCGGCTCTGCTGTTCTTTGTGATAGGAATAGCAGGAGTTGCTGTGTGCCTTATCTTCCGCAGAATAAAAGCACTTAAAACACTGGAATAAAAATAAAGGCTGCGTATTTACACGCAGCCATCAGACCGTCGAAAAAGTCCCGTTGGGACTTTTCCGCCGAAACATCCGCACTGCC
>CAYSYF010000043.1:7887-22582 GCA_964435155.1 uncultured Ruminococcus sp. | reverse complement strand
CAGTGCGGATGTTTCGGCGGAAAAGTCCCAACGGGACTTTTTCGACGGTCTGAGATGCCGCACTTTCTATGCGGCATCGAATTATTTATTTGAATAAATATCTCTTTGGATAACAGCCAGCCTGTCACAGCGCTCGTTTTCTTCGTGACCTGCATGACCCTTTATCCAGCAAAATTCAACATCATGTACTGCCAACAACTGAAGCAGCCTGTCCCAAAGGTCAGGATTGAGCGCAGGCTTGCCGTCGCCCTTTTTCCAGCCGCGCTTCTTCCAGCCGGCCGCCCAGCCCTTGGTAATTCCGTCCACGACATATTTGCTGTCGGTGGTAAGCCGTACCTGACACGGAAACTTTAATGCCTCCAGCGCTGTGATAACGCCAAGCAGCTCCATGCGGTTGTTTGTGGTGTGAGGCTCGCCGCCCGAAAGCTCCTTTTCTCGCCCCTCGCAGCGGAGTATAGCTCCGTAACCGCCGGGGCCCGGATTTCCGCTGCACGCACCATCGGTGAATATCTCAACGAATTTCATTTTGTTCCTTTCAACAAAACAGCCTCCTTGCGGAGGCTGTATGTTTGTAATCAGTTGTGACCAAGAGAAATTTCTCACAGTCAGATTAGTTAGCAAGACCTGCTCTTTCGATACCCTCTGTAAAGTATTTCTGAAGGAATACATACATGATAACGATAGGAGCGATCGCAAGCAGACAGCCTGCCTCCATCCAAACGATGAACTCGGTCGCATTACGTACCTCGTTATACAGATACATGGAGATGCTTGTTGCGATAGTATCGATCTTCAGGGAGATAGTGCTTGCGTTGGAGAAGTACATGGAGGATACATAGTAGTCGTTCCAGTACCAAACGATCGAGAAGATGAATACTGTCAGGAAGGAGCTTGCTGCATTGGGGACCATAACGCTGATAAAGGTCTTGAACGGACCGCAGCCATCAAGGTACGCAGCGTCCTCCAGCTCCTTGGGAAGTCCGCGGAAGAACTGTCTGAACAGATAGATGAACAGACCTGCACGGATACCGTTGCAGAAGAATGCAGGAATGTACATTGACCAGTTTGTATCAACAAGACTGATAGAGTCACCAAGCAAGCTGTTGAACAGACCGAAGATATCAAAGTATCTGAACTGCATATACTGGGGAATCAGAATGATCTGTGTAGGAACGATGATCTGAAGGATAACGATTCCGAACAGAAGATTCTTGCCCTTGAACTTGAATCTTGCAAAGCCGTAGCCTGTAAGCGCACAAGTACCAACCTGAAGGATAGAGGATACGATGTTAAGTACCAGCGTATCCCACAGCGTCTTGGGGTACTCGATAGCGTTCCAGATCTCAACGAAGTTCTCAAAGCGGATAGACTTGGGGATCCACATAACCGAGGGGTCGTTCATCTCCGCCTGAGGACGGATAGCTGTGGAGATCATGTACAGGATAGGATAAAGGATAACGAACGAAAGACCGAAAACGATGATAAATCTGAAGAAAGGCCATACCCAACCGGAAATTCTGCGCTTGAGAATGTAGCGATAGTGCTTCTTCTCCTTGTCGGTGTAGTGACGATAGTTCTTCAGTATCTCAAAGCTGGATACGTGGTAATCGTCCTTCTTTTTCTTTGCTTTATTGGGCTTCTTGCCTGTATCAATGGGAGCCGCAACAACTGCGGACGCGTCGTTGATATCAGCAATTGCCTCTGCTATCGCTTCGGGAGCTGCGTCAGCAGGCTCGGCAGCGATGATAGGCTCAGCCTCGGGAGCGGGAGCAGCTGCAGGGATCTCCTGAGCAGTCGCAGCCTCGGGAGCAGATGTTACATTTTCAGCAGGCTGATTAGCAACATTAACATCTTCCTCGGAAGGAAAAACAAAATTATTATCTGTCACTTCTCTAACCTCCTTAATCATTCTCGTAGAATACGAATCTGTTTACTATTACCGTGATAATAGCAAGGCACGCGCCGATGATAGCAAAGTAGATCCACGCGAGAGCCGCAGATGTGCCGTATTCCCATCTTCTGGACGCCGCGAGCACGCACTCCATAACCTCGTTATCGGTAGATACGAACGCATCTATGATGGTATATACAAGGTTGGAAAGGATCATCGGGCTTATGTAGGGGAATGTGATCTTCCAGAAGAACTCCCAGGAGGTAGCACCCTCCATGCTTGCAGCTTCCTTCGCGGAGGGAGGAATGGTCTGCAAAGCGGAAAGGAATATCAGGATCTGGATACCTGAGTTCCATACGAGGTTCAGGACATCACTGGTGATATTCTGAATAACCTCAGTAAACGTCTGATTTATGCCGTAAATACCCATGAACTCCATCAGTTCCGTAACAAGGTCCGTTTTGAACAGTGTGCTGAACTGAGAAGCATCGGATACGCCCTGCGATGCCATATCACCGTTGATAACGCTGATAACGGGACCTGTTGCAATAAGTACAGGCAGGAAGAAGATGGAACGTGCCAGTGTTCTTCCTCTGAACTTCTGGTTCAGGATAACTGCGATAAACAGGGAGAAGATCAGAATAACAACGGACTTGGGTCCGATATCGGCGAGGGAGTTGAGCAGTGCAGGAAGGAAGTCCGCACTGTCACTGAAGGCGTCGATATAGTTACCGAAGTTGTTCCACTCGGTATAGATACCTGCTGTGGTCATACCGTGAAGCAGCGCATCATCTTTAGCAAAAAGCTGAGTGTCGCACAGCGAGTACCACAGAGATGTGATAACGGGGAGTATGAACAGCCACAGTGTGCCGACCGCCCAAAGAGCGATGAAGCCGTAGCCGTACAGGCTCTTCTTTCTTTCGTAGGAGATCTTTGCGGTCTTGATCTTACGCTGTACCTTAGCGCCGTCCTTTCTGCGGACATCGACCTCTGCGCCCTCAAGGTTGAAGGAAGCAGCAGCCGCTGTGTTATGAGCAGATACACGGACAGGAGCAACCTCCTGAACCGTTTCAACAGCAGCTTCAGCGATTTCGGAAGCCTCCTCAACAACAGGCGCTTCCTGAACTGCCTCGACAGCCTCTTCGACTACTGCTGTAGCCTCATGAACTGTCTGAGCAGCTTCCTCAGCTACGGGAGCAACTGCCTCGGCTACGGGTGCTGCGGAAGCTTCAACGACCTCTGATACAGCTTCTGTTACTTCAGCAGCGTTTGTGGGGTCGAAATTTCTTTCGTCACTCATCAGTCAGTTGTCGCTCCTTTCAGTCCGTAATCGGCAAGATTGATGTTCGTGCCGTTGATCTCGAGTGTCAGCTCACCAAGGTCAGCCTTGATAACTGTACCGTCGGAGAACTTAGTCTGTACTACATCTCTCTCAAGGTACTCGAAATCGGTGATAGTTTCATCTGCCAGCGTCTTGATGAAGTCCTGTGTCACTCTGTACTCAGCAGCAGCGATCTCAAGCCAGCCGCCGTAGTAGGTGTAGAACAATGTATCATAAGCGCAATCAGTGAATTCGTTGGGGTTCTCGTACATTACCTCATAGTGGACGGGAGTACCTGTTGCCACAGCGAGCAGATACATTTCATCAGCACTGGAGCTTGCATTCTTGGCCTTTGTTGTGTAGGGGATATAGCCGTGAATTACTATCTCGTAGAAAGGAATGTCGTAGTCGTAAACGTCGAAATTACTGCTGTAAAGCGGTACGTTTCTGATGTAATCAACATACTGCAGAGCGTAGTCGTTGCAAGCGTCTGCAACAAATGTGAGGTTGTTATCCTTGATGATCTGATAGCAAGCCTTGAGGTACTCAACAGCCTTCTGTCTGGAGGTCTGCTTTACAGTATTAGTTGTAAAGTCACTGTACAGCATATTTGTTGCCTGCTCAAGGGAGATGGCACTGATGCCTTCCTTGACATAGCTGTTAACGATCTTCTGTACTACCTCCTGATAGTAAGCGGGAGTCAGGATATACCAGCTCTCTCTTGTGTCATGAGGAGTGCCGAATGCGCGCTCGTACTCGTTCTGTGTTGCGTAAGCCTTGGTTACACGGATTACAGAGGAGCTTGTTGTGGAGTAGCCGTTGCCGGAGCGCTCATACTCCTGAATATCAATGCTGGGAGCAAGTGTAGCGCCAATGCTTGCACAGTAATCTGAAAGCAGCTTATACTTGTTCTTTCCGCCCAGCGTTCCTGAGTAGTCAACGCTGTTGGAGATACGGCTTGTCATACCTGCGGCATTGAAATCCTCATAGGTGATGACCATATTGTCAACGCCAAGCTGATAAAGCTGCTCAACGATCTGCTTAGCTTCCTCGTAAGTGGTAGCTGCGGTTTCAAGAGAAACAGGGAAGCCCATAACAGACTGCTGCTTTACTGTACCGCCGAAGATGTCAAGATAGAAAGGCAGATCCTCGCTTGTCTTGCCCTCGGTGAGTACGCCTGTATCAACAAGGTGCTCCTGATAACGGAGCGCAACGTCAACGTAGTCAGCGTCTTCCTTAGCGATAGGATAGTAACGAACTGTGATCCTGTCCTCAGGAATGATATTTGTTTCGTAAGCGCTCAGCGCCGCGTTGCTCTGTCCCATGTAGTAAGAGTCATTGGAACGCAGGCTGAAGTCGAACCATACGGAGTTGAAGGAAGTTGCGCCCTGACCGTTGATGCTTGCTCTTACTGTTGCATAAGCAGCACCCTCAGTAGCCACTGCAAGCAGTGCATTGTCTTCCTTAACTATACCGATGACAGGGAGATAAGCCTGCTCTGTCTTAGCGGGAGCCAGATCGGAGCTTATCGCGATATCTCTGCCATACATCTTCTGAGAATATTCAGTAGTATTTGTCTTACCGTTGTTGAAGTTGATAACCGCACCCGAGCCGTCGGGAGTGATAATGTAGCCCTCTTCGTCAGCAGAGCCTGCACCGAGATCCTTGAAAAGGCTGATAGTGATGATGGAGCGGACAGCCTCAGCAGTGTTGCCGAGCAGCTCCTCCTCAATGATCTCATCAACGGCGACGGATACCTCGAAGTAGTCATCAACAAGTGTTACATAATAAGGAACTGTGAGACCTGCGTTCTTGAACTGGAGCGTACACTTGAAACCGTTGTCAACCTTCTCTAAGGTGTATGTACCGTTCTTCATAACATCAGCAAAGGACTTGAGATCAGTCTTGCTGTGGTCGGTATCATTTACTTTTCTGCCCTCGATGCAAAGGGCGGATTTAAGTCCGGCAAGGTTTGTGCCGGCAGCGATAGGGTCGGAATCCGCGTTATAAGGATTACTCCACCAGCAGTAGCCGGTGTCCTTGTTCTTAACTGCGAAGTATCCGGTGCCCTCATTTACATAAAGTTCGAGCGTGGACGATTCTGCATAAAGTTTGCACTCTGCAAGCGCCTGTTCCTCTGTCACGGGAGCGACCTCAACGGCTGCGTCCTCTGTAGCATCGGAAACGGTATCCTCTGCTTCCTCGGCTGCGTCAGCCGATTCCACAGTGCCTGCGTCGGTGGGAACCTCTGCGGTCTCAGACCATGCAACGCTCTGGCTTGCCGAAAGCACCACTGCGGAGCAGAGGATACCGGCAAGTATTTTCTTGCGTAATTGAAGCATTTTTACACCACCATTTTCAATAATAAAACCTTAAGTGTTACTGTTCATCAGGATTTAAGCTTTTCCATCTGCTTTTTGAGCTGATGCTTCTCAAACAGCGTGTACGCTGTGATAACGATAGCAGCAACTACAACCACAACACCGATCATTATAAGGATAAGCGTTGTAGGCTCGAGATTTGTGAATCTGTAAAGCAGCTCTGTATAGATAGAATATACAAATACATAAACCTGCTGGAAAAGTGAAACAAGAAGTACGAGCAGTATGATGATCACGACCATTGCGAAGATCGTAATTAACATAAACAGAAGGGTTTTAGGTATCGAATACTGGTGAACCGTTCTCATGCCCGAGATAAGCAGAACCGCTGTCCAAACGATAGTCAGATAGGATACGAATACGATGAACGCACCCTCGGAATTCTGAAGGCAGTTACTGAGGATAATGTTTATAACCTTACCGATCAGCATGGGAACCAGTGCATACGCGGTATTGGCACAGATGTTTTTCATTGTACCCTCACCGTCGAACAGTGTACACAGCGCCCAGTTGCCTATTACCCATGTAAAGAACAGGACAAGCGTCTGGATAATGATAGGAACGATATTGAATATCTTTACATAATTCTGGTTGAAGAGGAAGCCTGTCATAAGCTGTTCGCAAACGCTTATGATGAAGAAGAGCGCTACGATGACCATGGAAACTCTCATGCTGTAAGCTTTCTTCCATCTGAGATCCTCAAAGCCTTCAAAGGGGTGGACCATAATGTAGAAAGGCCATTTCCACTTGGGCATATCAAGATCAAATCTCATGCTTTAGTCCTCCCTTCCCTTATTCTGAGCCTTGAACAGACGCTCCGCCTCGGCACGCTTCTTGGCTCTGATCTTGCCTCTTACAGAAGCTATAACATATACCGCAACGAGCAGACCGACAAGGACAATCGCGATAACGGTGAAGTTATCTCTGATAAAGTTCATTCGCCAGCCCTTGAAAGCGTCGTTGTAACCGGTCTTGGAGTTGTACAGGAAATACTCCATAGCGGTCTCATACTCACCCTGATTGAGGTAAGCGTTACCAAGACCGATATAAGCCAGCCAGTAGTTGGAGTCACGTCTGAGTACCTCTTCCCAAGGACCGCGCGCCTCTTCGTACTTACCGCTGTTAAAGAGCGTGATCGCCTCGTGAACGAGATTACCGAACTCTGTCTGCTTGAATATTGTGATACTTGCCTTACGTCCGTCAAGAACATAAACGTTAGTGCCAAGGCTCTCAACAGCGTTTACTGTTGTAAACGTACCCTTCTGCGAGCCCTTGCCGCCGAAGATGAAGAGCAGATTACACTCATCATCGTACTGGAATACACGGCCTGTCTTGAGGTCAAGCAGGTTGATGGTGCCGTTGGTACCGATGTCAACGTCTGTGATCTGTGAGGAGTATGTCTGACCGCGGTAATACTTTGTCAAGGCGTCACCGAATGTGTAATCGGAGTAGCCGAGGTTGATAAAGATATTTGTACCGGCGGAGTTGAGCTTCTTGATGATATCAGTTTCAACGCTCTTGGACTCTGTAACTGTATAGATGAAGTTATCGGAGTCGATATCGAAGTTGGATATTTCGACAGGAACGTTTCTCTGCATCTTCTTAACCTGCTCACGGGTGAAGATAAGCTTCCAGAAAGCGTTCATAAGAACATCGGCGGTAGCCTCTACACGGTTTGCACCGAAGTAGCCGTTGAACTCGCCGTCCTTGGAGAATACTACAGCACCCTTTGTGATGGACTTGATACAGATATAAACGTTACCTGCGGCGTCAACAAGCACCTTGCTGGGATTGAATGTAGTATTAGCGTCGTAAACGTCAGCGTCGGGACGTGTGAATACTCTTATTACCTTTCCGTAGCCGACACCGTTTCCATCGGTCTCTACGGTAAAGGAAACTACGCGGTCATTTGCATTATCAGCAACATAAACAACGCCTTCATCTACGAAAACGCCTGTAGGACCATCGAAGTAGATGTCGCTGAGCTTGTTATACTGTGACTGCTTTTCGGCAAGCTCTTCCTTCTTGTCGGCAAGCCAATCTTCGAGATCGCCGAAATCAAGGTACTCAACAGAGTTTATGAGGTTAAAATCCTTATCCGCAATAACGATTCTGCCCTTCATGCTGGAATCCAGTGTACCCTTGTAGCCTGTATCGGCGATATATATTTCTTCGTCGTCCGAGATAAAGATATCGGCAGGCTCTGTAAGTGAACCAACGCCAAGATCAGCACCGGTAACAACTCTGTCTACAACGTAACCGTTCTGAGAGGGGACGGGATCTTCCCACCAGTCGTAGTTGTAGCCGTCATAAGGCTCGTCTGCGTAAGCTACGCAGGTTCCGAGTGTAACGGCAGCCATTACCACAGCGACAGCACGGACTGCGATGCGCTTAATTGATGGCACTCAAAATCATCCTTTCGTTAATTATTTCATCAATCCTTAAGACCCGAGTGAGCCATCGTTTCAACAACGTTTGACTGCAGGATAAGGAACAGTATCATAGGAGGCAGCATTAGTACTACTACCGTCGCCGACGATACGCCGGCACGGGCTATACCTGCAGCGGAGATCTGCTGCATTACGATGGGTATAGGCTTGAGCTGCTCACTGTAAACGAAGAGATAACCGGTGATCTGCCATGCGCCCTGGAAAGCGAAGATCATCAGCGTCAGCCAAGCAGGCTTAACGTTAGGCATTACGATCTGCCAGCAGACTCTCATATGGCTTGCGCCGTCGAGCTTTGCCGCCTCGATCATACTTTCGGGAATCTGACCCATGAACTGTTTCATAAGGAACAGACCCATAGGCGTTGCAATGTACGGCAGCGTGATCGCCCAGTAGGTATCGATCATGCCCAGAGTAGCCATTACGATGTACTGTACGATGTATGTAACTGAAGATGTAAACAGCAGCGCGATCTCAATGATCTTGTTCATTGCCTTTACGCCGGGTGCCTTTACCTTAGCAAGCACGTAAGCAGCGGAGGAAGCGAGGAACAACTGGGAAACAGTTACAACAACGGATACGAATATCGAGTTGAATACATATCTGGAAAAGGGAACGTCAAGGCTGCCCGCAACCTTGAGCATATCCTCAAAGTTCTGGGAAGTGGGACGCTGAACATAAAGCTTCGGAGGGAACACGAACAGCTCCTCAACAGGCTTTATGGACTGGATAACGGACAGGTAGATCGGGAACAGCATGAACAGACCGATAAGGCACAGCACGATGAAGATCGCGATATCGCCGCCACGGGAGCCGCCCCATCTCTTTCTTCTTTGAATTATACGCATTTTCTGTCCTCCTTAAGTATCCAAAATTCCGCTCATTGCCTTGCGTATTACGTTATTAACGAGCATCATTACAAGGAATAGCAGGAAGCAGATCGCACAGGCATAACCCATCTCGTAACGGATAGAACCGTAGTCGAACGCGTGAGTCATAATGGTGTGCGCAGCGTAGTCGGTTGAAGGGAATGCTGTAAGGGAGCGTCCGATATCACCTGCGGTAAAGGAGGCTGTGATCTGCATTACGGCAGCAAACAGCAACTGCGGACCCATGCTGGGAATAGTGATGTAGAGCAGCTCCTGCCAGCGGTTTTTGATACCCTCGATAGCGCCCGCCTCATAGCCGGACTTGTCGATACCCTGGAAGCCCGCACGCAGCGACAGGAAGCCTGCGCCGAGGGACATCCACATCTGTACGATGATAACGCACACGAGGATATATCTTGCGTCAGTAAGCCACTGCTGAGGACCCTTGATAATGCCGAGATCCATCAGTGTGGAGTTAAGGAAGCCGTATGTATCGCCTGAGAAGATGAGCTGCCATGTAGCAAAGATGTTACCTGCCAGCGTAGGAGCGTAGAAGATGTATGTGAATACCGTCTTCAGCGCGCCGGGCATCTCGTTGATCAGCCATGCAAGAATAAAACACATGATATAGCTTACAGGGCCTGTGATGATAGCAAATACTAATGTATTTTGGATAGCAATAAGGAAAACGTCGTCCCCGAGGAACAGAGTATAGAAGTTGTTAAGACCTACCCATGTAGGGAACTGTACCATGTTGAAGCTGGTAAAGCCGATAGGGAGGGAGATAACGACCGGGATACCCGTGAATATCAGGAACAGCAGGAAGTACGGAAGTGCAAGTATGTAGGCGCTGCCGTTCTTTTTCATTTCACGCATCGTATAGCGAAATTTACTGTCTTCGATATACTGCGTTTTTTCTTTACCGAACAAACTGATTCCTCCTAATTTTTATTGGAAAGAGCGGTGGCTCTTCCGGAAAGCTCCGGAAAAGCTTACTCTTCGTAGAAGCCAAGCTCCTTCAGCTTTCTTACGATCTCGTTGTTGATATCGCGATTGTAAGAGCTGAGCTCATATCTGGGATTCTTCTGGTTGTTTACTACCGCTCTGAAAGCGTTGTAAACGTTACGTGTTACAGCGTAGGAAGCAGGAATGATCGGAACTTCCTTCAGATTTGCCATCTGATCGCTGATCTTTCTGTACTCGGAGGTAGACCAGTTAAGTCTGGACAGCGCTTCGAGGTTAGCTGTATCATAACGTCCGAGCGGACCCATGATAGCTTCGATATTCTTACCGTAGGAAACCTGAGTTTCTGTTTCGGTAAACCACTTGATGAAGTCCCAAGCAGCCTGTTTGTTGGAGCAGGACTGGAAGATTACCGCACCGGCGGAACCGGAGTTTGCGGTGTAGTCGAGAATCGTGTTGCCGTTCTCGTCTGTTCTGTATGTGCCGGGAACGTGTGTGAAGTCCCAAAGACCCTTGATCTCGGGAGCCGCTACACTAAGCTGGTTGTAGAAGGTGTAGTTCTGAACGAGGATAGGCATCTCACCTGTTCTGAAACGTGTGAATGCGTCGTAGGACTGATCGAAGTCATATACAGTGTAGAACTTTGTCCACTTTGTAAACGCCTCAACAGCAGCCTCTGTCTCAAATGTTGTTGCGGTCTGGCTCTCATTGTAGAAGCTCTGACCTGTCTGGTTCATCAGCAGTACGAATGTGTTACCTGCGTCAAATACCTGAGAAGAAACGTTGGAGGGGAGAATAAGACCTACCTCAAGATACTTTCTCTGAAGGTCAGGAAGCATCTCGATAAGTGCGTCCCATGACTCCGGCGGCTCATCGTAGCCGAGCTCTTCAAGAACGTCGGTACGGTAGAACATCATCGGGAAGTTCTGAGTCAGCGGGATACCGTAAACTCCGTCGTTGAATTCATACAGCGTCGTTACATCTTCGCTGAATCTGGAAACCACCTCATCGTAGTCGGTGAAGCCCTTCATATTAACAAGAAGACCTCTGGAAGCACAAACTACGGGGAAGTCACCGCCGATGAACAGCGCAACCTCAGGGCCCTTGCCTGCGAGGGTAGCCTCGAGAACGGCGCCCTGTACAAGGCTGATAGAGATAGGAGTGGAGTGCTCCTGATTGTACTCGGAGCTTACCAGCTCACTTACAACAGTAGCCTGGTCACGACCGAGGGAAACCCAAACGTTCAGTGCCTGCTCTGTGGAATCTGTGATAGATGTATAGTCCTCAAAGAAAGAACCGATAAATGCCTGGAAGCCGAATGCAAAGGACGAGAAGAAATTGGAGCCTGCATCCTTGTAGTTATCGTGAACTGTCTTTACCTCGATGTAGTCAAGCTCGAGAGGCTGATCGCGGTAGTCACGCATCCAAGCGGAAACCGCAGAAATCTGATCCTTGATACTGGAGAGCATCAGCGGGATCTCATCAGGCTCATCAACTGCCATCTGAAGGATTACCGCCATAGTCTGCAGTGTAGAAGCCTCAGAACCCTGACCTGTCAGAGCCTCGATACCTGCCTTTTCTTCGTAAAGGGTGTCGATAGCGTTCTGGAATACATTGAGCAGCTCGGGGATCTGATCGTCGAGGTAGTAGTCGTTGTATTCATCAGGCGAAGGACCTGTGATCATCAGGATTCTTCTGTAGTAGTAGTTAAGCTCGTAGATAAGATCGTCAAGGCGCTGCATAACCTCACCGATATCGCCGGGGATAGCCTCAAGCATGATGGTGTTCTTGCCTGCCTTGAGCTCAACATAGATGGGATTGCCGTCGGCATCGCAAAGCTCAACCGTCTGCCAGTTGGGATCATACTTGATCTTTACATCGTCAAGCTCCTTGCAGGGAACAACGCCGTTGATGTAAACGCGTCTGTTGGAGAAGAAGCCACGCATCGTGCTCTGACGAGCCTTGAACTGAATGGAATAATATCCGTCTGCAGGAACCTCAAATTCCCAGCAGATCGCCTGAGTAGCCTGATCCCATGTATCCGTACCGATCGTGTTGTAACGCTTGTTTACGGGGTGGGAGGGGCTTACGGTATAGTCTGTTCTGTCGTATGTGGGGTACAGTGTAGAGGAAGTTGTGTACACCGGCGACTCCGCCTCGAACAGGATAGCCTGATTATTTGCGAGCGCGGGAGTGTTATTGATCTGATCCTGTGTAGGCGCGATCTCTGCGTATGTAGGAAGCTCCTCAGAATTGTAGAAACGGATACCCTTCATGTAGAGATTTGTCTTTACGCCGTCAAGGGATAATGTATGTTCACCCTCGGAAAGGTAGAAGAAGTACGGTGTATTGATAAGACCGTCCTTATCCTTGATAGGATATGTTACCCAGCAGTCGTACTCTTCCTGAGGAGGACGCTTCTGGTTCTTCTGCTTTGCATCGTAGCCGATAGCAGTCGCGCTGTGCCAGTAACGGTCAAGCTCAATAAGCTCAGCCTCGTCGAAGGGGCTCTCGCCGTCGATCTTCAGCACAACTTCGATAGTAGTGTTTGTGCTTGCCACGGGGTGATAGAACATCTCGAGGTTGTAAAGACCTGCCTTCTCAACATTGAACGTCCATGTAATAGTACCTTCACTGTCGAGCCAAGATACGCAGTCCTTCTCGATTCCATAGTCCACCACTTCGGTGACAGCGCCGTTGGAAGCCTCGTAGTTGAGTATATCGACAACTACCTCCTCCATAGGCATTTCCGCGTCAGCGTACTTTGCTATGTAATTTTTGTACGCGTCCTCGTTGCTTGACATACCGACATTTGCGGTACTTACAGATGATGATCCCATATTAGACGCGCTCTGCTCTTCCTCAGCAGCCGCGCCGATGGTCATCGGAAACTGAAAAGCAGTGCTGAGCATCAATGCAGACAAAAACATTGATGTCATCTTCTTCAGCTTCAATGTGTGCTTTCTTGCCACAATATTTTCCACCTTTCCTAGACTGTAATGCAGCATATCGAAATCGGGAACACCCGATCAAGATGCAAAAATAATTTTCACCCTCACATACGAGGGTAGATGCATATCCTTCCGTCCTCAAGCTCAACGCGGACTTTGTCGCCGCCTTTAAGCCCAAGCTCTTCGAGATATTCCTTCGGGATCTGCAAACGCCCTGCACGATCGAGCACCGAAAGCTCCTCGTGTCCTGCCTGTGCAGCCTCCTCTGTAAGCTGTCCGAACGACTTCGCGCCGCCTGTTCTTCTTACAAGCTCAGTCGAAGTCTTGCCGTCGCGGATAGCAACCACACGGTCTATCTGCGCGGAAAGCTTTGTATCATGCGTAACAATGATTATCGTTACGCCCATGACCCTGTTAAGATCGCGGAAAACATCAAGTATCAGCTTTGCAGTCGCGGTGTCGACCGAGCCTGTCGGCTCGTCCGCGAGAAGCAGCTTAGGATTGTTTGAAAGCGCGATAGCGATCGCAACTCTCTGCTGCTCACCGCCCGACATCTGATCAAGACGGCTGTTCTTGCGGTGGGAAAGCCCCACCATATCAAGCAGCTCCGCAGCCCTCTGACGTCTTCCCGAGAAGCCCGAGAGCAAAAGCGGCATCTCAACATTCTGCTGTGCCGTTAAATAGGGAATCAGGTTGCGCGCATTATTCTGCCACACAAACCCGACTGTTTTTCTTTTGTATTCTATGAAATCCTTCTCGGTGAACTTCAGCATATCCTTTCCGTCAACAAAAAGGCTTCCCGCCGAGGGTCTGTCAAGTCCGCCCAGCATATTCAGCAGTGTGGATTTACCGCTGCCGCTGGAACCGACGATACCCATAAGCTCGCCGCGCTCTACCGTGAGGTCAAGACCCTGAAGAGCCATTACCTCAACATCGGTGGATTTATAGATCTTTACGAGGTTATCCGCCTGAACCATCACGTTTTCGGGCGGAGCCAGCATGACTTTTTTAGGCATCTGCTTCCTCCTCGTCAACGTTCTCGTTCACAGTAACATCACTGATAACGCCGTCCTCCAAGGTGTAAACGATATCAGCAAGCTCCATCATCGAGGTATCATGCGTTGTCATGACGATCGTAAGATCGTTGTTCCTCACAAGCTCTCTGAACAGCTTCATTACCGCGAAGCCTGTCGGGGAGTCAAGCTCTGCCGTCGGCTCATCTGCGAATATTATCTTGGGCGAGGTCGCGATAGCTCTTGCAATAGCAACTCTCTGCTGCTCACCGCCCGACATCTCGCCCGGGCGATGGTGCATACGCTTTTCAAGCCCCACCTGTATCAAAGCCTGCTTTGCGCGCTCCACGCGCTGCTTGTACGGCAGCTTGTTGAGGCGAAGCGCAAACTCAACATTCTCAAACGCGGTCATTGTAGAAATAAGCGCCACGGACTGGAAAACAAAAGCCATATCACAGCGCCTCAGCCTATCCCTTGCGGAATCGGACAGCTTTGTGATATCGTTGTCATCATCGAGGAATCTGACCTCTCCCGAGGTAGGTCTGTCCAAAGCGCCAAGGATATTTATCAGCGTAGTCTTGCCCGAGCCCGAACGTCCACGCAGGATCGACAGCTTATTGGGCTGAACCTGAAGATCTATTCCTTTTAACGCATGAACGACACTTCCGTCGCCGATGTGAAAGTCCATGCAGACGTTGTTAGCTTGAATAATATGTTCCATGGAAGTCCTTTCGTCCGCAGGAAACGGCTGACAGCTTACACAAAGCCATAACACCGCTATCATATATACCTTAATAATTATATCAAATTTATACGCTGATGTCAATAAGATTTGAATTTTTTTATGCACTTTATATAA
>CAYSYF010000043.1:0-7877 GCA_964435155.1 uncultured Ruminococcus sp. | reverse complement strand
AACTGTTTATTCATTCTTGTAACTTCTCAGTTTCATGATTTCAACATTTTGTGTTAATCAAGTTCTGCTTTTTTTAAATCTACAAGATATTGATTTAAGTAATTGCCTTATTATGATAACGATTACGTTAAAAAACGAACTTTGGCACTTTGCACAAAAAAACGGCAGATTTTTAGGTAAGCTGTCAGCTAACCGAAATCTGCCGCAAAAAACAAAAACCTCCCCTTTCGGGGAGGTCATGTGTTTTTTAGAACGAGTTAATTCAATTAAGAATTACTTTCTCTTCTTGGAAACTACGATAGCAGCGCCAGCGAGAACTGCGGGTACTACTGCGAGAGCGATACCTGTCTCAGCGTTGTCTGTATCAGTATCAGCAGGATCCTCTGCAGTATTGTCATCTGCGGGATCTTCTGTTACGGGATCGTCAACGATGATGTCATCGCCGTCAACGGGATCGTCGAGATCCTCGCCACCAGCTACAACTGTAGCAGTAGCAGCATCGCCGAGGATATCAGCGTAGATGTCGCTCTCGAGAGCAACGGAAACTTCCTCGCCCTCGCCTACAGTGTAGGTCAGTGTGAGCAGGAGAGCGCCGGGCTCGCAGTCGGACATGGAAGCCCAAGCGAACTTGCCGTTCTCAGCGTTGAAGATACCAGCAGCGTCAGCAGTGGAATCAACGAGCTCGAGGTTGTCGGAAGCAACTACTGTGAAACCGATATCGGAAACAGCAACGTCATTAGCGCGAACTTCAACTGTGATGGTCTGACCAGCAACAGCTTCTTCAAGAATAACGGGTTCGATTGCAGCGGAAGCAGCAACAGCGGTCATGGAAACAACTGCAGCAGCAACGCCGAGAGATAAAATCTTCTTCATATTATTTTCCTCCATAAATTTTTTGTTTATATAATCAACCCTCACCGAGGCAGATGCCTCGGCGGGGCATGATCACTAAACCAATGAATTAAGAATTACTGTACGCAGTACTTCAGGATTGCAGCAGCGTCAGCGGGTGTTACAGCGCCGTCAGCGTTGAAATCAGCAGCAGCCTCGTCGATCTCAGCAAGACCTACGGAGAACTTCAGGATTGCAGCAGCGTCAGCAGGTGTAACGGAACCGTCGCCGTTAGCGTCGCCGAGTACAACATCGTCAGCAGCAGACTGAGCAGCGATAGCTGTGTTCATAGCGTCGTAAGCAGCTACGAGAGCAGCGTGAGTGGGGTTAGCGCCGTCCTTAGTTGTAACGGAACCTTCCATCTCCTGAATTGTCACGGGATCGCCGGAGTTTGTGATTACACGGTTGTTCTCCTCAAATACTCTGTCAACGTCGAATGCAGCGTTGTCGAGGTACTCGTCACCCTCGTATGTGTAAGTGATGGGATCAACCTTGGTCAGTGCGTAAGCAACATCGTCCATAGCAGCGAGCAGATCAGCTGTAGCCTCGAGATCGCCGTCATCAATAGCCTCAGCAGCGTCTGCAAGAGCGTCATAGATCTCACCGAAGCTGTACTTCAGAGCGTTGTACTCAGCCAGCAGAGCATTGTAAGCATCCTCAAGTGCATGGTAAGCTTCATCAGAGGAACCATAAGCTTCATCATCAGCAGAGGTACCGCCAACGTGCTCCTTGTAGAGCTTGTCGGAGTTAGCCTGAGATACCCATGTCATAGCATCCTGACGAGCCTCAACGAGGTCAACGTTAGTAGCATTGAAGATAGCAGCGTCACCTGTGTCCTCGATCAGCTCCCAAGCGTCCTCGATCAGAGCCTTAACATCAGCTCTTGTGTGAGAGCAACCGCTTTCAATTGAGCCCTCATACTTCTCTGTCAGAGCGTAGTAGAGGTAACGGTAAGCGAGCTGGTACTCCTTGGAAGAACCTGTGGGAGCAGCAGCGATAACGCCTGTGTCATCGATATCGAGGATATCTGTGCCTGCAGCGATCTCATCCTTTGTGCCGTTGATGTACAGCTCAGCGATTGTCATAGCTGTGGACAGCTTAACGCTGTTATCCCAATCGCCATTGGGGTTGCCGAGATCTGTTACAGGAGCGCCCCAATCGTAGCCCCACTCTTCAGCGGAGTCGAGTGTGTCGTTCAGATCAGCAGTTACATCGCCGGAATCATCAACAAGACCTGTGATGTCGATCAGCTTGGAAATGTCGAACTTGGAGTTTACGGAGATTGTCTGGAACTTGCCGCCGTCAGCAGTCTTATCTTCCTTAGTTGTAACGATTTCACGGCTAGAATCATAGTAGCCGTCCTCTGTTACAGGAACATATACAGCCTTGATGGACTCGTCTGTTACCTTGATAACTGCCTCAGCCTTGATTACCTTGTCAACACCGGTAGCAAAGCCCCAAGCGGTCTCGTTGTAGCTTTCTGTGTACCAAAGGTTATCTGCAGTTGCAACCGCACCGTCAGACATAGCGATTACTGTATCTGCAGTAACAGCATCCTGGATAGCTGTCAGCAGAGCAGAAGCGTCGTCAGGAGCATACTCATTTACGAGCTGACCGTGGTACTTTGCGATCAGAGAAGACAGACCAGCCTTTGTAGCCTTGTTTACATCGTCAACAACCCAGCCGCCGTAAACTGCGATAGCTTCCTGAGCCATTACATAACCGGCATAGATGTCAGCGTCTGTTGTCTTTGTGAGACCCTTGATAGCGTCGATAGCGTCGTAAGCAGCAACGATCTGCTCCTTGCAAGCCTTAACGTACTCATAGTAGTGGCCAAATGTAGCTGTGTTTACACCGTTAGCGAAGTTTGTCCAGTAGCCGTCGGTTGTTACCCAGTTCATTGTACCACGTCTCCATGTGTCGTATGCGAACTGATCGTCGAGGATCTCGTCATACTGCTTCAGAACGTTTCTGAACATGGACTTGGAAACTACTGCATTCTTAACCAGAGCGTCCTTAGCAGCCGCGAGCAGCTCATAAGCCTCTGTAATGTCAGCGCTGGAAGTAGATGTAACAAATGCCTCAGCATAGTCTACCATATCTTCCAGATCACCGAAGGAGTCAGCTGTGTAGATCTGATCCTGCAGTTCTTCATTGTAGATGTTGTTTGTGTCGATGATGGGGTAGCACTCGTCGAGCAGGGCCTGAAGCTCTTCAGCGGTGTGGATAACCAGTCTGTTAGCAACAGCCTCTACCATCATGTATGCTACTGTGTAGTCGTCCTTCTTAGACTCGCCGTCAGCAAGGATAACGTCAGCAGCCTCGAGAGCGTCGAGCATAGCAGCAGCGGAAACGGAGCCGTAGTTGGACAGCTCGTCAGCACGCCAAGCGTCGCCGTATGTCTCATTGATGAGCTCAGCGAGCTGATCCTTGGTAACAACCATGTTTGTTGTCTCTTCTGCCTGTGCAACAACTGCGATGGAAGAAAGTGCCATTACAGAAGCCATTGCAGAAGAGAAGATTCTTCTTCTTAACATAATAGTCCTCCTAAAAAAGTTTTGTTTTTTAAAACATCTTTGAGTTATCGGGCACTCAGATGTGTTAAACGGATTTAATCTACCGTCACAACCGTAGTCATACGAAAAATCAAAAAAGTTTCAAAAATTTTAAGATTTTTTTGTTACACTACGGTAGTCACGGATAAATTACGAAAAGTTTCAGAAAAATTTAAAATTTTTCAGATTTTTTTGCGAACGTATGTATCGCAAGGGCTTTTGTCAGTTGATTACTTTCTCTTCTTGGAAAGAACAACTGCGCCTGCAGCTACAACAGCAAGACCTGCAACAGCAGCTACGCCCTCAACACCTGTGTCGGGAGAAGCCTTGTCTGTGCTTGTTGTGGGAGCGTCTGTATCAACTACAGCGTCGGAGCCTGTATCAGCAGCCGTGCCGCCGATGGGGTAACCCTGACCGTCGAGTGTAACGAGATCGTTACCTGCATCGTCGAGCAGAGCGCACTCGATGATCTCATAGTCAGCCATACCATTATCCCAAGCCTGGAAGAAGATACGGTACTGAACGATGTGATCGCCGGAGATTGTGTTTACGGGCTCATCGAAGTTGAAGGGAGCAACCAGCTCATAGGTGTAGTCGCCGATCTTCTCAAATACGAGACCCTGAGCGGGGTCGGAAGTAGCAATGCCGAGATCCTCGTCAATAACGCCCCAGAACATACCCTGAGAAGGCCAGTTGTATGTGGACTTATCTGTATCGGAGTGCAGAGAAGTTACGATACCGCCGCCGATGGAGCCGTCCCACCAGAGTCTGTTGCCGTCAGCGCCGAAGCTGTCCTGCTCGGGAATGTGAACTACGAATCTAACGCCGCCGATATCATCGAGAGCGATGCCGAAGTCCTCAGCGAGTGTGGAAACGGGAGCGTCAGCCTCACCTGTGGAAGTAACCATGATACCATAGTTAGCGTTACCCTCAGCAGCTACGTAGCTGTTTGTGGAAGCCTGAGGAATGAGCATTGCGCTTGCAGAAACTGCAAGAGTGCTTGTTACAACTGCAGCAGCTGCAACTGTGGAAAGAATCTTTGTGATCTTCATAACGAAAAATCCTCCTTAAAAATTTTGCTCCGCCGTTCTGCGTAACGACGAAAATTTACCTTAGCTAAGGCACAGCTATCCCCTTGCAGGCATAGCTACCCTTGTATAACACTATACCATTTCCGAGGCAATTTCGTCAATGTGCATTTTGTACAAAGCTTGAAAAATATTTTAGCAGAATTGTGCATAAGGAGGTTTTTTAACTTAAAACCAGCCAACAAATGGCTTTGCTATGCGCTTTTGCGAGTTTTAAGCAAATTAACTAAAAATAAGTTAATCACAAAAAAATCTTCATTTTCAAAATAAATTTTTCTCAGAAAGCCGCTTTTTTATACATTTTTCGGCGCAGAAAGGCTTTTTTGATGCAAGTTTGCGTAAAACCTATTGAAAAAATCCGCAATTCGTGTTATACTATTTAATGTTATCCGCCTCTTTAGTTAAATGGATATAACAGCCCCCTCCTAAGGGGCAGTTGTAGGTTCGATTCCTACAAGGGGTGCCACAGAGAAAATCCCTGCGCAACGCGCAGGGATTTTCTCGTTGCAACGGCTCGGCCTGCAGCGCCCTTACGGCTGTGTTGACGCAAGCGTCAACCTTGCAATTTTCCGTTCGTTGTCGGAACGACAACGATTTCGCTTCGCGAAACCCGAAAAATCGCCGTATATCTGATTCGTGAAACCGATCGAACGCCTCTGTCCCACCGCCATTCTTGTAGGGGAGCGGCGCACTGTATCCGTAAAAAACACCAAAAGGCGGCTTATTCAGCCGCCTTTATTATATTATAATGGTATATCAGTCTTTGTAATACATCTTCACAAAGTCCTCGATAAGCTTCACTGTACCGTCAATACCCAGCACCGAGCTGTCAAGACAGAACTGATAGTTCTGCGGCTGACCCCAGCGTTTGTCGGTGTAGTAGTTATAGTACGAGGTGCGCTGCTTATCAATACGCTTTACATAGCTTTCGGCGTGCTTTTCTTCAATTCCGTACACCTCGATGGCTCTCTTCACGCGGAATTCGAGCGGAGCGCCGATGTAGATATTCAGCACATTGCTGAAATCGCGCAGGGCATAGTCAGAGCATCTGCCCATGATAATGCAATCCTGCTCCGAGGCGATCTTCTGAATAGTGTTCAACTGCGCAAAGAACAGCGTGTCATCAAAAGGAATACCGCCCTGCCCGTAAGTTGTGGAAAGCAGGTACAAAAAGCTGTTGGTGCGCTTTTCGTCATTCTCATGGAAATGATTCTTATGAATACCGCTGCTTTCAGCCGCAAGATCCAATAGCTTATTATCGTAAAACTCTATCCCGAGCTTTTTGGCAAGCTGCTCACCGATCTCACGTCCGCCGCTGCCGTACTGTCTTGTAATAGTGATTATTTTTCTTGACATAAAACGCACCTCCTAAGGGTATTTTCTAATATGATTATATCACATTTTCCCGATTTTGTCACCACTTTTCACAAGTTTTTATAACAAATAAATTGCTTTTTGTATATTACCACAACAAACAAACGATTTTCTTGGGCATTTTGCAAAAGCTGTTTCCTCAAAGCGGCTTATAATAGTCGTTTTTCTGCTAATACTACTGGACAAACAGGCTGATTTATGCTATAATATAATATGTATATTTATACAATGGCGAGGTATATACTCTCCCCCAAAAAAGAAAGGAAATAAATATTATGGTAATCACAAAGGACACTATCATCGGCGATATTCTTGATACAAACCCCGAGGCTGCTGCTCCCATCTTCCTCGGCATGGGAATGCACTGCTTAGGCTGCCCCTCCGCAAGAGGCGAGAGCGTTGAACAGGCTTGCATGGCGCATGGCGTTGACGCCGATGAGATCGTTGCTAAGCTCAACGAGGTAATGGGCAACTGATCGTGATCTCGCTTGACAACAGGCTAAAGACCGCTGCTGCTCTTTGCAGAAGCGGCGGGATCGTCTGCGACGTAGGCACGGATCATGCGCTGCTCGCTTGTCATCTTGCCAAGAACGGTGCTAAAGAGGTCATAGCCTCCGATATCAACGACGGACCGCTTGAAGCTGCGCGCCGCACAGTTGAGCAGGAGGGCTGCAGCAATGTGCGGATCGTTAAATCCGACGGGCTTTGTGAGATCGACTATGCCGACGATATTATCATCTGCGGTATGGGCGGCGAGCTTATTGCCGATATAATCGCAGGCTGCCGATTTTTGTCGGAAAGCACGAGGTTTGTGCTCCAGCCCATGACAAAGCCCGAGATACTTCGCGAAAGGCTGTATTCCGATGGCTTTGAAATACTGGAGGAGCGCACCGCATACGACGGCAAGCGTGCTTATGTCGTGATGCTGGCGGCTTTTACTGGCAACAAACGTGAAATAAGCGAGCTTTTCGCACACACAGGAAAGGTCACTGACCCGAAATTCCTGCGCCTCACCGCAGAAAAGCTCATCAAGAACGCGCGCGGAATGGAAGTATCTGAAAGCTTCGGCAAGGAAGCACAGAAGCTTCGTTCGCTAGCGGAAAAAATACTGGAAAAAGCGGAGGAAATGGCATGACGGTCAGAGAAATATACGAATACCTTGATTCCATCGCACCCTTTAGCACGGCTGTTCACGACAATGTGGGGCTGCTGACAGGCGGCATGGATTCCGAGGTAAAAAGGATATGTACCTGTCTTGATATCACCAATCCCATTATCGACGAGGCGGTGAGAGAGGGCGCAGACCTTATCATATCCCACCACCCCGTGATATTCGACCCGCTGAGAGCAGTCCGCCCCGAAAGCCCCGTCTACAAGCTGATACATAACGACATCAGCGCCATAGCAATGCACACCAATTTCGATATGGCAGAGGGCGGCGTTGGCGACGCGCTTCTTGAGCTGCTTGGCTTTGAAGCGGTCGGCGGCGATCTGGAGCCGGTACACCCCAACGGTCAGGGCTTCGGCTCGGTATGCGAGCTGGACTTTACATTCACCGCAAAGGCTCTCGCAGAGCACTGCAAAAAGGCGCTCGACCTCGGCGGCGTGCGCTATACCCCCATTGACCGAGAGATACGCCGCGTAGCAGTATGCTCGGGCGCAGGCGGCAGCACCATGCAGCTCGCAATCGACCGCGGCTGCGACGCGCTCATTACAGGCGACATCAAGCACAATGTATGGGTGGACGCGATAAACAACGATTTCGTGCTTATCGACGCGGGTCATTTCGGTACGGAAAAGTGCGCCTCCCACAGACTTGCAGCGCTGCTTAGTAAGCGTTTCCTTGATATAACCGTATTCACTGCGGAAAAGGATACAGAGCCCTGCAGCTACATTTAATTAAATAGCAACTCTTTAGATAAGAGCAAAACACCCAATCCGCAACACACAAAGTTGGTCAAACACAGGG
>CAYSYF010000042.1:0-22709 GCA_964435155.1 uncultured Ruminococcus sp. | reverse complement strand
GATACCGCCGTGGGAGGAGGGTGTGTTGATAAGCATACGGCAGGTCTTCATGCGCTCTGCGAACTGCTCGATCTTAGCGCGCTCTGTAACCTCGTTGATGTAGAGGGAGGAGGTATGACCATAGCCGCCGTCTGCGATAAGTCTGTCTGCCTTGTCGAGAGCCTCGTCAAAGCTCTTGACCTTATACATAGCGAGAACAGGGGAGAGCTTTTCGTGCGCAAATTCCTCAGAAAGCTCAACGCTCTCAACCTCGCCTATGAGTATCTTGGTGCTTTCGGGAACATCTATCTTAGCAAGCTTTGCGATAGTGTAAGCGCTCTGACCAACGATCTTTGCATTCAGCGAGCCGTTAATGATGATAGTCTTGCGTACCTTGTCAAGCTCCTTGTCCTTCAGGAAGTAGCAGCCGCGTGCCTCAAACTCCTTCTTTACCTTGCTGTAAAGCTTATCAATAACGATAACGGACTGCTCGGAAGCGCAGATCATGCCGTTGTCGAAGGTCTTGGAGTGGATAATGGAGCTTACAGCCTTGAGTACGTCTGCGCTCTCGTCGATGATCGCGGGGGTGTTACCTGCACCTACGCCGAGTGCGGGCTTACCGCTGGAGTAAGCAGCCTTTACCATGCCGGGACCGCCTGTTGCGAGGATAATGTCAGCCTCTTTCATTACCATATTGGTAAGCTCAAGCGAGGGAACATCTATCCAGTCGATAATACCCTCGGGCGCGCCTGCCTTTACAGCAGCCTCAAGAACGATCTTCGCAGCCTTGATAGTGGACTTCTTAGCTCTGGGGTGAGGGCTGATGATGATACCGTTTCTTGTTTTAAGCGAGATAAGGCACTTGAATATAGCGGTAGAAGTGGGGTTGGTGGTAGGTATTACGGCAGCAATAACACCGATAGGCTCTGCCACCTTTGTGATACCTGCGGATTCGTCACGCTCTATGATACCGCAGGTCTTAGTCTCTTTATATGCGTTGTAGATGTGCTCGGAGGCGTAGTTGTTCTTGATGACCTTGTCCTCAACAACGCCCATGCCTGTTTCCTCAACAGCCATCTTTGCAAGGGGAATTCTCTGCTTGTTAGCGGCTGAAGCGGCAGCGAGGAAGATCTTATCCACCTGCTCCTGAGTGTACTCAGCGAAAATCTTCTGAGCCTCTCTCACACGTGTGAAAGCGGTCTGCAGCTTTTCGGTGCTGTCAACGATCTCGTAGTTGTTCATAGCGTTTTCTCCTTGTAGTGTATAGTATATTTGTTCTTGGTTCAGTCAAAAGCACGGTGTAAAACCAAAACATAGTATATCACCGTATCGCTGATATAATTACATTTTATATCGTTTTTCCGTACTTGTCAATATTATTTTACACTATTGTTAAAACTTTGTCAATTGGTTTTTTGCGATTTGTAGAAATTACCGTTCAAGACAGTTGTCTATTAAATATTATAGTGCATTATGAACAACGGCGGCTTCTTCGGGGGAGAGCATGGAGGAAACTGCGTCGTCATAATTGATTTTGATTGGAGGTAAGCCATGTGAAACTCTTACGTTATCCGTGCTTTGCACAAAGCTGCCGTCTTTATAGATATAGGGCGTACCGATGTCGCTTGGTCCGAGCCATAAGCAATAATATTTCTCGCCAACTAAAAGATACCATGGCAGTGAATTTGAATCTATCTCATAGTCGTCATAATATTCAGAAAATACGCCAGTGCTGTCCATTTCAAGTATAGTCTGCGTTGGGATATGCTCGTAGGCGACAGCGCGGTATTGCTGCCTTACGGTGTCATAATACATAAAGTCGCCGAAGCCCATCCAGCCCGAAGCATTGATAAAGCAATCCACCTTTGTAAAACCGCCTCGGAAAGCATAATGCTTCACGACTTCACCGTTAATAACGCCGCATATCAAAGTACCCTCATCTGCCCCCACGGTTCCGTATACATATGTAATAAGCTGTTTGCACAGACCGTAATCCAGCAGAGAAAAACTGATACCCTGCGATTCCAATAATATCTCGCAGTTATCTCCGCAATACACCAGAAAGTTATGAAGCTCCCACAGCTCTTTCTCATTTGCACGGAATGGGATGATCAGCCTCATAAAACACTCATCAGTGCCGTTGTTGTCATAATCCTCGATAAAAGCCTCGCCAAGCAGTGGCACTATATTTCCATTTTCGTCAAGGTAATCCTTGATATCTATATCTACCTCGTATCTGAACTCTATATCGGATGTCGCGATACCCTTTAGGACTGTATTTTGCTCTCGATAAGTGTCGGTCTGCATGACTGCTTCAACCGCCATATCATACCATTCCCCGCACTCCGCAATATCTCTCGTCCCCTCATAGTCCTCGATATAGCTGAAATCCACGAAGATATGCCCCTCGGAGGGGAGATACTCCGCCTGCTTCTGCTTCAGCGCTTCCTCGGGCGATATCATAGAGCCTATCACCGCCTCAATATCCTCTATCTTCACAGCCCTTTCGCAAAGAACGCCCGGCAGCCTTATTCCGCAATCCTTTGGCACGGGAACGAATTCTCCGTTCTCGTAGGTGAATACAGTTCCTCTGTCCATAAAGCCGCACCACGCGACATAATACTTGCCGCCGATGAGTGAGATCTGTTCTGGAAACATAAAGCTCATGCCGTTTGTGTAGTCTTCCAGCGCACCAGTGCTGTCCATTTCGGCTATCGTTTCCATCGGGACAAGCTCGCCTGCAATAGCGCGGTATTCCCGAGCCACTGTATCGAAATACATAAAATCGCCGCAAGCCTGCCAGCCGTCGGCACTGAGGAAGCACTCCCACTTGTAATATTCACCGCGAAGCCCTATAAGCTCCTTAGCTTTGTCGTTTTCCACAGCGTAAACGGCTGTATGGCTGTCAGCGCCGTAGTAGCCGCCTCCGCCGAATATCAGGTGCTTAAATGCTCCGTAATCCAGAAGCTGCGTTGAATAGGTGTAATAGTGGCTGACTACCTCGGCTTTTCCGCTGTCGTTTATATACACCAGCACATAGCGAAGATATTTAGCGCTCCATTCACCCGCTGTCTGCATCACGACGAAATGCTCCAACGTACCGTCGCAGTCGAAGTCCTCGCTGAAAGCCTCGGTAAACAGCGGAATTGCGTTGCCGTTCTCGTCAAAGAACTCCTCCGCTTTGGGGTCGCCGTCATGAGTTTGTATCTCGCTAGCCATGTCGGGGGAGAGTGGTGCGCAGTATTTCTCGTACATCTCCGAGGACATTACCGCGTCCTTTGCGAGTGCAACTATATCCGCGCATTTTTCGGGGTCACGTTCGCCCTTGTAGTCCTCGATAAAATCGAAGTCTATAAACACATTATCGGACGATATCTCGGTAAGCTCATAGCTCTGAAGCTGCCATATCTCGCGCTTTGATACATCTTCGGGCTTTACCATAGAGGCTACCGCTTCATCATAGTCGATATCCTCGACGCTGTTTATACGATCGCATCGTGACAGCCGTACATGGCAGTCATTTCCACAGGGAACGAACCTGCCGTTTTCATAGGTGTACGGTGTGCCGATATCCATAAAAAAATCGCCTATGATAAGATAGTATTTTCCGCCTATTACATTTGCGTAAGGATAAACTGACAGATCATCGTATTGGCTGAATTCTTCTGCAAGGCTGTTACTGCTGTCCATTTTATGAAGCTCAGCCTTTGAGATGTCTTTGCCCTTTATTGCACGGTATTCCTGCGCGTAGGTATCGTAGTACATAAAATCGCCCGTGCTCTGCCAGCCGTGCGCCGCGATAAAGCAATCCTGCTTGTAGAATACTCCTCTGAATGTGTAGTGCTCAACAGGTCTGCCGTATTTCACTCCGAATATCTCAGAGTGACAGCCTGCGCCGTCTGTGCCGTTGCCGCAGATAAGAAGCTGCCTGCAAAGTCCGTAGTCAAGCAGAGATATCTCCGTGATTCCCCGATAGGCTGTCATTACCGTGGCATCTCTTCCGTTAGTGTAAACGAGGATAGATAACGGCTGAAAGCTGTCGGGGAGATAAGAGCTGAAAATAGGTATATCATACAGTAAAAACCATTCATCGCTGCCGCTGTTGTCGAAATCCTCCTTGAAAGCATAGCGAATAAGCGGCTGTAATTCGCCGTCTGCGTTGATGTATTCCGAAATATCCAAGCCTTCGCACTCGGGGAGCTCACGCTGAGATGCTTTGTAGTCGTCTGTTTCTTTAACAGCTTCTACGGCTTTTTCTGCAATTCCGTAGGGAACGGTCTGAATACTGTTTTTTTCGTATTCAGTGATGTAATCAAAATCCACGAATATATGTCCCTCAGACACGCTCTCGTAGGTGATGCCCTCTTTAATGCTAGACTCCTGCTCCTGCGGCTCAGCGGCTGAGGTATCAGCCGTTGCTGCGGAAGCTGCGGTAGTCGTCGTGCTTGCTGAAGCGGTGGTTTGTGTGGTTTCTGACGTTGTCTGCGAGGTGCATTCAGTGCTGTCGGAAGTGCTTAAATTATCATCTGCACAGCCTGCAAGCAGCAGGCATGCAAGTAGCGCGGCAATTGCTCTTTTCATTTATATTCCCCCATGATTTTGATTGATAATTTTATTCTATCACCACGATTTTCAAAATTCAATACCAAATCCGAAACTGTAACCATTTGTAACCGAACTGTAACCGTTTTGTAACCAAAATAAAAAGCGAGGAAAAAACCTCGCTTTTCTTATCAATCTCTTTCAAGCGCCGAAATACCGCTGCGCACCATCTTTACTATGCCGAAAGGCTTCAGCAGGTCGATAAAGCTGTCTATCTTCGCAGGCTCACCCGTAAGCTCCACCATGATGCTGTCGGGGTGGATATCTACAGGCTTTGCGCGGTAGAGGTTAGCGATCTCGATTATCTTGTGGCGGTCTTCCTCGCTCTTTCCTGCGCGGATAAGTATATGCTCGCGGCAGACTGCATTATCAAGGATATTTACCTCCTGAACCTCATACAGCTTCAGAAGCTGATTTTTGATCTGTTCGAGTATCTTTCTGTCGCCTGCAACGACGATAGTCATTCTTGATATCTCGGGAGTTTCTGTTTCGGCAACGTTAAGGCTCTTGATGTTGAAGAAGCGGCGGCTGAAAAGGCTCGCCACACGCAGCAGCACGCCGTTGTTGTTTGCAACCTTTACGGATAATACATATTCCTTCATGTCTTATTCCTCCGTATTGATGTGAGTTATCGGGTCAACGACAGGCTTTCCTGCGGGGATCATCGGAAGCACGTTTATGTCGCGGTCGATGCGCACCTCTATCATTACAGGCGCATTTTTGGATATCTCCAGTGCCTGCTTGAGCGTAGGCTCTATCTCCTCGCATCTCTCGATCACAAAAGTCTTTATATTGAACGCTTCACCAAGCTTTACATAGTCGATATAACGCGCGTCCAGTGTGGTCTGGCTGAAATGCTTGTTGTAGAAGAGCCTCTGCCATTGACGTACCATGCCGAGAACATGGTTGTTTATAACAAGCTGGATAATATTTATTCCGTGTGTTGCGGCTGTTATCAGCTCGTTCAGGTTCATTGCGAAGCTGCCGTCACCTGCGATGTTTACAACAGTCTTGTCGGGGTTGCCGACCTTAGCGCCGAGGGACGCTCCGAGTCCAAAGCCCATAGTACCAAGTCCGCCCGAGGAAACAAAATGGCGCGGCTTTTTGAAATTATAGTACTGTGCAGCCCACATCTGATTTTGTCCAACCTCTGTGGAGATAACAGCCTCGCCGTTTGTAAGCTCGTCAAGCTTTTCTATCACCATCTGAGGTGTCACGGGAAGCGCGTCAGTGCCGATCTGTACAGGCTCTCCGAAGTCGCCGTCAAGTATTTCGGCGCACCATTCGGGGTTGCTCTTCTGAGTGACTTTATCACAAAGCTTTGAAAGCACAGCGGCAACGTCGCCTGCAACAGTGGTGCAGACATCAATGTTTTTGTTGAATTCCGCAGGGTCGATGTCAATATGTATCATCTTTGCGTTCTTTCCGAAAACGCTGGTATCACCTGTAACTCTGTCGGAGAAGCGTGTGCCGATACCGATGAAAAGATCGCAGTGATTGAGCGCATAAGCAGCCTTTACTGTGCCGTGCATACCTAGCATACCGATATATCGGCGGTCTGTTTCGTCATAAGCGCCCTGTCCCATGAGGGAGGAGGATACAGGCGCGTCGCAAAGCTCAGCAAAACGCTTTAACTCATCAGAAGCGTTGGAGCTGATAACACCGCCGCCTGCGTAGATATAGGGGCGCTTCGCCTGTGCGATAAGCTTTGCGGCATTGTCAAGGCTTGCTTCGTCGATATCGCAGACTTTTTCGGCAGCTACAGCAGGGCAGGGGGTGAACTCTGTACTCATAGCTGTGATGTCCTTAGGGATATCCACGAGTACAGGACCCTTTCTGCCGCTGCCCGCGATCTTAAATGCAAGTCGCAGAGTATCAGCGAGATCCTCAATGTTCTGTACGATGAAGTTATGCTTTGTGATAGGCATAGTAATGCCTGTGATGTCTACCTCCTGAAAGCTGTCAAGACCGAGGAGGTTTCTGGAAACGTTGCCTGTGATAGCTACCAGCGGAACAGAGTCCATATAAGCTGTTGCGATACCTGTGATAAGGTTAGTCGCACCGGGACCCGATGTAGCGATAACAACGCCTGTTTTTCCCGTGGAGCGCGCATAGCCGTCGGCAGCATGGCACGCACCCTGCTCATGCGAGGTGATGACATGGTGTATTTTATCGCTGTATTTGTAAAGACTGTCGTAGATATTCAGAACAGCGCCGCCCGGGTAACCGAAAACGGTATCCGCGCCCTGCTCCAAAAGACATTCAACTATGATATCAGAGCCATTTAATAACATGATATTACTGCCTTTCATTAAAATATAATACACTATTATTTTAGCATAGAGCAAGCGCAATGTCAACAAAATATGTAACGTTTTTTTATGATTTTCTTTAGCTCTTTTTGGCTAAAATGCAGCACAGCGCTAAAGCTTATTGACAAAGAGCTCGTAAATGTGTTAAAATATTAAAAATTGCTTTACTATGAAAGGAAACAAGACATGAAAGCGATAGTATACGAATCCAACACAGGTTTTACCGAGAGATATGCAAAAGCTATTTCTGAAAAGACAGGAATTTCTGCTTATACATTTAACGAAGCAAAGAAAAGGGTTGAAAAGGGCAGCGAGATAGTGTATCTCGGCTGGGTATTTGCGAATAAGATACAGGGCTTTGACAAGGCTAAGAAGCAGTGGAGGGTAGAGGCTCTTGCGGCGGTGGGAATGAATCCTCCCTCAGACAAGAACAATGAGATAGTAAAGGACGCAAACAAGCCTGAGTGTCCTATGTTCTATCTCCCGGGCGGACTTGACAATTCAAAGCTCGGCGGTATGCACAAGATGATGCTTTCAATGGTACGAAAGAGTCTTGAAAAGGAGAACAAGCCCGAGTACGCTGACGCCATCAAGATGTTCAAGGAGGGCGGCGACTTCTTCTCCGAGGAGTATCTTGAGGGTCTGCTGGCGCTTATATTGATGAAAACAAATTGATAAATAATTATGCCGACAGTTCAAGCTGTCGGCATATTTCGTCAAAAAATGTAGATACTACCCTCGGGTGATATTATGAAAAATTTCCTGAAAGGGCTGCTGTGCGGCAGTCTTAACGGCTTTTTCGGCTCGGGCGGCGGAGTTATCGCGGTGCCCGTGCTGGAGCACGACGGCTGCTCGGCAAAGGAGGCCCACGCAGGCTCTGTGGCGCTGATATTCGTGCTTAGCTTAGTGACTACCGCCGCTTATTGGCTGAACGGAGGGCTTGATCTCGGTACGGCATGGCAGTATATCCCGTGGGGGCTTGGCGGCGCGGTGGCAGGCTCGCTGTTTTTGCGTAAGATTAGCTCCGTGTGGCTGCACAGGGTATTCGGGCTGCTGATAATCGCAGCCGCGTTGAGGTCGCTGTTCCTATGATAGAAGCAATTGTTGGATTTATTACAGGCGTCATAGCCTCAATGGGGCTTGGCGGCGGCTTTGTGCTGATGATATGGCTTACTATGTTCGCGGGTGTGGAGCAGCGCGCCGCGCAGGGCATAAACCTGCTGTTCTTCCTGCCGATAGCGCTTGTTTCGCTGATAATTCACATAAAAGGCGGGCTTATCGACAAGTTGCTGCTGAAAAAGTATATTTTCGGTGGCATAGTCGGTGCGATACTCGGTACGATCGCGGCGCAGCTTATCGCAAACGATCTGCTGTCGAAGCTTTTCTCGCTGTTCCTGCTTGCATTTGGAGTGAGAGAGCTTATTTCCGCAAAGGGGAAGACGCCTGATAATGCGGGTGACAATAGATAAAACTTCTGAGAAGTCTTGTTATCTTCTCGGAGGTTTTCTCGCTAATTGCAAGTCAATAGTATCGTAAATCGTAATCGTTCCATTGTGGCTATTGATGGCTTCTTCGATTTTTGAAAAGAACTTTGTTCTGATAGATTCCTCGATTGCAATATGGTCTGAATATGTCCCAAGCAGCTCAACATATTTCTTTGCAGAAAAAATCCGTTGACGATAAAACAAGGCATAATGAATGTCGGTAAATCCGTATTTTTCTGCAATCATCGCTCTGTTTTTTGCTTGTTCTTCGGTATACTCGGTCAGTTTTTCGCGTTTTTTGTTGTGGTATTTATTGTAGTATTCATCGTAGATATCGTCTATTTCCTTAGAAAGCGCGGGGTTTCCTTTGTCGCGGTAGGGGTGATTTGCAAAGCGTGCAAATGCCCCGCCGTTTTTCAGCATGGAAAAGACTTTTGTGTAGCCTACCTCTTCGGGTATCCAATGAAATGCTGAAGCGGAATAGACCAGATCATATATATTATCTTTAAAATCGGTATTTTCAAATTTATTTGTTATCACCGAGAATTTTGGATAATCCTTAAATTTATCCCTGCATAGCTTTGAAAATTGCTCCCCGTACTCAACCGCAGTAAGCGCACAGCCCGTTTTAAGAACAGGAAGGGTCGCCTGACCGCCGCCGATGCCGATTTCGACCGCATTGCTTGAACGGGAAATAGGAATGTAGTCGAAAAGCGTTTCATAAAGCTCGGTATTGTAAGTAGGACGTAGTTTTTCGTATTCTGCAGCGACCATATCAAAGGTCCACTCTAGTCCCTTAATAATTCCCATATGACCTCCCTAATTATTGTTAGTCTGCGAAAAAGTCGCCCGAGGAGTATAACCTCGGGCGGCTTGCCTGTGTATTATCAGATATCATCAACCGAAATAAGCCCGATACCCTTTGCGTTAAGCACTTCGATTGCCTTGTCGTTGTCATCAACGCGAACAGCAACGCTTGCGCGGCCTTCCTTGTTGGTAACAAGGGAGTAGCAGTACTCGATGTTGATACCTGCGCTCTCGAAAGCGTCGATAACGGAGTACATTCCGCCGGGCTGATCGGGAACGCTGAAAGCAACTACCTGTGTGGCATTGGCTGTGCAGTCATTGTCCTTCAGTATCTTCAGCGCTTCCTCGTGGTTCTTTACGACAAATCTAACGATACCGAAATCTGTGGTAT
Source organism: uncultured Ruminococcus sp. (assembly GCA_964435155.1). Classification (GTDB taxonomy): domain Bacteria; phylum Bacillota; class Clostridia; order Oscillospirales; family Ruminococcaceae; genus CAG-115. The sequence continues at coordinate 13,134 of CAYSYF010000042.1, read as the reverse complement.
CAGCGATAGTCATTGCGCGGATATCAATGTTGTTGTCGGTGAGTATCTTCATAACGGAAGCCAGTCTGCCTGTCTTGTTTTCTACAAATACGGAAATCTGATTAAGCATTATAAATACCTCCCATTACTTTGTGAACTTGTTCTTGATCTTACGGTTGTCTATGCAGCGTGTAGCCTTGCCCATGGAGCGCGCGAGGGACTTCGGCTCAAGCAGCTTTATGGTAACGCCAACACCGATAGCGGAGTCGATAGCGGACTTCAGCTTCTTCTTGTAAGCCTCAACGTCCTTGATGTTGTCGGTGAACATATCGTCACGAACTTCGAGCTGTACCTCAATGGTGTCGAGGTTATTTACTCTGTCAACAACCAGCAGGTAGTTTGTAGCCTTGTTGTCAACGCTGAGCAGAGCAGACTCGATCTGAGAGGGGAATACGTTTACGCCGCGGATAATGAGCATATCATCTGTACGACCCTGGGGTTTAAGCATACGCGCATGAGTTCTGCCGCACTTGCAGGGCTCGTAAACTAGTGTAGCAATATCGCGTGTTCTGTAACGGATAAGGGGCAGAGCCTCCTTGGTGATGCAGGTGAATACAAGCTCGCCCTGCTCGCCCTCGGGAAGAACTTCAAGAGTATCGGGGTCGATGATCTCAGGGATAAAGTGATCCTCGCAGATGTGCATACCACACTGGTATTCGCACTCGCAGGAAACAGACGGACCCATGATCTCCGAAAGACCGTAGATGTCATAAGCCTTTAAGCCAAGACCTTCCTCGATCTGCTGACGCATCTCCTCTGTCCACGGCTCTGCGCCGAAAACGCCTGCCTTCAGCTTCAGCTCGTCCTTGCTCATGCCGATCTCGCCCATAAGCTCAATAAGGCTGATAGCGTAGGAGGGTGTCATACATACGATAGTAGAGCCGAAATCTCTGAACATCTCCAACTGACGCTGAGAGTTGCCTGCGGAAGCGGGGATAGCAGTTGCACCGAGAGTTTCAGCGCCGTAGTGCATACCAAGACCGCCTGTAAACAGACCATAGCCGTAGGAAACGTGAACGAAGTCATTCTCGTCGCCGCCGACGGAAGCCAGCGCTCTTGCCGCACACTCAGACCAGATGTCGATATCCTTCTGTGTGTAGCCTACAACTGTCTGCTTGCCTGTTGTACCGGAGGAAGCGTGGATACGAACTACCTCGCTCATGGGTGTTGCAAACATACCGTAGGGATAGTTGTCGCGGAGATCCTGCTTTACTGTAAAGGGAAGCTTTGCAAGATCCTTAACGGATTTGATATCCTCAGGCTTTACGCCCATCGCGTCCATCTTCTCGCGGTAAGGCTTAACGTTGTCGTAAACGCGTCTTATCTGCTGTGACAGGCGGAAGGACTGCAGTGCCTCCAGCTCGTGACGGGGAGCGCACTCGATCTCGGGCTTGAAATACTTTATCATAGTCATATTCTCCTTGTTTATTTGTACAGCGGCTAGTTGCGCGAGCCGCTGTAAGTTACGTTTTACTTACCGTATGCCTCGCCCAGAGCGAATGCCTTGCGGTTGATCTCCAGTGCCTTTGCTGGAACACATTCCTCAAGAGCCTTTTTCCATGCGTCCTCGGGGAATTCCATCATGGTAGACAGCACGCCCATAAGCACCACGTTTACTGCTCTTGAAGAGCCTGCCTCGTTTGCGAGAGAAAGAGCGTCCAGTGCTGTGATGTCAACACCCTTTGCAGTGATCTTTTCGATGATCTCTGTGGGGTATTCCATTGCGCCTGTGATAACAGGCATAGGCTCTACCTGCTGAGTGTTTGTGATGAGCTTTCCGCCCTTTTTGAGGTAGGGCAGCCATCTTGCAGCCTCAAGCTGCTCAAAGGACACGATAACGTCAGCCTCGCCCTTTTCGATAACGGGGGAGTACACCTTCTCACCGTACTTGATATATGTAACTACCGAGCCTCCGCGCTGTGACATTCCGTGAACCTCGCTCACCTTAACATCAAAGCCCTGAGAAAGCAGGGTGTTACCTAATATTCTGCTGGCGAGGAGAGTACCCTGACCGCCTACGCCAACGAGCATTATTGATCTTGTTGCCATTTCAATTACCTCCCTTATTCCTCAATTGCGCCGAACTTGCACATCTGAGTACACAGGTTGCAGCCTACGCACAGTGTGGTGTCGATCTTAGCCTTGCCGCTTGTCATGGAGATAGCCGGACAGCCGATCTTCATGCAGACCTTGCAGCTCTTGCATTTGTCGGGATCGACCTTGAAGGGGGGCTTGTGCTTAACGGATTTGAGCAGAGCACAGGGCTTTCTGGTGATGATAACGCTGGGCTCGTCAGCGGCAAGCTCTGTTTTGAGAACGATCTCAAGCTCAGCGAGGTTTCCGGGATCAACGACTGTTACACGGTCGATGCCGATGGAATGGATAAGACCCTCCAGATCAACGGCACTTGCTGGATCGCCGTGGATATTCTTGCCGTTTGCAGGGTTGTTCTGGTGACCTGTCATGCCCGTGATGGAGTTGTCGAGGATCAGAACAGTGGAGTTGCTGCGGTTGTATGCGATGTTTATGAGACCTGTGATACCGCTGTGGATAAAGGTGGAGTCACCGATAACAGCAACAGCCTTGCCCTCGTACTCACCCTTACGACCCTTGTTGAAGCCGTGCAGACCGCTTATTGAAGCGCCCATACATACAGTGGAGTCCATAGCCTGAAGCGGAGCGGCAGCGCCGAGAGTATAGCAGCCGATATCGCCGCTTACCATAACACCGAGCTTTTTGAGCGTGTAGAATACACCTCTGTGGGGACAGCCTGCGCACATTACGGGAGGACGTACAGGGACATTTTCACCGAAATCAACAGTTTCATTCTTTTCTCCGAGTATCTTATCCTTAAGGTAGGTCTGGCTGTACTCACCGATGAGGGTAAACAGATTCTTGCCGATAGGGTCAAGACCAAGCTTTCGGCAGTGAGTTTCAATAAAGTCATCAAGCTCCTCGATAACGTACAGCTTGTCTACCTTTGCGGCGAAATCCTTGATAAGCTTTTCGGGCATGGGATATACCATACCGAGCTTAAGATAGCTTGCATTGTCGCCGAGAGCCTCTTTAGCGTACTGATAAGCGATGCCTGCGGTGATGACACCGATCTTTGTATCGTTCATCTCAACAGTATTGATGGGACATTCCTCTGCGTAGCTGATGAGGTCAGCAGTGCGCTGCTCAACAACAACGTGCTTAGCCTTTGCATAAGCGGGCATCATAACGTACTTTGCAACGTTTCTCTGATACTCGGGGAGAGCCTTTTCAACTCTCTCACATTCCTCTACCTTGCTCTGAGAGTGGGACACTCTTGTGGAAAGGCGGAGAATTACGGGGGTATCAAACTTCTCGCTTATCTCGTAAGCAAGCTTTGTGAAGTCCTTGCATTCGCCGCTGTCAGAGGGCTCCAGCATGGGAACCTTTGCTGCCATAGCGTAGTGACGGGAGTCCTGCTCGTTCTGAGAGGAGTGCATTCCCTGATCGTCTGCAACTGCGATGACCATACCGCCTGTAACACCTGTATAGGAAGCGGTGAACAGAGGGTCCGCAGCAACGTTAAGACCAACGTGCTTCATTGCTGTAAAGGAACGCGCGCCTGCAATGGAAGCGCCGACAGCAGTTTCACAGGCTACCTTCTCATTGGGAGCCCATTCTGTGTGCATTACGTCCTCGGGATAGGTGGACGCAAATTCTGTGATCTCGGTACTGGGAGTACCGGGGTAGCTGGATACGACAGTTACCCCGGCTTCATACAAGCCGCGTGCAACCGCCTGATTGCCAAGCATCAATTTTGCCATAATTAAACCTCCGAAACAGTGTTCTTTGAAAAAAGTAACACAGAAATACATATTAAGTATAGCATATATTGTGGTGTTTGAGAATACTTTTTGATTTTTTTATACAAAATAGCCTAATTATCGACGCTCTTTTTATTGAAAGTTACTTTTGTTAAAAACAAAAAACAGCAGCCTTTTTATCGGCTGCTGCTCTGAATGTCAGGTATTATTCTTCGATAGCTGCAAATGCGTTGTCCACGATATCCTTTTCGGGAGCCTTTGTAAACAGGCTTACAACAGGAACGATAACAATGGAAACTATCATCGCAAACGCGCCTGCGTTGATGGGGGAGAGCAGGTTCAGCGGGCAGTTGAGCGCCTTTACTGCTTCTACAAGCTCGGGGAAAAGACCGAGGCTGAACAGTACCATGTGGATAAGCGAGATACCAACGCCTGTAACAAAGCTTGTGATACAAGCTGCCTTGCTTATTTTCTTGCTGAACAGACCGAACATGAACGGACCAAGGAACGCGCCCGAAAGAGCGCCCCAGGAGTAGGACATCAGCGTTGTGATGGAAGCGTTCTTGTTGCAGGCGATAATTACGGAAACGATAAGGAAGATAGCGATGAGTATTCTCATGACGAGCATTTCCTTCTTGTCGCTCATCTCCTTTTTGAGGTGGGGCTTGATAAGATCGTTGGTCAGCGTTGTGCTGGAGGTGAGTACCAGCGACGACAGGGTAGACAGCGAAGCGGAAAGCACCAGTACCACAACAAGACCGATAAGGATCTCGGGAAGCGCCTGCTGAAGCAGATTGGGAACTCTTTCGTCCTTTGCGATGCTATCATCGTTGAACAGTCTTACAAAGCCGCCCATGAAGTAGGAGCCGCCTGCTACCACCAGTGCGAAGAACGTGGAAACGATAGAGCCTGTGAAAATGGATTTTTCGCTCTTGATGGCGTAGAATTTCTGCACCATCTGAGGAAGTCCCCAAGTACCGAGCGAGGTAAGGATAACTACACCGAACAGGTTTATGGGATCGGGACCGAACAGGCTGTTGAGCACGCCGTTTGAGCCGTTTACCTCGATCTGACCGAGCTGTTCGACCGCAGATGTCAGACCGCCCTTGTTGTTTACTGTGCAGATAACAACAGCGGAAATGCCTATCAGCATAACGATGCCCTGGAAGAAATCGTTGAAAGCAGTAGCCTTGTAGCCGCCGAAAATTACATAGACAGCGGACAGCACAGCCATAGCTATGATTATGTATACATATCCGTTTTCGCCAAGGTCAAATGCCATGCTGAAAAGTCTTGACAGACCGTTGTAAACGGAAGCGGTGTAGGGGATAAGGAAGATGAACACGATAGCCGCAGCTATTGTCTTAAGGCGCTTTGAGCCGAAACGGAACTCAAAGAATTCGGGCATTGTTTTTGCGCCGAGGTGGTTTGACATAAGACGTGTTCTCTTACCGAGTACAAGCCACGGGATAAGGCTGCCGATGACCGCATTGCCAACGCCTATCCACGCTGCCGCAACACCGTAGTCCCAGCCGAACTGTCCTGCGTAGCCAATGAAAACTACTGCAGAAAAATAAGTAGTACCGTATGAGAATGCCGTAAGCCACGGACCGACGTTTCTGCCGCCAAGCATAAAGTCGTTTACGGATTTTGTTTTTCTTGAGGTAATTACTGCGATCAGCACCATAATCGCGACATAAACTGCGAGTATGACGAAGATCGATGTTTGTGTATCCATCTGATACACTCCTTTCGATTTTACTTTTTATGTCAAAAGCTGTAAAGCTGAAAAGCTTTACAGCGCTAAAACTTTTTTGATTATAACATAAATAATTATATGTGTCAAGTGGGAACTTTACCAAAAAAACGCTGATTATCTTTACAAAATGACGGTTTTGTTGTATACTTAATATCTGGATATCATTACCTGAAAGGATAAAACGCTATGAAAAAGTTATTTGCAGTTTTTACTGCTGCCGTGATGCTGCTATGTGCGGTAGGTTGTCAAAATGATACGGCGGTCTCCGCTGAAGCTGCCGTCAGCACATCTGCGTCTGATAGCTTTGATATGACTTCGGACGAGGATATCGTGCTCTCGCAGCCCGCTGAAAGTGAAGCTCAGAGTACGACGGCACATTCTGAGCCTGCTCAGACTACCGCAGCCTTAACATCGACATCTTCAACGACTGCGGCTGCAACAGATGCAGAAGAGATGGATATTCCCGAAGAAACAGGGCTTTCTGTTTCCTATACGATATCAAATACTTGGCAGGAGGGCGGAATGAGCTGCACGCAGATGGAATTTACCATTTCAAATAATTCGGGCAAGCCGCTCAGCAACTGGAACGTCGAGGTGGATCTCGGGCAGAATGCAGAGCTTATGCAGAACTGGAACTCTGCGATCGCAACAAGTGCAAGCAAGCTCACAGCGTCCAATGTGGAATATAACGGCGAGATAGCCGACGGTGCGCAGACAAGCTTCGGTTGTATCCTAAAGACGGCTTCCGATGTAACAAAGCTTCAGTCTGTAAGCGTTAACGGTGAGGCTGCCAAGGTAACGGGCGGAAGCATGTCCGCAGCAAGTAATTCCACAACCGCAGCGTCAACAGCAACGAACAGCGAGCCGCCTTCAGCGGAGGAGATAGAAGTGACAGGAAAATACGGTCTTGTATCGGATATAGGGCAGCTTTCGGTTAAGGGTGCCGATCTTGTGGGAGCAGACGGAAATCCCGTACAACTTCGCGGTGTTTCCACTCATGGTATACAGTGGTTTCCGAAATTTGCAAACAAAGAGGTATTCAGATATCTTCGCGATGAGTGGAATATCAACACTATCCGCCTTGCTATGTATTCGGGCGAGAGCGAGGGCTATACAAGCAGCACCAAGGCGGGTATAGAGCAGACTGTGCAGAACGCGGTGGATTATTGCATAGAGCTTGATATGTATGTGATAATCGACTGGCACGTGCTTGCGGATCAGTCGCCGCAGGTGCGAAAGGCTGACGCGCTGCGTTTCTTTGAGTATATGTCGGAGAAATATGCCGATTATCCCAATGTTATATATGAGATCTGCAACGAGCCTAACGGTTATGCTTCGTGGTCAGGCGATGTAAAGCCTTATGCCGAGGAGGTGATTCCCGTCATCAGAAATAATGACCCCGATAGTGTTATTATAGTCGGAACTACCACATGGTCGCAGGACATAGATAAGGCGCTTGCCGATCCTCTCAAGTACGATAATATAATGTACGCACTGCATTATTATGCGACAACGCATACCGATTGGCTGCGCGACAGGGTAAAGGATTGCTACAGCAAGGGTCTGCCGATATTTGTTTCTGAGTTCGGCAACTGCGACGCTTCGGGCAACGGTGCAAATAATCTGACTGAGGCAAGAAAGTGGCTGGAGCTTCTTGACAGCCTTAATATCAGCTATATGAACTGGTCGCTTTGCGATAAGAGCGAGTCTGCTTCACTGCTGGCTCCCGGTGCAAGCGCAACGGGCGGCTGGACTGATAACGATCTTACAGAAAACGGTAGATTCATGCGTGATTGGTTCAAGGAGCATGATTAAAATCAACAAAGCGGCGTCGTTCGGAACGAGCCGCTCTTTGCTTTTTGTGCAATTTTGGAGTTTTCCCACGAAAAAAGTTGACATCAAAACGTTTTGGGTATATAATGATATGGAAGTTCGTTAAAATATATTTTTTTGGACGGTGACAAATTATGAAGACAAATATTATTAAGGCAATATTTGCTGCAACCGCTGTATGTATGGCTTTCAGCGGCTGCAACGGCGGAAATGCATCTGATGTGCAGAGCGATCTGTTGGGAGCGTTCACATCAAATTCGTCTGCTGCGGCAATTACAGACAGCGCGGCGACAGATGGCGGCGCTTCTTCGGGCGTTGCTGAGGAGCGAGCTTTCGGTGACAGCGGTTCAGTGCTTTCGATGGTGAACGGTGAGCTTGATATCGCAAGACGTACTCGTGCGCAGGAGATCCCGATGGGCGGCGATGACTGGACTATTCTCGTGTACCTGTGCGGAACGGATCTCGAAACAGACGGCTATAATGCTTCTTCCGATCTGTATGAGGCTTTTGAGGCAGACTGCAAGGACAATGTAAATTTCGTTTTCCAGACAGGCGGTACATATTCGTGGTATTATGATGATATCGACGCTACCAAGACACAGCGCTTTATCATGGAAGAGGACGACTACCGGCTTGTTGATGAGCAGCCTCTCACCAGCATGGGCGATCCCGATACGCTTGCTGATTTTATCAAGTGGGGCGTTAAGGAATTTCCCGCCGATAATATCGGACTTGTTTTCTGGAATCACGGCGGCGGAAGTATAAGCGGCGTTTGCTTTGATGAACGCTACGACGACGATAGCCTCTCTCTCAGCGAGATCGACAAGGCGCTGAGCGATACGTTTGACTGCATGACCGAAAAGTTTGAGTTCATCGGCTTTGACGCGTGCCTTATGAGTACATTTGAAACAGCCAATATCCTTGTTCCTTATGCAAATTATATGTACGCTTCCGAAGAGCTTGAGCCGGGCTACGGCTGGGATTATACCGCTGTCATCGATTATCTTAACGATAATCCCAAGGCGGACGGCGCACAGCTCGGAAAGGCGCTCTGTGATGCTTATTACGAGCATTGCAAGCTTTCTTGGTCTGAGGATACGGCGACCTTCGCCATAACAGATCTTTCCAAGATCGACGCACTTGTGACATCGTTCAATACTACTGCTCAGCAGATGTATGAGAGCGAGGATTTCACCAGCATCGTAAAGGATATTCAGAGCGCTGATAATTTCGGCGGCAACAACCGTACCGAGGGCTACACCAACATGGTGGATCTCGGCGGTATACTTGAAGTTGCATCTGAATACTGCTCCAACGCTTCTGATACGCTGAAAAAGCTTGATGATGCGATATATTACATGAAGAACGGCTATCAGCATTATGACGCTACAGGTCTTGCTGTGTATTATCCGCTCTCCGTTCAGGGCTCGACTGAGCTTTCGACTCTCGGCAGTATCTGCCCCAGCTCCTATTACCTTGCTTTCGTTGACAAGGTGGCTTACGGTACAACAGGCGGAGATATCTTCTCTTACAACAATGCCGATCTCGTAAGCGATCATGATGATATCTGGAACATCGACTTTGATTACGGCGATTACAGCACCAATACCGATGAGTTCGTTGATATCGGAGAGACCAGCACTATCCCTGTATCGGATATCTATTTCGATGATGACGGCTATTATACCGTTGCGATCTCTGATTTCTCAAATCTCAGCTATGCTGCGTGCAGCTTGTTCCTGGAGGATTATGACGGAACCAGCATTTACCTCGGCTGTGATGACGAAGTCTATTACGACTGGGATCAGGGCGTGATCACTGACAACTTTGACGGAACATGGGTATCCCTTCCTGACGGTCAGCCGCTTCCTATTGAAATAGTAGATCAGACCGATGATTACAGCCTTTACACCTGCTCTATCCTGCTTAACGGTGAGTATACCAATCTGCGTATCGAGTACGACTGGAATGCTTCCTGCTGGAATATCATAGGCGCATGGGCAGGTATTGATGCAAATACAGGTATGGCTTCCCGCGATATCATCAAGATCCAAGACGGCGATGTTATCCAGCCTGTATACTACTATATTGACTACTACACCGCTGACTATTTTGCAGGCGATGATTATGTAGTGAATGGTGATATAGAGCTTTCGTATCAGATGCTGCCGGCTACCGATTATACCTACAGCATCACGCTTTATGATATCTATGGCAACTGGTATTTCACTCCCGAGGTAACATTTACAGTCGAGGAAGACGGTAGTCTTACCTTCTATCCCGATGAGTTAGACGACAGCTACTATGATGACGGCTACTATGATGATTATTACGGCGGCTATTACGATGATGAGTATGTGCTTTGCGAATACTGCAATGGTTCGGGCTGTGACTGGTGCGGTTATTACGGATACCTCATCAGCTACCCCTGCGAGGAATGCTGGGGCGTCGGCTGCTCGTACTGCGACTGGTACGGCGATTTCCTTGCGATAGCGTGTGAGTATTGCTACGGCGCCGGCTGCGAATACTGCTATCAGTATTATTGATAGCACTGAAAACAAGAAAACCTCCCTTTTTAGGGAGGTTTTTTGTCATTTGTTGAAGTCGTTAAGTGTTTTGATACGTTCAAATATCTGCCCTTTTTCAAACTCACTGAGAGCTCTGAATGCTTTCAGCAGATGCTCTTCCTGAGGGGAGAGCACAAATTTATCAAGATGTGTCTTGGTATTGGTAAGCCCTGCGATATAGTCAAGCGATACGTTGTAGTACTTAGCCAAAGCAATAGCGATATTAAGTGGTAATTCTCTTTCGCCGCGCTCATACCGTCCATATTGCGTAAGCTGCATATAGAGAGCCGCGGCAATATCAGACTGTTTTTTGTCGGCATCTTCTCTCAGATCTTTTATCCTTTTGTAAGCGTTCGTAAAATCACCACCCAGTTGTTATTTTTCTAGATTATAGCAAAATAATACCTTTTGGTGTTGACAAATGTCGCGATTGGTGTTATAATATGATTAAAAGCACCGAGCGGTGCAATGGTTTTGAAGGGAAGGTAAGATATATGTTTTGTTCAAAATGCGGCAAGCAGATAGCTGACGATGCGGCTTTCTGCGAAGGCTGCGGCAATCCTACGGCTTCGGTGACCAATACCGCTACACAAGCCGCGCCCCAAGTGGTTTATGTACAGCAGGCGGCTGCGCCGACTTCGGCAAAAATGACTGCTGCAATTCCAACTGAAGAAAAAGAAACGAAATTTATTGCCATAGGTATGTTTTTGGTGCTGTCTGTATTGACACTTGGTTTTATGATTGCTTTGGTGGCAAGCGAGGGCAGAATGATTTTTTCAATGGTCGGAAACGTTCCCGAATGGGCGATGGACAATATCTGGAAGGAGCTTAGCGGAATATTTGTATTCCTTATGTTTTTGTATATTGCTTGTCAGGTTTTTACAGGCTTTATGAATTATTTCTCTCCATATATAAAAAGGAATTTTGAAGAAAAAAAGAAACAGGTAATTGGTTCTTGTATCTCTGATGCTTTAATGTCAGGTATCATGCCTATAGCACTCGGAGTTGTTACTGCTGAGGAAACTGATGGTGATATGCCTGTGTTTTTGATTTTAATTGCGATACTATTATTAGCTTTATGTATAATTACAGCGATTTTGTACAATAAGGCTGCAAATGTTGAAACTTACAACAAGTACAAGGAAAGTCGTATAGAAAAGTGCGGCGAAGCAAATTCTACATTATCAAAGCTGGCAAAACTGAATGGCAGTGAAGAACAATCCGCACCAAAGCTTTGGTTATGCAATTCCTGCGGCACCAAAAACAGCAGCACCGAATTTTTCTGCAAGGGCTGCGGAAAGTATAAATAATCTCAAACCTCCCTTCATCGGGAGGTTTTAGCTTGTCGAAAAACCTTGTCTTTACCCGCGGAGCGGGCATTTTAAATAACTTTTTTGGTGTGGCTCTGCCACATCAAAAAACACTTCTATCCGCACAACTGTGCGAATTGGCGGCATCGCCGCCAATGAGTGCGGGCAGTGCGGATGTTTCGGCGGAAAAGTCCCAACGGGACTTTTTCGACGGTCTGAAACCTCCCTTCATCGGGAGGTTTTTTATTGACAACAAAGCCCGATTATGCTAATATATTTTCATAAAAACTCAACAAGAGGTCTTATATGAAGCTTACAAAACCCTATTTTTATGATGATTTTGTCTGTATAGCGTCGCGCTGCACCGATAATTGCTGTATAGGCTGGGAGATAGATATAGACGAGCGCTCGCTTTCGCGCTACAAAAGCGCCGAGGGCGAGTTTTCAAAGCGCCTTTGCGCGGCTATCCATAAGGGCGAGGACGGCGTGCATACCTTTGCGTTCAGAGAGGGAGAGCGCTGCGCTCTGCTGAGAGAGGACGGTCTGTGCGAGCTTATACTCAATATGGGTGATGACAGCCTGTGCGATATATGCGCTCTGCACCCGAGATTTTTCGGCTGGTATAACGAGCTTAAAGAGGCAGGGCTGGGGCTTTGCTGTGAGGAGGTCTGCCGTCTGATGTTCTCGGACAGCACGCCGCTGCGCTTTATTTCCGAGGAAATAGACGAAAAGGCAGAGGAAACCTGCTCCGAGCCGCTCCTTGAGCTGCTTTTGGCGGCAAGAAAAGAGCTGTTTTGGCTGTTGCAGGACCGCAGCGCTGCGCTTTGCGACAGGCTGTATTCGTCGGCTGTGTTTACTAAAGCGTTGCAGGAAGCACTGGATAACGGCGGAGAGCTGCCAAAAGCAGAGCTTATCAGCGCCGCTGACGGCAGCGACAGTACCGTAAGGTCACTTCTGGCATTATATGCGAAGATGGAAAGTATAAGCGCAGAGTGGGACGAGCGGCTTCGTCAGCTTACATTGCGCTGCGATGATATGATCGAAGCTCTGCCGCGCTTCTGCGGGCAGTACAGCAAGGATATGTGGCGCTATGAGCACATCGCGGTGTATTTCTGCTATCGCTATTTCCTGAACGGCGTATTCGAGGGTGAGGTAGTAAGCCGTATAGGGCTCATGAATGCGGCTGTACTGTCGGTGCTTATGATGGACTGCCTTACATGGCTTGAAAAGGGTCAGCTTTCCGAGTGGGACAGAATATTGAACCTGAAGTTGTATTCAAAGCAGGTGGAGTATTCAGAGGACAACCTCGCTCTGCTGTACGACGCGGTGTGGGATATTGAGGAGCTTTCTCCCGAAAGACTGGCGGGCTGCTTTCCTGTGCAGCCTTAAGGTGCGCGTGGTCTGAAAAAGCAGGCGGCGGTTGGCGCAGCGAATTATAACAAACAGCCCGAGATGAATTAAATATAGTTATATCGCTTTTAAAGGCAATTTGACTTTTGGGCTGTATTATGTTATACTGAAAACAGCTTATACCAATTGCTGATGCAATTGCGCTGTTTTCAGTGAACGGCGGAGAGGACGGCTGCCGCCGTCCGTGCCTGACGGCACTCAAACGCTGCGCGTTTGCACTCCTGGTATATTGAAAACAGCATATACCAATTGCTGGTGCAATTGCGCTGTTTTCAGTGAACGGCGGAGAGGACGGCTGCCGCCGTCCGTGCCTGACGGCACTCAAACGCTGCGCGTTTGCACTCCTGGTATATTGAAAACAGCATATACCAATTGCTGGTGCAATTGCGCTGTTTTCAGTGAACGGCGGAGAGGACGGC
>CAYSYF010000041.1:0-22969 GCA_964435155.1 uncultured Ruminococcus sp. | reverse complement strand
CGGGCAGTGCGGATGTTTCGGCGGAAAAGTCCCAACGGGACTTTTTCGACGGTCTCTTCGCCCCTATGAGAATAGGGGCGATAATTTTTTCGTTACAACAGACCATCGCGCGTTTATAAAAATGCCCGAAATCCTTGTGCAATTTTCATATATTTATCTTTCTTTTGATGCGACTATTGACAAATTTAGCAATAAATGCTATTATAATATTACCAAATTACGAAAATTCAGCACCAAGGAGGTTATCATTATGGCTGAATCGCGTGTTTTCACTAAAGTAGGCAGTGTCACAATAGACGGTCTTGGCAGAAGCGTTCAGAACTTTTTACATAATATGTCGCTGACAGTACAGGGTGGCAGAGCCGGTCAGGGATATGTGGTTCAGGCAAAATCTGATGACGGCTGGCGCAATATCTCCGGTACAGCAAGCGCTATTGAGGTACAGATATCAGACATCGGTACAGGCATTCTCGTAAACATAGGCAACGGTCAATGGACAGATAAGATCGGTGCAGCAACGCTTGGCTGGTTTGTATTCGCACCGCTTGCAGTCACCGCTATCGTTGGCACTGTCAAGCAAAAACAGCTCCCCACTCGTATTTTTGAACATATAGAGCGTTACATAGCTTCAGGCGGTCAGGACCTTTATCTCGGCACAGACTTCACAAATCCCTCGGCGGGAATGTGTGTATGCCCCAAATGTAAGGCGGAGAACCCCATTGGTCTTGCTTTCTGCGGAACTTGCGGCGCTCCTCTCAGCGCTACCTGCAACAAGTGCGGCGGCAAAGTACCCCACGGTATCAGATACTGCAGCCACTGCGGAGCGGATATGTTCGCGCTGCCTACTATTTCCTGTGCTAAGTGCGGCAACAGCCTGCCTGTGACAGCACATTTCTGTGACAAGTGCGGTGCAAAGGTAGAGCTTGAAACTAAGAACGACGAACCTGAAAAGGAAGCAATAATATGCGCAGGCTGCGGCACAGAGCTTGCTGAAGGTGATGTATTCTGCTCAAAATGCGGCGAAAAATACGAAAAGCCTGCAACAGAAAAGATATGCCCCGACTGCGAGGCTGTTCTGAAGCCTGATGTCGCATTCTGCTCAAAGTGCGGACACAGATTTTAATATGTGATAGCACGAAGCCCTTGCTGAATTGATATGCACTTCCAAAAGCGTCTAACTTTTGGGGTGTATATCATTTAGCAAGGGCTTTTTAATTTAGCCTTTCTTTATCACCGCAAAGCAGCAAGGAACTCGTCCGCGGATAAGCTTAGCTCTCACCTCGCCGCAGCCGCACTCGCGAAGCATCTCTTTATAGCTCACAGCAGTGTAATCCTTGGCTGGGCTGAAACCAACCTTTTTGTAAAGCTCAACAAGCACAGGCTTGCCGCTGTTTACATAGGTGGGAAGTATCAGCAGCCCACCCTTTTTGGTCACTCTGCAAAGCTCTTTTACTGCGCCCTTGGGGTTTTCCAGCAGATGAAGCACGTTTCCTGCCATTACGACATCATAGGTCTCGTTTTCGTCAGCGAGATCAAAGATATTGCGAGCCTCGAAGCTGATATTCTCAACGCCCTGCGATTTTGCCTTAGCCCTCGCCTTGTCCAGCATCGGCAGTGAAAGGTCTGTACAAACCACCTGCTGCGCCTTTTTTGCCGCTGCAAAAGAAAGCTGACCTGTTCCCGCCGCCGTATCGAGCACCAGTGCGCCCTCGGGAATAAGCTGCTCCACAAGCGCAAGCATCTCCTTATACACCTTGCCGTTTATAGCCTGCGTAATATCATAAACTCCTGCTACCTTGTCCCAGAATTCCATAGTTGTTCCTCCTTATCAATATACCGCAACAAATATTTTCTTGCCATTATCAAGTACAGCCAATCGCACCTTGTCGCCTGCCTTAACACCGCCGCGAGCTGCCGCTACGCTTTCTTCGCTGCAAAGCTCAATGAGATTTCCGCCAAGCTCCAATATCAGACCGCAAGCAGGAGATACTACACAGCCTACCGCAGTAGCTTCAGGTATCTCATCAAGGTCATACGCTGTCCTTGCTGTTGCGCCTCGTCCACGTCCTATTATATGTGCGCGCCGCACTTCAAATTCAAATATTCTTAGCACAGTATTTTCGCGATTCGGAGCGTTTACCGCGCTGTATACGCCATAGCCGATAAAGCACACCGCAGGTATCATAATGGGCAACGCGATCAAAGCCGCAAGCGACGCGTTTTCTCCACGCACAGCCGTTGCAATTACAGTTGACATGACTATCATTATGCACACAAAGCCTGCAACTATAAATGCGTAGCCTGTGTTTTTTGCTTTCCTTGCCGAAAACAATGTGAGCAGTTGCTTTCTTTCTTCGTTTGTCGGAGTTGACTCTTTGCCCTCTGTAAAAACAAAATATTTCCGCTTTGCACTTGTACAACCATCGCTTTTGAATACTTTGCCCGATAAGTGTCTGTAATACATAGACTTATCCCCTCATCTCCATAAGCTCCTCAAAGCTAAGCCCATATTTCCTCGCAACATCTGAGGCTCTGCTGATTCCGTCGGAACGTTCGCGTTTTACCTTATAAAGCCGCTTACCGCTCTCTTCCTCAACTGCAACGGTAAGATTGTCAAGCTTCGATACACAGTAGTCGGCAGCATTTATCTCCTCGGTCAGCTTTACAAGCTCATGTATATGCGTAACAAATATAGCACGGCAGCCCTTGGCGCTCATCGCCTTGATGACTTCGGAAGCTACCGCAGCAGCCTCAGTCGAGCTTGTTCCCGAAAAAGCCTCGTCGAATATAAGCATAGAATACTCATCGCAAAGACTCATTATTCCGCTTATCTTCTCACACTCCTCTGTGAAGCGGCTCAGCGAGGAGTTCTTGTCATAAGACGAAAAATTCAGCAAAAGCTGTGAGCATGGACTGAGCTCTGCGTGCTCGGCAGGTACATAAAGCCCAAGCTGCAACAACGCCTGACATACTGCGACAGACTTTTCATATACCGTTTTTCCGCCGTTGTTCGCGCCGCTTAAAATGTATATCATACCGTTTTCGTCAAAATCAATATCATTCCCCACCATGTGCGTGCCGCCGAGAACGATCTGCGGAGAATATATTCCTTTCAACTTGCAGCGTTTTTCCTCCATCGCAAACACCTGCGGTCTGCATACGGGATAACGCATATCAATAAGGCTGAAAAAGAATTGCGCCGCCGCGGTCAGAAAGCGCAGGTCGGTGTAGTATCGCATAAGCGAGCCTATCTTAGCGCTTGTGTAAGCCTTTACCGCCGCTTTCCATGACTTCAGCGATGTGCTCAGCACTTTGAAAAGCGCGTTATTGAAGATTCCCTCAAAATTCTGACGCTCCTCCTTCGAAAGCATACGTCCGGGAACCGCGAGCGGCGCACTGCACTGATACGGGCTTTGCGAAAAATCGGCGCGCATAAGCTTGTCAAGGATACTGCCCGATACATACTTTTCTGTATTCACCGATACAAGACCCGCCTCGATAGGGCGCAGACTTGAATCAAGATTTACCCCGATAGTCACGCTCTGCATACCGCTGATAAGGTCGAGGTTATGGGGCGCACACTCCTTTATGCGCTTGTATTCCTCGCTTTGAAATATCTCGTCTATATCGGACTTTAAGCCGAGAAAAAGCTCTGACTTCGGCTGATATTTATCGAAAAGCTCATGCAAATAATCGGTAAGCTTTATGTAGCTTTGAAGCTCCTTTACCGCATAGAGGTTATCAATATCCGAGTTCAGTCCGCCCGAGGTGCGAAGCTCCTGATAGCTCATTATCTCGGGAATTATGTCCTTTACTGCATCATAAAGCTCCCTGTTATCCAAAAGATCACCAAGCGCATCAAGGCGGTAGTTTATTACTTCGGTATCGGTGGTCAGCATCTCGCTGAGGTTGATATAATTCCTGCCGTTCCACGAGTTTTCCTTGATACGGATAAGCATTTCAATATTAAGCTCGCTCAAAAATGCGTCGTTCATATAAACTCCTCTCACGCTCTGAACCATGTGATTATAAGATCGGCTATAAACTGCCTTTCGGGTATTGCAATAAGCAGATTTATTACAATATTAAACCCAAGCACCACCATAAACACCTTACCCGAATACCCCACCTTCAGCCATACCCTGCGAAGCAAAAATATATGCAGCAGTATTTCCACAAGAAGTATTGGAATTCCGACATACAGCCACGCTCCGTACATCAGCACACAGGCGATATTTAGCAGTAGCGTATGCAGCAGAAAGGTCTGAAAAATGCTGGCTCTGGGGATAACGATATAACGCGGCTTGTCGAATACACTGTCAATATTTTTCGCTGTTATTATCAAAAGCCACACCACCGTTTCGATTTATTACAAATCAATTTTACCATAAAATACCTCTGTTTGCAACCGCATTTTGTGTGAGTCGGGTAATAATTCGCCGCACTCTCCATATATTAAATTAGAATATGGAGGGTCGTACATGAAAAAAATAATTTGCTTTTTACTGACTATGCTGCTTATGCTCGCGCTTGCACCGCTCTACCCTGCCGCGCGTGCCGAGAGCGGTGCCAAAGCCGAAATATTGATAGAAGCCGATACAATGCAGGTGCTGTCCTCGTCAAATGCTGACGAAAAGCTGCCGATGGCGTCTGTCACAAAGATAATGTCGCTGCTGCTCTGGGCAGAAGCAATAGAGGACGGCTCGCTGACATTGGAGGAGCGCGTAAAAGCCTCTGCCGCTGTGCAGGACGCGGACGGCTCCACGATATGGCTTTCTGTCGGAGAGGAAATGACCGTGGCTGAGCTTATCGAGGCAGTGATCGTAGCCTCGGCAAATGACGCTTGTGTAGCGCTCGCTGAGCACACCGCAGGCAGCGAGGCTCAATTCGTAAAACAGATGAACAAGCGTGCCAAAGAGCTTGGAATGACAAATACCCACTACACGAACTGCGTAGGCTATGATGACAGCGGACATTATTCTACCGCACGAGATATCGCGGTCGTCACCGCCGAGCTTATGCAGCACGAGGTATACCGCGGCTGGTTTCTGACTTGGCTAGACTACCTGCGAAACGGAGAAACTCAGCTTGTCAATACCAACAAGATGATACGCTATTATGACGGAATACTCGGCGGCAAAACAGGCACTACGGACAACGCAGGCTGCTGCCTTTCCGTATGCGCCGAGCGCGGAGATATGCGGCTTATCGCGGTGGTGCTGGGCTGCGAGGACGACGACTCGCGCTTTGAAAGCGCCGAAGCGCTGCTCGACTACGGCTTCGAGAGCTTTCAGAAGTTTGAGCCCGAGGTTGACAACAGCGAGCTGCTGCCTATTCAGGTGCTCCGCGGAACTCAAAGCACTGTTCAGCCCATCGTCGAGGAGAACGGCAGCCAATGCATAATTAAAAAAGGCTCTGCTGCACTTGTCGAGTATGAATACACCTTTGTTGAAGATGTTGAAGCCCCCGTAGACAAGGGCGATTTTCTCGGCGAATATCTTGTCATGGCTGACGGAATAGAGGTTTTTCGCTCCGATATAGTCGCCTCAGAGGATATAGAGCAGATATCGTTCTGGTACTGTTTTATGGAGATATTGGGACAACTGTTCAATATGTAGAAAAATGCCTGAGATGAACGCTCTCAGGAATTTTAATTATTCATACAGCTCATGTCTTAGCTTGCTGCACTGCTCCGCCATTTCCTGCAATTCTTCCTCGTCCATCATCTCGCTGATATCATAGTCCATAGGCGACTTTGCGAAACCTTTAAGCGCCGCATTTATGATATCATGCTCTGCCGAGGTCGCGGTCAGCGTGAGCGTTCCCTCCAGCTCCTCCCACAGTTCGCTGAGATCAACGCCGCCATTCACCTTACATTCGAGCAGCAGCGCCGCAAGGTCTGCTATAACGCTGACAGCAGATTGAAATTCTACCTCAAAGCCGTCTATCTCCACAGCAAGCGACTCTGTCTGCGCATTGCCGCTAAATCCGATATCGGAAAATATTTCTCCAATGGTCAGCTCCAACGGCTTTGCCGCAAGGTATTCCATCAAAGTCATGCTGTCATCGCTGCCGCCGATGTAATCGCCCCAGTATTTTTCAATATACATTTTATTTTCTCCTTTTACCTGTTTTCTTATACCTGACGCTGTTTGAACAGCTTTACCAATCCCTCTCCCCGATAGCGGTCTCAATATCTATATCAACATCGAACCATTTCAGCACATACTCAACCGTTTCGCCTATGCTGTCCCTAGCCGCCGTTTCGATCTCGCTGTCGTTTTCTTCAAACTCCTCCTGCAGATTGTTGATAGCAAGCGTCATCTTGTCAAGCGCCGCCTGTACTGCATCAAGGTCATTTTCTCCGCTCTCCAAAAGCGTTATAACCTCTCTGATAAGCGCCTCCACCTTATCCACAAGGAACTCGGGGAAATACTCATCATTTCTCATATCAGCAAGCAGTGTGTAGCTTTCATCAAATTTCTTCATCATTTATCACCGTCCATAAATACTCTTGAGCCTGTCGCGCCCCGCTGTCCCTGATACTTGCCGTTGTAGGGATTAAGCGCATGATCATCAAGCTTCGCAAACACAAGCTGTCCTACTCTCCTGCCCGCTTTAAGCTCAATAGCACAGCGGTTTGCATTGAACAGCTCCAGCGTTATCTCGCCCTTGAAACCTGGGTCTACCCAGCCTGCATTCTGAATAAAAAGTCCCATTCTGCCGAGTGAGCTTCTGCCCTCGACAAAAGCCGTAAGGTCATCGGGCAGACTGAAATACTCCATAGTAGTTGCCAGCACGAACTGCCCGGGGAGCAACAGATATTTGTCGGTCTTGATAGTCTTGTATCTGATCTCACTGTCGAGCGAAATTATACCGCTGCTTGTGTCCTCTACTATGCTGAATGTGTCACCAAGGCGGATATCTATGCTTGCAGGCTGTATCTGCTCGGGAGTTATGGGAGCCGCGCCAAGCGTTCCCTCCTCTATCATTTTCATTAACGTCTTGTCGGATAATATCATTTTTTCGTCCTCCGTAATACTGATATAATAATTGTATCACAGCGCTGAGGTTAAGTCAATTCGGCATAATAACCATTATTACTAATAAAAACTAAGCAAATACCCAAATATTTCTTAAATTTCGGGAAAGCCCTTGACAAGCGACTTAAAATAAGTTAAAATAAAGACGGATAAGCTGTAAAGCTATATGATCCGCGCATTATCGGGAATGTCGCTGTTTATTATGCGGCACGGCAAGTCCAAAGCTTTGCCCCGATCCGAAAAGCTGCGGCAAAGTATGCAGATCCTTAAAGCGCCGAAAATCTTTATGATTTTCAGCTATCACAACCTTTATTGCAAAGTCCCGCAAGAAAAGGACGGCGCATGGGCGGAAAAGCAGAAAAGCGGCAATGATTTGGTGTAAGGGCGTCACTCTTTAAGAGCTGATAGATCAAACGCAGAAAAATTGGTCTCTAGCACGATGCGGCGCAGTAGCCTCGCGGGATACCGTTACGGTTTCACCGCTCCGATTGGGTAAACCTGCTGATTTGTAGCGTTTCATTTATTCGGCGTATATAAAAAAAGATCACAGTGACCTTTCTTTATTTAAGAGAGGCTGTATGACGAAAATCTTTAAGATGATCGTGATACAGCCTCTTTTTTCCGTTCAAAAAGCTCCTGCACGAATGGCAGGAGCTTAATTTTTTATTCTGCATATCAAACAACCCGAGCTTAGCTTTATCCAATGTGTTTTTTCTTTGCGGCATTCGGTCGCGAGTACGGAACAGGCTCATTGGTCAGTTCTGCGATGTAGTCGATCGGAACGTTATAAAATTTTGCAAGCTCTATCACCTGAAAAAACCTGATCTCTCTTTTGCCGCTCTCATACAACTGATACTGCTGTCGAGTAATACCAAGCACCTTTGCGATATCTTCCTGTTTTAAATCTCTGTCCTCTCTCAAATCCTGAAGTCTTTGGTATTTTTTCATACAATCCTCCTGTGAATTTGTTTGATTTTTACAATTGTATCACAGTTTTTTTATTTTACTCTTGGCAAGCATTCATTTGAATGCTATAATGTAATCGTGCATTCGATTGAATGCTAGATAAAATATTGTTGGAGGATTAAAAATTATGAAAACAAAGAAAAAAATCATTGCAATATTACTTTCACTTGCAATGATTTTCGTGTTACCTGTTACTGCTTCGGCGCTTTACACTTATGACCCATATGTATTTGCATATATAGCGCAAGATGGATCAGAACAATGTCTGCTATATATTAAAAACTATGGTTTAGACATTTGCTTATCCAACGCATTAGCATATGCCACTGAACAATCTTGCGATATTACTGACGTTATCACAAATATTTCAATTGACGGAAAATACATAATTTGCTGCTCGGGCGAAGATCTCAGTGCATTGCCCAATGTTGCTGTAGCTGAAATAGGCTCTGATGGCACTTACAATTGGGACGAAAGCACAAATATACCACTTGGAGCTTACTATTATATCACCGAAAATGATGTAGGTATCGTAATTTGCTTTGACAACAGTTCAGAATACGTTTCAAAACTTGCTAACACCAATAATGTATTATTCCAGTGTGAAGCCATTCTGTCCGATGGAAATAAAATAGCGGTGGGCGATAGCACATCATGGAACACTGTCAATACCTTTGACAACTACCTCAACGATTACAAAACTTCCAACGATACTGTCGTTGACACGAAAGCACCCACCGAAGAAACCAAAGAAGATAATAGCGACGCAAACATTGATCTCGATTCCATTACTGATGAACCCGTCACCAACGAGCCCATCGTTGATGAACCTGTCGCAGACGAACCTGTTGTCGATGAACCCGTTGCGGACGAGCCCGTTGTTGACACTAACGTTGACGCTGGCAGCGCAGACAAGACCAGCCCTGATACAGGCATGGGTGGCATAGCCGCACTTGCCGCCATATCCATTACAGGATTAGGTGCTGCTGTTCTTTCAAAGAAGAGAAAGTAAATTCAAAGCTTCAAAGAAAATCCTCAAAGCGCGGAGCATAACAGCTCCGCGCTTTCTTTTGTTGGTATTTTTTCACAAATATTTTTGTGCAAAACATAAAACTATTGCAATTTTCACAAAAATTATTGTGCAATTTAATAAAGTATGATATAATATAAACACCAGCAAAACCCATATCAAGAAAAGGAGTGGTCTTATGAATTGGAAACACGGTGCACAGACAGTCGAAACTATCGCAGGCAAAAAGATGGTGAAATCGGGAGCTGTCGGATCAACTACATTGGAAGAAATCAAGTGGCTGACAAAAACCCTGACAACAGCTTCTGCTTCATGGAAAGCGACAGGCTGGGGATATATTTCCGACATCAGCAAGATGTCGCCTGTTACACCTGATATAAGCGCAGAGCTTGTGAATCTGCACAAAGCGCTTGAAACCGCTAACTGCAAGGCTATGGCGTTCATTGTAGGCAGCTCGATATTCACCGACGCTCAGGCAAAATCACATCAGAAACAATCCCATGCAGCAATTCAGGAAGGTCACTTCAAGACTGAAGCTGAAGCTATCGCATGGCTTGATTCCATAATTAAATAAACACCAATAACCGGTAACTCCCCCGATATGATCGGGGGAGTTACTTTATGCAGAAAAACGATTATCAATAAAGGCTGCCGTAAGTTGCGCAGGCTCTGTAATCCGCGCCCTCGTAGTCCTTTGTGCCGAAGCAGCTCCAAGCGTGGGGTCTGAACAGACGCTCGTCTGCAATATTGTGCAGCGATACGGGGATCCTCAGCATACTTGCGAGAGTGATGAGATCCTCACCGATGTGACCGTATACGAATGCGCCGTGGTTAGCGCCCCAGTTAGCCATTACGCTGTAAACGTCGCCTGTTGCGCCCTCTGTGCAGATGGGAGCAAACCATGTGCTGGGCCATGTGGGATCTGTTCTGTCAAGCAGAGTCTTGTTTACATCTGCGGGAAGCTCCACTGTGTAGCCCTCGATGATCTGGATAGTCGGACCAAGTCCCTTTACAAGATTAACTCTTGCGAATGTACAGGGCATGATTCCCTGTGTGGAGAAGCTGGAGGAGAAGCCGCCGCCACGGAAGTAGCCGAGGTTTGCGCAGGGCCATGTTGTAGCCTTGAGGCAAGCGTCGATATCCTTGTCGGTCATGTCCCACCAAGACTTCATAACGCTCTCGCCGTTCTCGTCCTTTACCGCGCCTGTGCCGTCAAGTGCAGCAGCACCACTGTTGATAAGGTGGATAAAGCCGTTTGCAGCCTTGCCGTCAGGCTTCCAGCCTGTAACGCGCTCTACCGCATCAGGCGACCAGTATGTACGAACGTCGGCAAATACAGCAGCCTTGCCTGTCAGTTGGTGCAAAAGCAGCAGGGTTACGCCGTTAAGACCGTCGTTTTCGGTTGCAAAAGGAATAGGCTCACGAGCGCCGTTCCAGTCAAAGGTGGAGTTAAGGATAGCTTCTGTAAAGTCAGCGTTGGGCATAAAGTCTGTCCAGTTTCTCTGACCCTGGAAGCCGCCGCAGATAGCATTTCTGCCCTTAGCCTCTTCCAGCCAGCCCATTTCAGCAAGCTTTTCATTGCCGTGCAGGATATCCTTGATAATGCAGGTCATCTTTGCGATGAACTCCCAGTTCTCCTCCTTTTCCTTTGCGGAAAGAACAGGGCGCATATATGTCATGCCGGGAGTGGGGTTGATGTCAACGCCCTCGGGGCACTTTTCCTTTATCCAAGCAAGAGCCTTCTTGTACTCAGCCTCATCATAGATACCAAGCTTCTCGCGGCGGATTATCTCCGACATATCTACCCACTCGGGGTGGATTCCGAGGTAGCTGCGGAAGAAATCCTCATTGCAGTACGAGCCTGCAATACCCATAGATACCGCACCGATGTTTACATAGCTCTTGTTCTTCATAGCGCCGACAGCTACTGCACAGCGCGCAAAGCGGAGTATCTTCTCCTCAACGTCTGCGGGGATCTCCTTGTCGGTAGCGTCCTTTACATCGTGACCATAGATAGAGAAGCAAGGCATACCTATCTGAGCGTAAGCTGAGTTTGCCGCTGCGAGGAATACGGCACCGGGACGCTCTGTGCCGTTAAAGCCCCAAATACCCTTGATGGTGTTGGGGTTCTCGTCGATTACCTGTGTAACATAGCACCAGCAGGGTGTTACAGTGAGAGTTGCAACAACGTTTTCTGTCGCAAACTTATCTGCACAAGCAGCGCTTTCAGCTATTCCGCCGATGGTGGAGTCTGCGATAACGCACTCAACAGGCTCACCGCTTGCATGGCGCACCTTGGAGGAGATAAGCTCCGCAGCAGCCTTAGCCATGTTCATGGTCTGCTCTTCCAGACCCTCGCGAATGCTGAACTGTCTTCCGTCGATGACGGGACGAATACCTATCTTTGGTAACATAATACAATACTTCCTTTCGTAATTGAGATAGATCCGACAGCATGGATTACCCATGCTCATAAAAACGTTTTCACGATCCCATAATATATGTTATGGCAACTTGTTGCCATAAGTCAGCGAGGCTGTCAGTTGCGAAGCAACAAACATATTTTTCAAGGTTCTCAATGCCGTCCAAATCTTCGATTTGGAGAACGGCATGAGGTTCTTATAATATATGTTTTGAGAACGAAGTTCTCAAAAGTCTGCGCAAGCAGACCGCCGCGACAGCGGTGAACATATTTTTCAAGGTTCTCAATGCCGTCCAAATCTTTGATTTGGAAAACGGCATGAGGTTCTTATAAAATAATTATATCAAACATTTTTTAGAAAATCAATAGAATTTTTGCTTAAAACAAAAAAATCCCCTTGCATTGGCAAGGGGATTGGTTTATGATTATCTCTTGAATCTCATAATAACGCTCAGATCCTGAAGAACAATCGTGTTGCCGTCGATTGTAAACTCGTTCACGTACTCGCCGTACTCGGTTATTTCTGTGATCGTCAGCTTGTCGCCCTCTACCCTCCATGTTCCTGTAGTGGACTCATCAATATAGGTCATCTTCATAGAGCCGTCTGCGTTAAGCTCAATGGTGTATTCGATCTCAAGCTCCTCCGCAGTGTATGTAAAGCCATACATATCACATTCGTAAAAATGCCATGTACCTACCAGAGCAACATCTGTAGCACCGACCTGAGAAGTATTGTTTTTGCCTTCCTCGATCTCCTTGTCAGCCTTTCTTTCAAGACCGTTCCAGGTGATTCTGTAGCCCTCGTAGCGGTTCTGATACAACTCATAATCGGAAAGAGTCATCGAATCGGTATAATACAGATCATCATACAGCGCTTCAAGCCCCATGTAAAGCTCGCCCATCTCGTCAGCGAGGTCATCGGAGATATACTGTTCACCTTCCTCATACTTATCCATGATCTCAAACATGAGGTTGTATGCGTCGCCGCCAAGCTCCTGAATATCGCTGTAATCAGCCATAGGAGTGAGCGATTCTTCCAGACTTACAACAAGCTCTCCAAGCACCTCAGACGCCAAAGCCTGTGCCAGCATGGAATCGCTGCCTTCGCATACAACGATCATTTCGTTGATCATTTCAAGCATATACTCGCCTGCTGCTCTGATCTGCTCCTCTGTCATAGCATTGGGATCACCGCAGTCGTACACATCGGAAGGAACAGTCAGCAGCTCTGTATCATTGTATGCGGTAGAGGTAAGAGTGAGTGCTATGCTGCCATACTCAGACATCTCTGCCTTGAAATAGTTGATAAGTGTATCGCCCTCTATTTTATCCTCGATCCTGATCCTGAAGGCACTGTTCTCGGGGCCGCTTGCAGCCGTAGCAGCAAGATAGATGTCATATGTACCTACGAGATATTCAGTATTGAAGAACTTCTCGTTCTTAACACCTGTGTAGTCAATGTTGATTCCTGTAGCACCTGTCATGCCCGATGCGCTCATGCCCATAGCAAGAACGCCCGACTCAAGTCTGATAGTACCGTCAGTGTCGTTCTTCGCATCAACTGTAATGCTGCAGATCTCCATACCCATTGCAGTGACAGCAAAGCCGCAGTCATCGCCGTTCATGATGTACTTTACACCAACACTGCCCTCATCGGGGATAGACACATTATATACGCCGCCCAGCACATTACCGTTAAAGTCAACCAGTGTCTTGACAGTAAGGCTGAAGGGTACGCTGTACTTGATCTCATCGGCAGCATCAATAAGAGCATTCTTATAATCAACAGCGGAAAGCTCTATGCCTGTTTCCTCTGCCATTTCGATCATCTTATCTGTGAAATACTGATCCTCAGCAATATATGTAAGCATCTCTGCTGCCATCTCGCCAAGTATTGCTTTGCTCATGTTTACGGTAATAAGTCTGCCGGAAGCCTTTAATGTAGCATTCTCGGAAGTACCGCCCATGTAGATCTCACCGTTCTCGATGGTGGTATCAGACTTCTCATAATACTTGAGATATATATCAACAATACCCTGTGTAAGACGCTCTACCTCAGCAGGATCGATATCGATGTCGATCTCTTCGCTCTCTGTAACTGTACCTGTAGCAGTATCGACCTTCATCATGATGCACTTGTCGCTGCCGAAGGGGAACATAAGAGCCGCATTGCCATCTGCATAAACGATGTCCTGTGCATTGACAGCAAAGCCGTTGCCGTCCTTTACTTCAACAAACATACCAACAGCGTCCTCGGCTGTCGCATAGGACATGGTAAGCTCAGAAGCATTGATATAATCAATGATATCCGGTGTTTCAGCATCGTCAAGCTCAAGCGCGGAAAGCGCCGCATCGGAAAGATCAATATCAGCGTCGAGCTTTACTGTAACAGCATTAACACCGTAAGCCTCCATGAAAGCCTCATAGTAGGTGCTTACCATTTCGCTGATCTCTCCTGCTTCCAAAGCAGACGCAAATTCAGCGGAGGTATCGCCAATGTTGCTGCTGACCAGCATATTCTTTACAATAGTATCAACCAGAACATCTGACTTTTTAGTAACGGAATCTACCGCTTCGCTCTCCATTACCGCGTTGGTCCTGCTGCGCTCTATCTTTGCAGCATAGCCCTGATTGCCCATGAACAGAGGGTGGAAATACTCTCTGAAGAACAGCCCGAACACGATACCTGCAACAACAAGCAGTGCAGCAAGCGAGATAAGAACGATCTTAAGCGCCTTCTTGCCGCTCTTTTTAACAGGCTTTGCTACTACTGCGGAAGCATCGCTCGCCGCAAAAGCAGGAAGCTCAGAGGGACCTTCGCTGCTCACTCTGCCAAAATCAGGCTTGACATCGGCAGCGCCCGCACCAAACTCGGCAGGAGCTGCTGTCTGTGCAGCAACCATATTGCCGAAGCCGCTCTCAGAAGCAGTGTCGTTTACAGGAACAGGAACCGCAGAGGGAGCAGGAGTATCGTTTGCAGGCATAGGAACTGCCGCAGGAGCAGCCGCCTCGCCAGCGGGCGCAGGGCTCTCACTTACAGCAGCCGCAGCCATAACAGGAACGGACGCTGCCGCTGCTGCGGCAGCGCCTACAGCCATGCCGCAGGTCGCACAGAATTTTGTATTCGCCTCAAGAGCACTGCCACAGCCGGAACAGAACATGGGAACCGCTTCCGTGACAGGTGCCGCTGCTTCAAGCTTCGCGCCGCAAGCTGCGCAGAATTTTGAAGTTTCGGAATTTTCCGAATTACACATTTTACATATCATAAACTTCTTCCTTTCTCAAATGTACCGGCTTCGGCACGTTGTTTCTTATATAATAGTGCCTGTCGCATAAGTACACATTATAATTGTATTACTAAACTCATGTAATGTCAACCTTTCAACCGCCAAAAAAACAATGCGGTTTTAGGGAATATTGCACAATTATGACAAATGAGCAATACATCATACTCATGAAAAGATATTGCCGCCGCAAAGGAATAATTCGCCGCAATATCACCAAACTATTACAGTAATTTTCGCGAAAGGATCTGATATTATGAAAAAAGCAGCCGCGGTACTGTTAGGTTTTGCCGCACTATCGGTCGGAATATGTGCCGTTCCCGATGCCGCTGTAAATGCTGTACCTGTATCCTCTGTTACTTCTCCCAAAACTGTCAGCTACGCCAAAACGCTCCAAAGCAGCGGTATGCTCACTTATGTCAGCCAAGCCGACATCACCTCTTCTCTGCCGCTGGTAATACAGCAATATCACGTCGCAGAGGGTGACAGCGTTGAAGCAGGAGATGTCATTGCAACCATAGATAAAAAAGCTACCAGATCACTGATCGAAAGCATGGGACAGCTCAGCGCTATTGCCATACCTGCCGCAAGCCTCTCCACCGCCGCAAGTCTTATTCCCGATGAGATAACCTCTGACCACTCGGGAAGAATAGTATCTGTGGCAGGAAGCGGCGCAACCATACAGGCAGGAAACAGCATTTGTTCCGTGGCAGGCGACGACACACTGGTATTGACCGCCCCCGTAAGCGAGCTGTACATCTCTGATATCAGTATCGGTCAGACGGTAAGCTTCACTCTTGCCGCTTATCCCGATGAGAGCTTCACAGGAACAGTATCAGCGATCGCGGGTGCTGCTCGCAGCCAATACAGCGGCTCGGTGCTTGAAACAGTCATAGATATCACGATATCCCCCGATACATTCGATCAGCGCATGAAGTCAGGTCTTACTGCCGACGTTTGCTTTACTCTCACTCAGCCCAAGAACATCTGTGTGCTCTCATACGATGCTATCGGTCAGGATATCGGCGGCGAATATGTGTACGTCTACGAAAACGGCAAAGCCATAAAGCGAAAAATATTCACAGGTGCAGAGTTTTCCGACGGCGCTGAAATAATCAAGGGAGTGACCGCCGACGAGCTTGTATTCACGTCCCCCGAAAGCATCTCCGAAAACAGCTATATCAGATTGGAGTAAAAATGAGGCTGATAGGTTCGATAAAAAATATCCTGCGCTGCCGCGCGCGCACGCTCCTCACCATGGCAGGTATCGCAATAGGCGTTTTTTCGGTAGTTGTGATTTCAACGGTAGGCTCAGTTGGAACACAGCAGGTAAGCTCCACGCTGATATCCATGGGAGTTGATACGCTGCTCGCGCAAGCCTCAGGCAAAAGCATAAGCGCGGCGCTTACAGACAGCAGCATTTCCGTTGTCCGCCGTGTTGACGGAGTGGCTGACGTAATGCCGCTGATGGCTTCGGTCACCGAGGCAAAGATGATAGGCAGACGGCTGGACACGTATGTGTGGGGAGTTGATAAGTCTGCCGACAAGCTTATTTCTCTTAATGCAAAGCACGGGCGGCTGGTTACTGCTGCCGACACCGCCTCCTATGCAAAGGTGTGCGTCATCGACGAGGCTTTTGCGCTCTCCACATACGGCAGAAGCAACATCGTCGGCAAAAGCATAAGCATCTTCCTCGGCGGCAGATATCACGAATTTGAGATAATCGGTATAGCAAGCACAGGCTTAAGCGGACTGCAATCAGCGCTGTCAAATATCATGCCGAATTTTATGTATATCCCTATTACGACCATGCAGCAGCTATGCGGACGCAGCACCTACGACAAGCTTGCTGTAAAGCTATCGGACGGGGCTGACTCCGATACGATAGTGGAAAGCATCAAAGCTGCTCTTGATACGTCAAGCGGCTGTACTGACGGATATATCGTGAATAATCTTCTTTCGCAGAAAAAACAGCTTGATGATATCATGGGTATTGTAACCACCTCGCTTTCGCTGGTGGCAGGTATCTCGCTCGTGGTTTCGGGAATTTCAGTGATGACCACCATGATGATGAGCGTAAACGAACGCACACATGAGATAGGCATAAAAAAGTCGATAGGTGCGAAAAACTCGGATATCTGCATGGAATTTCTCACAGAGAGCGTTCTCTTGACGCTTATGGGAAGTATAGTCGGAATAACGGCAGGGCTGCTGCTTGCAGGCATAGGCTGCGCGGTGCTTTCAGTGCCTTTTTCAGTCAACTGGAGCGCCCTGCTTATCGCCTCAGCCGCGGCAGGTCTGATAGGCGCGGTGTTCGGGGCATATCCTGCGTACAAGGCGGCAGCGCTGAAGCCTGTCGAGGCGCTTAGAATGTAATAAAGGGCAAGTAAATTTTCGCCTTTAATCGGAACGAAAATATTCAACAATTCAACATTGAAAAACGGCGGGATATCCCGCCGTTAGTTATATAAAATTTAAAAATCCAACTGCTCCCCACCGCCGAGATACATCAATCTATCTCCAAGCGTTTCGTCCATTACATCAAATCCGCGGAAGCCTGTGCAGTGGCAGGCGTATATCTTCTCCGCGCCGCTCAGCTTCATTCCTCTCGCCTGTGCGGTCACATGATCCGCCGAACAGCCAAGCGTTTTGGGATTACTTCCCGTAAAATGAAAGCCGCCTATTACCGCAAGTATAGGAATACCGTGCCAACGCTCCTTAACTGTTTCCAGCATATTCACCGCGCCGCAATGGAAACAGCCTCCTATCAGTATCAGTCCGTCAGCCTTGCGTTTTTTGGGGAAAATCACAGCAAAGCTTTCATCGCTGTGATCAAAGGGAATACTTTTCTTGCCGTCCGCAATAAGATAGCCGTTATCGGGATTTATGCTCTTTTCGTCGAACTTCTCACACGACGCAAGATAAAAGCCCTCGGCAACTTCGGAAAAGCTGTTGAAAAGCACAAGATTGTCCGCATATTTCTTAAAAAAGCCCTTACCCATTCCGGCAGCGGCTTTGAACAGTCCATTCTTGCGGAACACCTCATTCTGCGCGCCTGCACGAAGATATATCTTTGCACTTGGGTTTAGCCTCATAACCGCTTCGATACCGCCGATGTGCGCATGGTGATTGTGAGTAAGCACTACTGCGTCGATCTGATCGATAGGCAGACGCATACGCTTTGCATTATCCACAGCCTTGCCCGTAAGTCCCGTATCGATAAGATAATTCTTTCCGCCAAACTCCACAAAAAGCGACATTCCGTCCTCATAGAAAAGCTTTTCATTTACCGCTGTATTTTCTATAAGACATACTATCCTCATAGCGTCCCTCCTCTACGGTTGTAACAAAAGAGCCGCGCCGCATCAGTAGACCCGCCCTAAATGGCTCTCTTTCGCAGCACGGCATTTATCTTATTTTGAATTGCTCTGTACAAACTTCTTTATCGCTTCAAAGCTCTCCGAGCTTAAGCAATGCTCTATGTGGCAGGCGTCCTCTGATGCAATATCCTCTGATACACCAAGCGAAATAAGCCAGTTTGTAAACAGCACGTGGCGCTCATAAACCTTTTCGGCTATCGCCCTGCCCTTTTCGGTAAGAGTGATATATCCGCCCTTGTCAACCGTAATACACTCGCGCTCACGCAGATTCTTCATAGCAACGCTGACGCTGGGCTTGGAGTAATCCAACTCTGCCGCGATATCAATGGAACGTACCTCACCGTTTCTATTCTGTAATACCAGTATAGTTTCCAGGTAATCTTCGCCCGATTCAAGAATTCTTTCTTTCATCTCTGACCGCCTTTCCGCTTTTTCTTTGATATTATAATAACATATTCCACGAATTTCGTCAAGTGTTACTCAACTGATTTCAACGACTCTACCATGCTTATCTTCTTCAGCACCCTCGTCATGATGAGGTTTACAAAAAGCGAGAAAATGACTGTTATTATAAATGAATAGATGAACGTCGTCGGGTGGATATTCCTGCCAAACATTACCTCATCTATCTCGGCTGTCTGCACAACGAACTGCAAAAGCACTATTCCAAGCAGCAGACCTACACCGCTTCCCATTACGGAAAGTATAATATTCTCGCGGAACGTATATGTTGCAACCTCGCTGTCATAGAAGCCAAGCACCTTGAGCGTTGCTATCTCGCGTATACGCTCTGTAATATTTACATTTGTGAGATTATACAGCACAACAAACGCCAATGCGCCTGCCGACACGATCAGCACTACGATCACCATATCGATCATACCCAGCATATCGCTGAACGAGCTGGACGATTTGGAGTTGAGGATAACGCTAAGAACGCCGTCACAATTCATTATACGCTTTGAAAATTCCTCTGCCACCGCCTCATCGTCCGACATTCCGTTGCTGAAATAAATTATGTTATACTCGGGCAGCTCGCCAAACAGATCATTATACATATCCTCTGTCATGTAGAGATAGTGACTTGCATAATGCTCGGTGATTCCGCTTATTTTTACCGTGCGTGTTTCCTTGTCGTTTATCTTCACGCCTATCTCGTCGCCTTCCTTAGCTCCAAGCAGCGTCGCAAGCTTTTCTGTCACTATCGCACCATCGGAAAGCGAAAGCTTCTCCTTTGTGGAGCGCTCATGAAAGTCTATCATGCTCTCAAATATCGCGCTGTCCTCTGCAACCGTTACATACGCCTGTACATTCGTTCCGTCAAACGAAGTCGTGTACTGCTTGATAAGGGCAGGTGTATAAACCGTTTCCTGCTCATATTCCAGCAGCTCGTCATAAAGCACCTGCTGATCATCAGCAGAGAAGTCGTCCTCTACCGCAATATATCCGCTGTACCGATATATCTCGCCATACTGAAGGTCAATGATGTCAGACACCGAATCCTTCAGACCAAAGCCCGCCATCATAAGCGCCGTACAGCCTGCAATTCCGACAACAGTCATGAACATTCTGCGCTTGTAGCGGAACAGATTTCGTCCCGATACCTTGGCGAAAAAGCCCATTCTGTTCCAGATGAAGCCTATGCGCTCCAGCAGAACCCGCTTGCCTGCTTTGGGAGCCTTCGGGCGCATGAGCGCCGCAGGAGTTTCCGCCAGCACCTTTTTGCAGCTAAAAAATACCGTCAACGCAATAGCCAGTATCATCGAGCCTGCGGAAATGATGATGTTATCCAGAGTAAACACACAGTATACATCTGTGATAATATACATAATGGAATATGCGTAGATGATGACATTGGGGAAAAGCATCATTCCGCCGAAAGCACCGATAAGGCTTCCAAGCACTGCCGCTACCAGCGCATAGCTCATATAATGCACCATGATACGGCTATTTGAGTAGCCGAGTGCTTTAAGCGTTCCGACGTGCGTTCTGTTCTCCTCAACCATTCTTGACATAGTAGTAAGGCACACCAGTGCCGCTACCAGCAGGAAGAATATCGGGAATATCATAGCAATCTGATCTATACGTTCCGCATTGCTTGCATACTCGGAGTAGCCCGCATTGTCGTCACGGTTGAACACATACCACTTTGCATCGCCTGCGTCAGCTATCTCCTGCTTCGCATCTGCTATCTCCTGTTCGGCATCTGCGATCTCGGTGTTGAAGGTTTCTAAGCCTTCCTCATACTCCTTTTTGCCGTCGGCAAGCTTTATCCTTGCATCTTCAAGCTCTGCAAGACCTTCCTCGTACTGCTTTACGCCGTCCTCGTATTCAAGGCGCTTTTCCTCCAGTGTCGCAACACCGTCAAGGTACTCCTGCTTTCCCTGCATAAAGGTCTGATAGCCTTCTTCGTATTCGGCAAAACCCTCGTTGTACTGCTTCAAGCCCTCGTCTATCTGCTGCTGAGCCTCGGCAAGCTGTGCCTCACCGTCAGCGAGCACCGCTTCATTTGCTTCAATCTCAGCCATACCTGCGTCAAGCTGTGCTTTTGCCGCATCAAGCTGTAGCTTTGTCTGTTCAAGGATCGATCGGTTGGTTTCTATCTCAACTTTTTGTTGAATTATAAGCGGATTATCCTCGCCGTATAGCAAAATTGCCTGTTTTAGCTGCTCCTCACCCGTGAGAAGCGCCGCCATTCCTGCCTCATACTGAGCATAGCCTGCCTCGTATTCAGCAAGCCCCTGTTCAAGCTCTGCTCTGCCTGCTTCAAGCTGCGCCCTGCCATCGGCAAGCTCAGCTTTACTGCGATCTATCTCAGCTTGACCCTCGTCGAGCTGTGCTTTACTATCATCAAGCAACTGCTTTGCATCGGCAAGCTCCTTTTCACCGTCTGCGATTTCCTGTGCGGCATCGGCAAGCTCCTTTTCTGCATCAGCAAGCTGTACAGCACCGTCATCAAGCTCTGCCTTTGCGTCAGCAAGCTCTCTCTCGCCGTCTTTTATCTGCTGCTCTGCGTCCTCTATCTCTGCCTTTGCGTCGGCAAGCTCCCGCTCGCCCTCAGCTTTTGCATCAGCAAGCTCCCTCTCACCATCGGAGAGCTTTTCGAGAGCCTCGCCCAACACTTCATCATAGCGGATATTGCTGCGCGACAGTCCCAGCTCTTCAAGCTTTTCGGTTATTTCATCACGAAGCTGCTCATACTCGTCCGAATAGCTCTGCATAGCCGCCAGCTCGTCCGATTTAATATATATCTCTGTGTATACTTCCTGTGTAAAATTACTCTCTGAAATATACATAAACGTATCAAGCGCACCGTCGCCAATGGTGGTGCTGCCCTTCTGAGTCATGGAAATAAACATCGGTGTGTCGAATGTTCCTACAATGACGTATTCGTCATACGCGAGAGGAAACTCGTCCGCGTCAGTGAGATCCACCAACGAAACTGTATCGCCTATATTGAAGCCGTCCTGAAGTCTGTTTCCGCTTATAAGGCACTCATTCTCCGCCTCGGGGAGCCTGCCCTCATACAGCAGTATCTTGTTTACCTCGTCGTTATTCCATGAAAATACGCGGGTCAGATATTCCTTATCACTGTAATGTACCGCAAGATCGGAGTATTTCGAGGTATATACCTGCGAAACACCGTCTATCTCTTTTATTGCAGCCGCATCGTCATCGGTAAGTCCAAATGTCGACAATACACGAAGATCAAACAGCTCATGACTGTCATAGAACTTATCCGCGGATATCTTCATATCATTGCCTGTCGCCTTGATGCCGCTGAAGAAGCCGACACCGATCATGCAGATAAGCAATATCGACATGAAACGACCCTTAGAATGTGTGATCTCGCGGAAGATATTTTTATTTATTGCTTTCAAGCCGCTACCTCCGTTACCACTCTATCTCTTCCACGGGGGTAGGATCGTCATTCAGAATGACCTTGCTCACCTTGCTGTTCTTTATCTTGATAACTCTGTCCGCCATAGGGGCAATGGCGGAGTTATGCGTTACGAGAATGACTGTCATTCCGTCATTACGGCAGGTGTCCTGCAAAAGCTTAAGTATCACCTTTCCTGTATTATAGTCAAGCGCGCCTGTCGGCTCGTCGCAAAGAAGCAGCTTCGGGCGCTTGCTGAGCGCTCTTGCAATGGAAACGCGCTGCTGCTCACCGCCTGAGAGCTGCGCGGGGAAGTTGTCCAAACGCTCGCCAAGACCGACCTTTTCAAGTATCTCGGCAGCGGGAATAAAGTCCTTTGTAGTCTGCACCGCAAGCTCTACATTTTCCTTTGCAGTGAGATTTGGCAGCAGATTATAAAACTGAAAAATAAAGCCGATATCGTGACGGCGATATTCAGTAAGCTGCCTTCTGTTGTAGCTGTCTACGCGCGCTCCGTCAACGCTTATAATTCCCTCGTCACAGGAGTCCATGCCGCCCAGCATATTCAGTACAGTGGTCTTTCCCGAGCCGCTGGGACCTACGATTATTACAAACTCACCCTTTTCAATATCAAACGTCATGCCGTCGGCAGCGTTTATAGTTACCTCACCCATGTGATAACGCTTATATACGTTATCAAGTGTAACAAAAGCCATAATTCCTCCTGAAAAAGACAAGGTAAGACCCCATACATAGAGCTATGCCCTTGACGTCTTACCCTGTCATATCTTTACCAATATAACAGCCCTAGCTGACTGTTATTTAACCTCTATCTTTGCCTTGCCGCCCATGTAAGGTCTGAGTACCTCGGGGATATTGATGCTGCCGTCCTCGTTGAGATTGTTCTCAAGGAAAGCGATAAGCATTCTGGGAGGAGCAACTACTGTGTTGTTCAGTGTGTGTG
>CAYSYF010000040.1:0-23256 GCA_964435155.1 uncultured Ruminococcus sp. | reverse complement strand
GATTATACCCTAGGGGGCATTTTTTGTGCTGTCTGCACAAAGCGGTTCAGTTCAATCACGGTAAGAGGGCTTTTTTAAAGCCCTCCTCTGCACACGACATTATGAGGAGGATTTTTTATGCTTACACTCGACAAGATCTACAAGGCTTCACACGTACTTAAGGAGGTCATCAGGACAACTGACCTTATCAAAGCGCCGAAGATAAACCCCGACGCTGACGTTTACCTTAAGACAGAAAATCTTCAGGTGACAGGCTCGTTCAAGGTGCGCGGCGCTTATTTCAAGATATCCCAGCTTTCCGAGGAGGAAAGAGCTAAGGGCGTTATCGCGTGCTCCGCAGGCAATCACGCACAGGGCGTGGCTCTTGCCGCCACCAAGGCAGGTATAAAATCGCTCATCTGCCTTCCCGACGGCGCACCTATCTCCAAGGTTGAGGCGACAAAGGCATTCGGCGCTGAGGTGTGCCTTGTCGAGGGCGTATACGACGACGCTTATCAGAAGGCTTTGCAGCTTCGCGACGAAAAGGGCTACACCTTTATCCACCCGTTTGACGATGAGAACGTCATTGCAGGTCAGGGCACTATCGGACTTGAACTTCTCGACCAGCTTCCCGATATGGACGCAGTGGTAGTCCCCATCGGCGGCGGCGGACTTATCAGCGGCGTTGCCTACGCGATAAAGCAGCTCAACCCCAGCATCAAGGTATACGGTGTTCAGGCTGCGGGCGCTCCCAGCATGGCGAACTCCATAACAGACGGCAAGATAGAGCGCCTTGACGCGGTTTCCACCATTGCAGACGGTATCGCTGTCAAAGAGCCGGGCGCGAATACATTTGAGCTTGTAAAGGAATATGTTGACGAGATAGTCACCGTCACCGACGACGAGATATCGGGCGCTATCCTCGCGCTTATCGAACAGCAGAAGCTGATCGCCGAGGGCGCAGGCGCGGTTTCCGTTGCGGCTGTAATGTTCAATAAAGTGCCCGTCAAGGGCAAGAAGGTAGCATGCC
Organism: uncultured Ruminococcus sp.; assembly: GCA_964435155.1. Taxonomy (GTDB): domain Bacteria; phylum Bacillota; class Clostridia; order Oscillospirales; family Ruminococcaceae; genus CAG-115. The sequence goes on along the minus strand of CAYSYF010000040.1, from coordinate 22,247 downwards.
TCGTATCGGGCGGCAATATCGACGTTACGATACTTTCGCGAGTTATCCGCCGCGGTCTTGTAAAGTCGGGCAGAAACTGCCTGCTCACCATTCAGCTTGTGGATAAGCCCGGTCAGCTTACAGGCGTTGCTACGATAATCGCAAAGCTCGGCGGCAATGTTACCGCCGTACACCATGAGCGCGCCGACGCAAACAGCGACATCAACGGCTGCTATCTGCGTATTCAGCTTGAAACAAGGAATTTCGAGCATCTTAACGAGATAAAACAGGCTCTTACCGATAAGGGCTTCAAAATAGTAGCGTCTTGATCAAGGAGGAACATTATGAAAACGATAAGCACAACCAACGCCCCCGCAGCAATAGGACCTTACAGCCAGGCTAAGATCACAGGAAATCTGCTGTTTGCCTCGGGTCAGATAGCGATAGTCCCCTCGACAGGCGATATCATCGAGGGCGGCATCGAAGCCCAGACAAAGCAGATATGCGAGAACATCAAGGCTATCCTCACCGAAGCAGGACTTACCTTTGACAACGTAGTAAAGACCACCTGCTACCTGCATGATATCGGAGATTTCGCGGCATTCAATGCAGTATACGCTGAGTATTTCACCGCAAAGCCCGCAAGAAGCTGCGTCGGCGGACTTGATCTCCCGAAGGGAGTTCTCGCAGAGGTTGAGATAATCGCAGAGATATAAAAGACACAAAAAGAGCAGAGGATAAGGGCGACCACCCATACATATTTAATATGTAACCGAAAGGTTGCGTAGCAACGAGCTACGCAGAGCTACAATGGCACTCGTAATCGTATTAAAGAGATTGAGAAATGCTTAAAAACTATCGAAGAAGATATTCACAATATCGACAGCTACCGCAAAACAAAGCCGATAGCCGATAAAGCAGAAACGGTTGTATTCAAGGAACGTTATCGCAAAGAACACGAAGCAGATTTGATTATCTTTAGTGCTGCTGAAAAGTATCTGAAGAAAAGATTTAACGGCGGTAAAGCTCCTTTGATTAAGAAACTCCGAGCCGAACAGAAAACACTTCAAGCTGAAAAAGATAAGCTTTATGAGAGCTACTATTCTGATAAATCGGAACTTTCCGAATTGTAGACAATGAAGAAAAACATTGATATGATTTTGGGCAGAGATGTAAATCGGGAACAGGAACACTCAAGGAAACATTCGGGAGAACTGGAATAAAAAAGAACGACAGACAATGTAGAAATTCTACAAAGCCTGTCGTTATATTTTTTAGTATTGTTCAATTTTAGGAAGAACTACCATAATAGATGTTCCTTTATTCTCCTCGCTTTGAATTGAAATTTTTCCACCGTGATACTGGACAGAATGTTTAACGATAGAAAGTCCGAGACCTGTTCCGCCTGACTTCTTTGAGTGACTCTTATCCACACGATAAAAGCGCTCAAATATTCTTGCGTGGTGTTCAGGAGCAATACCTATTCCATTATCGGAAACTGTAAGCATTACTTCTTTTTCTGTCTCTGAGATATTTACCTCTACTTTTCCGCCGTCGGGAGTATACTTAATTCCGTTATCGCAAAGATTATAGATAACTTCAAAAAGCAAGTGCTTTACGCCGAAAACATTTCCGTTGTCACCTGTTACTGTAAGCACAATATCTTTTTTATTTGCGCTGTCTCGGAGAACTCCGCAGGCTTCGTTTGCAACCTCAAAAAGCGAAACATTTTCTTTCGGAAGCTCTGTCTGTTCGTCAAGCTGTGACAGCCTTATAATGTCCTCTACAAGCGTTACAAGCCGTGTTGCTTCCTCTCGGATATGACCTACAAAGCGCGGCATATCTTCCTGCTTCACAAGTCCGTTTTCGATAAGCTCCGCACTGCCCGTGATAGTCTGAAGCGGAGTTTTAAGCTCGTGTGAAACATTTGCTGTAAACTCTCTGCGAAGTCTTTCAGCGTCAGCCTGTTCGGTTATGTCAAAGGCGAGAATTACCGCACCAACCGTTTCGCCGTCCGTTTCAATACGGCTTATGTCAAACTGATATTCCTTTTCGCCCAGCCTCACACGGATCTCAGCGTGTCCGTCTGTAAGAGCCTTTTCGATTGCAGAGGTTATTTCGTGTCTGCGGTTTATCATCAGAAATTCGTTACCCACACACTTTTCATCTGTACTGAAAATCGTCATTGCCGCAGAATTTATGGTCAAAATGTTTCTGTTTTTATCAAGCAGAACAAGTCCCTCACACATATTCTTTGTGATAAGCTCAAACTCATCTTTTCTGCGGTTAAGCTCTGCCGCCTTGCGCTCGATTTTCATATTCTGCTTATGGATACGGCTTAAAAGCGGTGCGATTTCCTCGTAAGCGTCATTCTCCATCGGATTATCAAGGTCAAGCTTATTTAGTGGCTCGATTATCCTTTTTGACATCTTATGTGCAAGCACTGCCGAAATAACAACTGCAATTATAATCACGATAACGACAGGATACATCATTCCTAAAAGCAGGACAAATCCGCTTGCACGATTTACTGAAATACGAAGCACCGTTCCGTCAGAAAGTAAAACCGCCTCATAAAGGGTTTTCTCGGTAAGTGTCGCAGAACGGCGTGAACTGCTGCCCTTTCCCGTTTCAAAGGCCTCTGCTATTTCCTCACGGTCAAGGTGGTTATCCATTGTCGCTTTGTCAGCCTGTGAGTCGAAAAGCACCGTTCCGTCGCTGTCTACCCATGTCAGACGGAAGTTATCCGATTTCAGCTCTTTAAGAAATTCTGCACCCGATCGTTCTGTTCCCACAGAGGCGATGGAAAGCTCGTCCTTAATCTGATTTATCTGAATATCGGTGAAGTAATCATACAGAAAAGTCGTTATTATCGCAAGAGTTGCCAGAAGTACAACAAGTGAGGTGGCAAAGATAGAACGAAAGATCTTACTTGTCATAGCCGCCTCCGAACTTGTAACCAACGTGGCGGACGGTTTCAATCATTTCGCCGTATTCGCCCAGCTTCTGACGGAGAGTTCTTATGTGCATATCGACTGTTCTTGTTTCGCCCACAAAATCCGCACCCCATATCTCGTTATAGAGAGTATCTCTTGAAAAAACAAGTCCCACGTTTTTCATAAAAAGCGAAAGAAGTTCAAACTCCTTGTATGTAAGCGAAACTCTTTCGCCGTTTATCGTCACGGTACGCTCGTCAAGATTAAGAGAAAGTCCGCCCGCCTGTAAAATGCGGCTTACTGTTTTCGGCTTACAGCGACGCATTACCGCCTTTACTCTTGAAATCATTTCCATCATGCCGAACGGTTTTACAAGATAATCGTCCGCACCAAGGTCAAGCCCCTGAACCTTGTCAAATTCCGCACCCTTTGCGGTTGCCAGTATTACAGGAATATCCACATATTCCGCTGTGCTTTTCATTATTTTCAACGCTTCAATACCGTCAGTTCCGGGAAGCATTACATCAAGAATAACAAGGTCAGGAAGTTCAGTTTTAAGGGCAGACAGAAAACTGTCGCCGTCCTCAAAGCCTTTTGCCTCCAGTCCTGTCGACTGTAAGGCGTAAACCTCTATATCACGGATACTTGCGTCGTCCTCAACGCACCATATCATATAAATCAACTCCTTTATGAGTTCTTATGCTGTCCTGTTACTGAGAAAATCACCCACTCGGCTATGTTCGTTGCGTGGTCGCCGATACGCTCAAAATATTTCGCAATCATAAGTAGGTCAAGAGCATATTCGCCATTTTCGGGATTTTCCGCAATCATCTTTATAAGGCTGTTTTTTATCCTGTCGAAATACTCATCAACCCTATCATCGTGGGCAATAACCGATTTTGCAAGCTCGGTGTCCTTTTTTACATAGGCGTCAACGCTGTCTGTTACCATCGAGATTGTTTCAGCCGCCATATCACGGATATGCACCGTTTCTTCGGCAGTCTTGCCCTCAAGATAGGTTATAATTTCCGCAATATCCTCTGCCTGGTCGCCGATACGCTCCATATCGGTTATCATTTTAAGTGAGGCGGAAATCTGTCTCAAATCTTTTGCAACAGGCTGCTGCTGTAAAAGCAGCTTCATACAGCGTGACTCTATGTCACGCTCTTTGTGGTCGATGTCCGCTGAAATAGGCTCAACCTTTTTTGCATAGGAAATATCTCCCGTGCTGAGTGCCTTTGAAGCGAGTGCGATAGCCTCCTCACAGAGTGCGCCCATTTCTATCATTTCTGTGTTAAGTATATTTAACTGCTCATCAAATCTGCTTCTCATTATCCAAACCTTCCTGTAATATAGTCTTCTGTTCGCTTATCTGTCGGCTGTGAAAACAACTTTTCTGTTTCGCCATATTCGATAAGCTCGCCAAGTAAAAAGAACGCTGTATTGTCGGAAATTCGGACTGCCTGCTGCATATTGTGAGTCACTATAACAATAGTATAACTCTTTTTCAGCTCAATTGCAAGTTCCTCTATTCTCGATGTTGAAATCGGGTCAAGCGCAGATGTCGGCTCGTCCATAAGGAGAATTTTCGGCGTTACCGCAAGCGCCCTTGCGATACACAATCTCTGCTGCTGACCGCCCGACATTCCGAGGGCGTTTTTCTTCAATCTGTCCTTTACCTCGTCCCATATTGCCGCATCACGGAGGGATTGTTCCACAATCTCATCAAGCTTTACCTTTGACTTGATACCGTGTGTACGAGGTCCGTAGGCGATGTTGTCGTAAATGCTCATGGGGAAGGGATTGGGCTTCTGAAACACCATTCCTATCTCACGGCGAAGCTCGTTTACATCAACACTGCTGTCATAGATGTTCTGTCCGTTGTAGCAGACCTCGCCCTTTATTTTTACAGTCGGGATAAGGTCGTTCATACGGTTAAGTGTTTTCAGAAATGTGGATTTACCGCAGCCTGACGGTCCGATAAAAGCAGTAATGCTCTTTTCGGGAATTGTAATATTCACGTTTTTGAGAGCGTGAGTTTCGCCGTACCATAAATTGAGGTCTTTCGCTGTCATTATATCGCTCATTGTATCATTCCTTTCGGTCAAAGCTCACGCTTTTTTGCAAAATATCTGCTGACAAGGGTGGCAGAAAAATTTATCAGAAGCGTTAATATCATGAGTATCGCCGCTATCGCAAATGCAACTCCGAATTCGCCTTGTTCCTTTGCGTAAACGTAAAGTGCAACCGTCAGAGAAGCACCCGGACTTGTGAGTCCTTCGAAAATGCCGTTTAAAGCATGGGCAAAGCCTGCTGTAAAAAGAAGTGCCGCTGACTCGCCTAAAATTCGTCCTATCGACAGGATACAGCCCGTGATAACTCCGTCAACACAGCCCGGGAGTACGACAGTTCTTATCACTCTCCATTTTCCTGCACCAAGCCCGAATGCACCATCACGGTAGCTTTGCGGTACGGTTTTAAGGCTTTCTTGTGTAGTTCTCATAATGGTGGGCAGATTCATGATAACGAGCGTCAGTGCGCCTGACAAAAGAGAAGTTTTGAAGCCGAGAAACTGACAGAAAAACAGCATACCCACTAAGCCGTATATAATAGACGGAATACCCGAAAGTGTTTCCGCCGCATATTCGATAATGCCGACAAGCTTTTTGTTTTTTGCGTATTCGGTAAGATATATCGCCGCACCGACACCAAGAGGAATTACAAAAATAAGCGTTGCAAGGACGATATATAGCGTATTCAGAATATCGGGGAGAATACCTATTCTTCCGCTTATGTAGCTTGGCTTTGTGGATAGAAGCTCCCATGAGATATGAGGAACGCCCTTGATAAAAACATACGCCACAAGGAATATTACAAGCGCCGCTGTAAGTCCCGTTGAAATATACATAGCGGCTTTCATTCCGCTGATATAGGCTTTTCTTTTTTTACTAAGCATCAGTCTTTCTCCTTTTTCAAGAAAAAGTTAAGAGTTGCGTTTATCAGCATAATAAAGAGGAACAGTACAAGTGCGATAGAGAAAAGCGCCTGCTGCTGAAGTCCGCTTGAATAAGACATTTCGCTTGCAACTGCGGTTGTAAGGAAACGCACGCTCTGGAACAGCGACGGCATATTCGGAACATTTCCCGACACCATCATAACCGCCATAGCTTCGCCGATTGCACGTCCTACGCCAAGCACCACAGCCGCCGCTATACCGCTTTTTGCGGCAGGTACGGATACTCTGAAATAGGTTTCAACAGGTGTTGCACCGAGAGCAAGGGAGGCGTCCTCATATTCCTTTGGCACAGCTTCAAGGGCGGTCATGGAAACCTTGATAATTGACGGCAAGATCATGATTGCAAGAACTATGATTGCTGAAAACAGGCTTGCACCATCGGGTATATCAAATATCTCACGCACAGCAGGCACAAGCACCAGCATACCTACCAAGCCGTACACAACAGACGGAATACCAGCAAGCAGGCTGACTGCTCCCTCCATAAAGGCTTTGACCTTTGGATTTGCAAGCTTTGAGAGGTAAACAGCCGCAAAGAATCCTATCGGAACGCCGATTAAGATTGCCCCTGCTGTACCATAAACACTGGTTAAGATAAAGGGAAGTATTCCATAGCTTGGCTCAGCGGCGGTTGATGCCCACTCTGTACCGAAAAGAAAGTCGAAAAGTCCGATTTCTGTTATAGCAGGAATGCCTGAAATTACAAGGTAAACTGTTATCAGCAGAACGCAACCGACAGTCAGCAGTCCGAGTATGAGAAATACGCCATGAATGGCTCTTTCGATTAGTTTGTTTTTCTTCATAAGTTCGCTCCGTATATGGCAGTATGCGGCAGGATAGCCCCGCCGCTACTGTAACCTATTTATATCAGTTAGCCGCAACAACACCTGCAGAAGCGATTGCTTCTCTTGCGTTCTCAGAAGTGATGTAGTCGAAGAATTCCTGTGCGCTTTCCGAAAGCTCGGTATCTGCCTTTGTTACCAGTACAAACGGACGCTGAACAACATAGCTGCCGTCCTTTATCGTTTCTTCGCTGGGTGCTATACCGTTTACTGTAACCATCTTAACGCTGTCCTTTACTGACGCAACTGAAGCATAACCGATAGCGGCAGGGTTTCCTGCAACTGTTGTAATAACATCTCCTGTAGAGGTAAGCTCCTGACGGTATTTGCAGTTATCCTCTGTGCCTGTGATTGACTCAAAGCCGTCACGAGTGCCGCTTCCTGCTTCACGACCGATAAGTACGATTTCACTGTCGTTTCCGCCGATTTCGCTCCAGTTTGCAATTTCACCTGTGTAGATCTTCGCAATTGTTTCAACGTCAAGGTCACTTATGGGATTTTCGGGATTTACGATGATCGCAATACCGTCATAGGCTAGAACTGTTGCTTCAAGTCCCTGCGCCTTTTCTTCGTCTTTAAGGTCACGGCTTGAAAGTCCGATATCGCAGGTTCCTGCAGCAACTGCCTTGATACCCGAGCCTGAGCCTGTGGGGTTATATGTAACTGTAATTCCTGTGTCCAGCTCAAAGGTCTCTCCGAGAACGCCGATAACCTTTTCCATAGAGGTCGAGCCGTCTGTAGCTACTGCTTCCTTTTCGGTGGAGCAGCCTGCGAAGGTACTGCACATAATAAGTGCCGCTGCAAAAATACTGATAATCTTTTTCATAATTACAAGTCCTTTCAGATGTAAAATTGTTTTTAGTTTTTGTTTGCATTTGAATTATACATCTCTAATGTAAAGTTGGGAAGAGGAGTTTTGTAAAATTCATGTCAAATTTTCATTGGAATAAAAAAATCCTGTTATTTTTTGAATGTAAAGTAACAGGGATTTGAAAAAATACAATTTTACTTTTGTTTTACACGGCTGAATAAGAACTGTGAAATAGCAGTAACAGCAATAATACCCAGCGCAAGCGCACAAGCAAGCTTCAAGGTATAAACTGCCTTTTCAAGAAACATTGAAAAATTGTTTTCAAGCGCCGAAGCCATTGTGTAATATAGTGAGCGGCCCGGGATAAGCGGTATTAGTGATGTTGTAACAACAGGTGCGGCAGGCGTTTTCAAAATTCTTGCCATAATCTCGGAATAGAGCGATATAACGGCGGCTACGATAAAATAGTTTATCGGCTCGTTTGAGATAAAATGGCTAAGTACAACGAACAGCCACCACGATAGAAGTCCTCCGACAGCGGCCGCAATAAGCCTTTTTCCTCTCATATTAAAAGTACACCAAAACACAGCGACCCCGTAAGCCCTGCCGCAATCTGAATAAGCTCTGAACTTGTCATATTGCACCTCCTGTTATAACAGCAACAGCAAAATACCCGGCAGCTATAGCAAGAGCTGTAATACACGCTTCGATAGTACGAAGCAGTCCCGCAATGCTGTCACCTACAAGCAAATCCTTTAATGCAGTTGTAAGACCGATACCGGGAATGAGCGTCATAATATTTCCGATTATAACCTTAAACGTAAACAAAACTTTAACATTTCTGTGTTATCATAAAGAAAAATCCATTGGAGGTATCCCGATGTTTAAGATATTAGTAGTAGAGGACGACCGTGAAATGAACAGAACGGTCTGTACGTTCCTTAATAACAGTGGGTACGAGGCAACAGGCTGCCTTTCGGCAAATGAAGCCTATGACGCTATGTATGAAAATGTGTTCGACCTTATCATTTCGGATATTATGATGCCTGAAATTGACGGCTTTGAGTTTGCAAAAACAGTACGCTCTCTGAATAATGAAATCCCGATTCTGTTTATGACGGCAAGGGACGATTTCGCCTCAAAACAGCGAGGCTACCGTGTGGGAATCGACGATTATATGGTAAAGCCCATCGACCTTGACGAGCTGTTTCTGCGTATAGGCGCACTGCTCCGCCGTGCGAAAATTGCTTCAAGCAGAAAGCTTGAAATAGGAAGCTTTGTTATGGACGCCGACGAGCACACGGCTTATCTCGGCGATGAGGAAATATCTATGACGACAAGGGAATTTTCAATTCTCTACAAGCTGCTATCCTATCCGAAAAAGACCTTTACACGCACTCAGCTTATGGACGAATTCTGGGACGCAGATACCGAAACAGCTCCCCGTGCCGTTGATGTATATATGACAAAGCTCCGCAGTAAGCTGTCGGAATGCAGTGATTTTGAAATTGTTACAGTACACGGACTCGGCTACAAGGCGGTGATAAAGTGAATTACAAAAAAATACTTCACGGTATCAGCAATTGGTTTGTGTTCTTTCTCCTTGCGGCGTTTGTTGTGACCTGCTGTATGCTGCTGTTTGTAACAGTTCTTTCCGATACGCTGAATATTTCCTTTTCTGAGGAGAATATTTCCACAGCGGCAAAGCTTACTTTCGGCAATGTACTGCTTATCAGTTTGTTGTTTACGATAATCGACACTGTCCGCAGAAAACTTATGGTTGACCGTCCCACAAAGCGTATTATTTCCGCAGGCGAAAGAATTACAAGCGGAGATTTTTCCGTCCGTATAGAGTCTTTCGGAGATAATATGGCTTACGAAAATTTCAACAGCATTGCGGAGTGCTTCAACAAAATGGCGGAGGAATTAGGAAGCGTTGAAACCCTCCGTACTGACTTTATAGCAAATGTTTCCCACGAGTTGAAAACACCCCTTGCGGTAATGCAGAACTACGGAACAATGCTTCAATCTCCCGATTTACCCAATGAAAAGCGTATCGAATACGCAAAGGGAATTACCGACAATTCACGCAGATTAGCAAGTCTTATCACCAATATTTTAAAGCTTAACAAGCTTGAAAATCAGCAGATTTTTCCCGTATCGAAACGGTTTAATTTAAGTGAACAGCTTTGCGAAAGTCTTTTGCAGTTTGAGGAGATATGGGAGCAAAAAAGTATTGATATTGAAACGGAAATTGAGGACAACGTTTATATCAATTCTGATTCGGAATTGCTTTCTCTTGTATGGAACAATCTGCTCTCCAATGCGTTCAAGTTCACTGAAAACGGCGGTACGGTGTCGGTTTCCCTTGCTGCTGACGAAAGCTTTGCAACCGTAAAAATCTCAGATACAGGCTGTGGAATTTCTTCCGAAACAGGCGCACACATCTTTGAAAAATTTTATCAGGGCGATACCTCCCACGCTATGCAGGGAAACGGTCTGGGACTTGCACTTGTAAAGCGTGTTGTTGATATTATGAACGGTGAAATTGCCGTTGAAAGCGAGGTTGGAAAGGGCAGTACATTCACAGTACGGCTTAAAAGGGGTGACATAAATGGAATGGAAGAGGCTGATTAAATTACTTTATCCGCCTGTGTGGATAATCGCTCTGCTTGTCCCGATTTGCACAGCGGCTCTTGTTTACACCTTTATCAGTGGTTACGAAGCTCACCCTGTTGCTTATTTTACCTATGTTCTGTCATTTTACACGCTGACCGCTGTTGTTATGCGGTGTATTAAGATTGTACCAAAGCATTACCGTACCGCAAAGGAAAGAGTTTATTCAAATCCCGTCGGAGAACGGCTTATGACCGATATGAAATTCAGAACTCACATTTCACTTTACGGCTCTCTTGGGGTAAATCTTCTGTACGTTTTATTTAATATTGTCTCGGGATTTTGGTATCATACGGCGTGGTTCTTTGTTCTTGCCTTTTACTACACGATTTTAGCGGTAATGCGGTTTCTGCTGGTGCGTTTTGTAAACCGTGTCGGCATTGGTGAAAACCGATTCAAGGAGCTTCGCCGTTCACGGCTTTGCGGATATATTCTGCTGACGGTAAATCTTGCTCTGTCCGGTGCGGTGCTGATGATTCTGTATCAGAACAAGGGTTATGAATATCACGGCATACTGATATATGTTATGGCGGCATACACATTTTACATTACAACCCTCGCAATCATCAATCTTATAAAATACAGAAAGCTTGGCAGTCCCGTGATGTCAATGACTAAAATTATAAATATGGCGGCGGCGCTTGTTTCAATGCTGTCACTGGAAACGGCAATGTTTTCACAGTTCGGCAAGGATATGTCAAACGAAAATAAGCAGATTTTTATAATGCTGACTGGTGCGGGAGTGAGCATAGTTATAGTTACGATGTCAGTTTACAGCATTGTAAAAAATTCAAAAGAAATAAAGAGAATTATGGAGAATGATACCTATGGAGAATAAGGAAACCTTCAGCTATACCTACTCTGCAAAGCAGCAGGAGGAGATAAAGAAAATCCGAGAGAAATATGTGCCGAAAGAGGCTGACAAGATGGAACAGCTCCGCCGTCTTGACGCAAGAGTAACACATAAAGGCACGGTAATTTCACTTGTTGTAGGAATTACCGGTGCGCTTATTCTCGGAACAGGAATGTCTATGTGTATGGTATGGACAGAGCTGTTCGTGTTGGGAATAATCGTGGGCATAATCGGTATTGCGGCTGTATCTCTTGCATATCCCCTTTACAGCTATGTAACAAAAAAAGAGCGTGAAAAAATTGCTCCCGAAATTATACGGCTTACAGATGAGCTTATGAAATGAAAAAATATTATAAAGTGGTTTTTGTTCAAATTCACCTTTGACAAAAAGGCAAAAATTTATTAAAATAATAATGTGATGTGCAGTTATTACTGTGAACAGCACATTTTTATTTTCAGCGTTATGATTTTGCGATCCGTAACCGCTTGAGGGAGGTGAGCAGATGAAACGTATCAAATCAGCTTGTATATGCCAGACCATTCATTTTATGCTCAAGGACGGCATTTCCAATGATTTCAACAAACGTCAGGTTCTTGCCGAGGTTGAAAATTACAAGAATTCTCTTGAAAAGAACAAGACTCAGCACAAAATTGTTGAGGAAACAGTTCAGGACGACGGCTCTGTTATAATCAAAATTATCAAGCAGTATAATGCAAGTCCCGTGGGTGACTATCTTAACTAAGAAAAATGCGTGCAGATACTAAATGCACGCATTATCTTTTTTACCAATCCTGACATCAGTGTTGCTGAAAACTTTTATATGCTTTGTGAATTGAAATTCGGCTGAATTGCTGGTATAATAAAATAAAAAGAATATGGCTATAAACGACACACGTTGCACCTTAGGGTGCGTAAATCTGATTACGGTACAGATTTACTATGCGTGTGTTTTTTTATTGCCCGAAAAGGAGTTTTACTATGCCAAGAAACCAGTTCCAAAGAATGATATTCGCACTTATCACAGTTGTGATTACCGTTCACGCTTACGTCTTTTACAGTCTGTATGTAATCCACGGCGGAATGTTTATGACGCTTACGGGAGAAAGCAGTGTGCTTGCCGCAATAAATAAAATGGGCGGTGTTCCCGTATTTGGTAAGCCCGTTCCGATATGGGCAGTTGTGCTTATCGAATTTGTGCTTGCATACACACTTGAAAACCTTTTAGGCTCGCCCCTTTCATTTAAGCTGGCAAGCAAGGTTTTCGACCCTCGCAAAACTCACCCCGTACTTTTTGAAACAGCTATTATATGTGCAACCGTTGGAATTATGTGCCCTGCGATGAGCTTTATTGCCGCTTTCCTTTATTATAATTATCAGGGCGGCTTTAATATGATTACTCTGCTTGCAGAATGGCTGAAGCTTATTTGCTTCAACTTCCCGTTTGCGTTCTTTACACAGCTTTTCTTCATTCAACCTGCCGTGAGAACAATATTCAAGCTGATTTTCGCAAAGGACATAAAGAGCCGCAGCGAAAATGAAGAAAAACAAGTGGTTTCCGTGTAAATATTTTGTGCGGAAATGCCATTGAAATTTGCCTGTAAAAATGCTATAATATATTTCAGTGAGTAGCTCAAAAAGCGTAAGTCCAGCTTATCTGGATTTACGCTTTTTTATTTTTATAGAAAAGGAGTTTTTTATGAGTAACAACAAAATGGCTGAAATGCCGATTAAGAAGCTTATGCTTTCTATGGGAATACCTATGATAATTTCAATGGTATTGCAAGCGGTTTACAACATCGTGGACAGTGCATTTGTGTCGAATATGCCAAGCGGCGGCGAGGAGGCGCTCAATGCTCTGACACTTGCTTTTCCTTTACAGATACTAATGGTTGCGGTAGGTATCGGAACAGGCGTCGGTGCAAATGTACTCGTTGCCAAAAGCCTCGGTGCGGGAGATAACGAGCGTGCCAACAAAGCCGCAGGCAATGCCGCATTTCTTGGCGTTGCAATATTCATCGTTTTTCTGCTCTTCGGAATATTCGGTGCGGAATTTTATATCAATTCACAGACAAAAAATCCCGTGATTGCAGAAATGGGAACGGACTACCTGCGGATATGCTGTGTATTTTCATTCGGTATGTCAATGTTTGCAGTATATGAAAAGCTGCTGCAGGCAACAGGTCATTCCGTCTGCTCAACGATTGCACAGATTGCAGGTGCGGTAACAAATATTATACTTGACCCGATTATGATTTATGGCTGGCTTGGCTGTCCCGAAATGGGAGTAAAGGGCGCGGCGTATGCGACGGTTATCGGACAGATTGTTTCCTTTATTGTCGCACTTGCGTTTCATCTGAAGGTAAACAAAGTCATTTCAAACAAGGCTTGTTACTTCAAGCCCTCCGCAATAATCATCGGGCAGATTTATGCAATCGGACTCCCCGCAATCATTTCACAGGCGCTTATTTCCGTAATGACCTACGGACTTAATCTGATTCTCGGCGGTATAAACGAAGCAATGGTTACAGCCTACGGACTTTACTACAAAATTCAGCAGTTCCTTTTATTTGCTGCATTCGGTATGCGTGACGCAATTATGCCGATTACTGCTTTCAGCTTTGGTATGGGTGATAAGAATCGTATCCGTGACTGCGTGAAGTATGGTCAGCTTTACACAGGAGTAATAATGCTTGTCGGCTTTATCGCTCTAGAAATATTTGCCGTGCCATTTGCAGGAATATTCGGACTTTCAGGTGAAACACAAAGCCTTTGTGTAAGTGCAATGCACATTATTTCGATCTGCTTTGTATTTGCAGGTATAAATATCGCTTTTCAGGGAATATTTCAGGCTCTCGGCGGAGGTATCGAATCCCTCATTGTTTCAATATGCCGACAGCTTTTGTTCGTGTTCCCGTTTGCGTGGCTGTTTGCAGAAATGGCAAAAGCGGACAGCGCTCTGACCTGGACAATGTGGACAGTATTCCCGATTGCTGAAATTCTGACAGTGATTGTGGCAGTTCTGCTTTTTATAAAGCTGTATAAAAATAAAATCAAAATCCTTGAATAGTAACACAGGCAGTCAGCTCGATACGAAATCAGTCTGACTGCCTGTTTTTTACTTCTTAGCCGAGTCAATACGCTCCTGCGCTTCAGCAATTCTTTTGTTTGCTGCCGCAATCTGCTCATCACGCTCAGCCTGCATCATAGCTTTACGCTTATCCGGGTCGCCCATAGCTTTAGCTTCTTCCCACTGTGCCTTGGACTCAGCCTTAGCTGCGGCGAAATTAGCCTTATCAACCTCGTGCTGTGCCTTTGCGCTTTCCTTCATATCATTGAATGCACCTTTGAAAAAATCTTTGACCTTGCTCATTTTCACTTCTCCTCATTCATAATTTTTTCGCTGAGTTCAAGAATTCTGTCAGCGTATTTTTCTTTTCTTGAAGCAAGAATATTCTTATATATCGGGTATGTTGCAATAGCCATAAGCATACCGACAACGCCAATTACAATACCCATAGGCATTGTGTTTAAAATGCCAAGCTGCTGACCGATGTCTGTCATAACAAGGCTCATTCCTGCACCCATAACAATTGCGGAAATGCTGCCGAATACATAACCGAATACATTTGCAGGACGTTTTACTTCTGCATCAAGTTCACGAAGCAAGTCGAGATTTTTCTCACTGCTGTCCTTTTCTATATACTGTGTGCGGATTTTCTGCACCATAAATTCTGTATCATTTCTGTTCATAATAAAGTCCTCCTGAATTTGTTGTTTTGGATTATGGCTTTATTATACAGGCACTGTGTTTATGAGATGTTTTTGAAATGTTTGAGAAATGTTAAATTCATAAATATTTCTAAAAACTCTGCTGTACCAATAAAATACAACAGCGTCTTTATATTATCGTAAAAAACAGGCGTATGCTTTTCTGCATACGCCTGTTTTTCATTTTACATCAGCCACCGTTTAGTCAATAACCATTAGTATTTTGAAATACTTCTATATGGTCATTACCCTAAATTCTCTGCTCTTTTAGTTTAATCTCTGTTCTGCGGCTTTTCAACAGCGTCTACCTTTTTGTAGAGATATATCTCGCGCGCCGTAGTCACCTGCATACTTCCCTGCTTTATGTAATTTGCCGCTGCGTGCTGCATCTTAACGCTCTTGAGCTTGCTTTTCAGCACAAGCATCACGATGACCGCGATAACGATACCGATAAGCGCTCCGCCAACGACCGCGCCAACGCTTATTCCGCCGCCCGAGCCGCTGCCGCCTGCCGCAAACGCCGTAACGGAAAGGCAGAACATCATAGCAACGCATAAAACTAAAACCGCTAACCTTTTCATGTCATGCCCTCCTTAAATAATTCCCATAAGTCCGAGAAGAACTCCTATTCCTGCGCCGACTGCTCCGAAAATAACGGAGAACAGAAGCAGGAAGCGCCAGAACTTGCCCATATCAACAGGGAGATTGCCAACGAATTTACCTGTCTGACCATTCATCGCAAACAGGAAATTCTGCCCGTTCCATGAAGTATTCAGCATCCACACAGGACACAGAACATATCTCACCTTGCCGTTTTGCAGCGCTATGGACTCCTTTTGCTGCATGACGGTGGTGTAGCCCGTTACGGTCTTTCTGAACTCGTCGCGCATACTCTCCTTGACGCGTGTATTTGCGCGACCTATGCTCTGTTCTGCCGTAACATCGTACTTATCGGCAAGATATCCCGAGAGGTAGGCTGTATTGAACTCCTTGACCTCCGCAAAATTGAACGGTTCAATAGACTCCATAAGCTCGTCGGGCATTTTTGAAGAGCCGTCAACAGGCACGTGCTCAAATGCCATGCTGCCCGCGCGTATAACGGAATAATATTTCGTTTCGGTGTAGCGGTATCTTGTGTTCTCCCAGCGGCGCACCCTTGTCGCCTTGTAAACAAACTGACCTCTTGCGCCTGTATCGAACATCCAGAACGGTACATAAACGCACTTGATATCATCAATGTGGTTCTCGTCCTTGAACGCCGCAGGCAGCAGGAACTTGCCTTCAAGATGCTTTCTGAGAGCCGCCATTGCAGCCTCTTTATCCAGCTTGAACGGGATAACGAAGTCGGGGCGCAGATCGCCGCCGAACTGTCCTGTCATAACAACGGGGCTGTCGCAATACGGGCAGGCTGTCGCGCCTGTGGTAGCGTCAGCAACTATCTCGCCGCCGCAGGAGTTACAGGTGTACACCGACATTCCTGCGGTTTCACCCTCCTGCCACTGACCGCCCGGAGTAACGTCCCACTGCATGGGCTGCTGCTCGGTCTCATTCATGGTAGCGCCGTAATCCTTCAGTGCTTCTACCTCAAACTCGGTATCGCAGTAAGGACACTTCATCTGCTGCGAGGAGCTGTCAAACTCTATCTTTCCGCCGCAGCATGGGCATTCATAATCAAGTATACCTGCCATATTACACCTCCAATAATTTTAGCTGATTAAAGTATAGCATATTTTGTCAGATAAATCAAGTATTACGTTCGATCGGCTCGGGATTTTCAACAGGAATTTCAATGTGCTGCGCAGCCTCGGGGTTATAAGCCCACCTTACGCCGTTTGTGATGACCTGCTGAATGTTCTTGTCATGGTAGATGGGATACTCCTCGTGACCCGGCTGAAAATAGAATATCCTGCCGTTTCCGCGCGTAAAGGTAACTCCGCTGCGGAATACCTCGCCGCCGCTGAACCAGCCGAGAAATATCACATCGTCAGGCTTCGGGATATCGAACGGTTCACCGTACATCTCCTCTATCGGCAGCTCAAAATGCTGCGGTATTCCCTTTGCTATCGGGTGCGAGGGCATGGCGCACCATACACGCTCCCTGTCGCCATGCCGCCATTTGAGGTTCAGCGTAGTTCCCATAAGCGACTTCATGACCTTGCTGTGATGTGCCGAGTGCAGTGCCACAAGCCCCATTCCGCCGAGAACGTGCCTGTGTACGCGCTCTGCTACCGTGTCCTCCACCTTTTCGTGTACCCAATGTCCCCACCAGATAAGCACGTCGGTGTCGTTCAGCACCTCCTCGGTAAGCCCATGCTCGGGGTCGAAAAGCGTTGCTGTGCGCACTGTGATGTCCTCATTTTTGCCGAGGAATTCCGCAATGCAGCCATGTATGCCCTCGGGGTAGATAGCCGCTACCTCGGGCTGGTGAGTTTCGTGCATATATTCGTTCCAGACTGTTACTCTTATCATATTCCCTCCATAATGCGAAGTATGTTCTCCGCAGACTTTTTCATATAGGAAAGCTGGTCGGCAGCGCCGAAATGCTCGATAGCAAGCACCCCGTCATAGCCGTCAGCGATAAGCCGCTTTATAAGCGCTTCGATACCGATAACGCCCTCGCATACCTCCGCAGGGTACATCACCGCTCCCGAAAGATCAGCCTTGCCGTTGGTGTTATCGACATTTGCACGTCCGATATCATAGCTTCTGTCCTTTAAATGAACGTGCGATACCTTGTCCGAAAGCAGCGAATACGCTTCGTCCGCGTCCTCAAGGCAGTAGCGGAAATTGCCTGTATCGAACGTATAGCGAAGCCCCTCGCAGTTATCAAGCAGATAACGGATATCATTCATCTTACAGCAGGGAGAACTTATATTGTCAAAGTCCTCTATCGTCACTGTGACACCGTATTCTTTAGCAGCCTCACACATACGCGAGATACCCACGCAGAATTTCTCCATCTGCTCTGCCCTGTCCCCCTCAGAGTCGAAAAAGCCGGGAATACACAATACGTTCTTCGCGCCGAAATACCGAGCCGTACTCAGCAGCTCTCGGTATTTGCGCTCCGATACCTCAGGGCTGTCATGCAGGAAATCAAAATGCGCGTAGATGCAGGAAACTCCCACGCCGCAGCGCTCAAAAAGCGCTCTGACTTCTTCGCGGTCATTAAGCCGCCACAAGTCACATTCAAGCAGGTCTATGCCGCAGGATTTTGCGTATTTCAGCACGTCCTCGACCGATCTGCCGCTCTGCTGTGCAGCTTCAAATATATGCTCATAAAAAACCGATAATCTCATAAAAAACACCTCAGCATTATTTTACCATATATCGGGCGCGTTTTCAAGTCTTGACACAGACCTCTCTGCGGTGATATAATCTAATCAGCATATTAACGGAGGATCGCATGACGGAATACGAGATATTTAAAAGCTGCTTTCCCGCGCTCAGAATAGATGAGCACAATTTTGAGCGGCTCGCTTTTACGGACGGCACAAAAACGTTTCGCGAGGGCGAGGGCTTTGCTGTCTGCCGCGAAAACAGTATAACGCTGCTGTGCGTAGCGCCCGAAGCGCAAAGAAAAGGCATAGGCTCGGCACTGCTCTCACAGTGCGAGGAGCATATAAAAAGCACAGGCAATACAAGCGTTTCTATCGGCGGCAATATGCTGATAGGCGCTGTCGAGGGAAGCCATGACTTTTTCAAAAAGCACGGCTATTCCCTTTCAGGAGATTTCACCGAAATGGAGCTGCCGCTTCAGGATTTCTCCGCCCCAAAAGCGGATATTCCCGAAAACGCGGAATACCGTTTCTACGACGGCGATATAAAAGCGCTGCGCACTGCCGTTTCCGAGGTTGACGAGGAATGGGTGCAGTATTTCGATGATGACGGCTGCTTTTTCTGCTGCTTCATGAATGGCGAGCTTGCGTCCTTCTGTATTGTTGGCGAGAACGAGCGCTGCCTGCTGTCGGACGGCAACGCTAAGACAGGCAGCATAGGCTGCGTTGGCACAGTGCCGAAATTCCGCAAAAAGGGACTTGGGCTGCAAATGGTCGCACTTGCCGCACAGTGGCTTAAACATCGCGGCTGCGACAGTGTTTTTATCCACTATACACATCTGTATAACTGGTACGGAAAGCTTGGCGCAAAAGTATTCCTGCGTTTCACCACCGCCGAAAAGGAGCTTTGATGAAAGCATTACATATCGCACTTTCCCTGCTGAGCTTTGTCGGCTCGACGGTGGGGATAGTGCTTCAGGACAAAATGGACCCTATGCTCGCCTGTGCATTGCTGCTCGCGGCATCTATACTTCAGATACCCGCAATATTCTTGTCGGGCAGAAAAAGCTTTTTCTTCAAGCTTAAGATATCGCACATCAGCATGATCCTGCTGCTTATAAATGCCGCGCTGTGTATGCTTACACTGCTGGGGCTTGAAGCGGCAATGTATTTCTTCCCTGTAACGCTTGTTGCAAGCGTTATCGCGCTCATACCCGCAGTTATCCCAACTGACTTTGACCCGACGGGCGAGGATTTCATCGCCTCGCTCACCGACGCATTGGAAACGATAAGCCGTGCCACTGCCGAGCGCGGCTGCGGCTACGATACACAGCTTCTCTACGAGCAGGCGCGCTTCTGCGAGCCTGTTCCCGACCCTGCAGTACGCGCTACCGAGCGCGAGATACTGCGCAGGATATTGGAGCTGAAGCCGTATGACTCAGATGCCGAGATAACGGCAAAATGCGCCGCTGTTTCTGAGCTTCTCCAGCGCCGCGAAAAGATATCGCAATAAAAAAACCGACCGTTCAAATCGGATAGTCATAAAAAAATCCAGAGAAGGAATTAAATCTTCTCTGGATTTTGTTTATCATCTCATTGATAAACTGGAATTTGACGAACTAAAATACCTTTTAATCTTTCGGTCTCGGATTGTTAGGCAGAGGTTTCCCATTTTCATCTCTGTTTATAGGAGTCGCCTTAAGATGAAACATTATGCATCTACAAGGGCATGGCAAATCCATTTCGTATTTTTCTTTCTCACCTCTATATGTAAAGTCACCACCACATCGAATTACTTCGCACCATGTAAACAATTCAGTCATTACTCTGGGGCACATTCCAGCGGGGCATTCATATGAAAAAATGAATTTATCTCCTTTTTCTATACCAAGCCTACAATGAGCTGCTTTTCCATCAATAGCAGTTAATTCAAACTCCCAATCTTCTGTAACCCATTTATTCATAACATATTGCTTCCTTTCAAACAGATGATATCAATGTCAAATTCAAATTTGTTAGTAAGTTAATTATAGCAATAAAACCCCAAAAAGTCAATGGCACAAGCAAACGCAAAGCCACTTTTGACATTAGTATCAAAAGTGGCTAATACTTCCATATATCGAACGTACCGCGGTCGGTCTTGTGTTTACAGAACGCTTTAAGCGCGCTCCTTGCCTCTGATAAGTATACCGATAAATTCGGGACCTGCATTGCACGCAACAACAACACCTGTGGGCTCTACCATAGCAGGAGCCATGCCAAGGCGCTTTGTCAGCTTGTCGATAAGCTCCTTTTCAAGCTCGGGACGTGTTGTCGTGATGATGCTGTAAGGTGTTTCGGGAATGATGTTTGCAGCGACAGCTTCTACGATAGCGTCAAGTGCAGCCTTTTCACCTCTTGCCTTCTTGATGACCTCGGTCTTTTCGGCAATAAGGGAAATGATAGGCTTAAGTCCCATAAGCTCGCCAAGGAAGGAAGCCGCAGCGGTAATTCTGCCGGACTTCTTCATGTGGCGCAGATCAAAGCCTACGATATAAGCCTCGATATGCTTTGCCCAGTCCTCAAGATAAGCAACTACGCTCTCAACGCTCTGACCCTCTGTCAGCTTTCTGCACGCCTCAGTGATAGGATAACCGTAGCCGAGAGTATAGGTCTGGCTGTCGATGTTGTGAACGACCAGCTCGGGGCAATCCCCCTTTACAGCCGATGCAGCCATGATAGCGCTGGAAAGCGTCTGAGAGCCCGAGCCGTTGATAACGTCCACGATGATCTCGCGAACACCCTCGGCATAAAGCTCACGGAACTTTTCCTCAAAACGGATAGCTGTGATCTGAGAGGTCTTGGGTATCTCTGCGTTTTCCTTCAGTATCTTGTAAAACTCCTGGGGAGTAAAATCCTTGCGGTCAATATAGGTCTTGCCGTCAACAGTTACGTCAAAGGGCATAATTATCAGCAGATCCTTGTACTTTTCCTCAAACTCGGGCGAGATATCGCAGCCGCTGTCTGTAATAATTCTTATTTTCTCGTTCATGGGGAAATTCCTTTCTTTTGTAGGTTTATTTAATGAGAGCCGAAACCCTCTCGTTTACATTGTAGTATAAGCCTTACTCCGCGCTGCTCCAGTCGAACTGCGTAAGCCTGCCGTTGTTCTGAAGCTCGGGAAAGCTCCACTGGCGCAGCACCTCGTAAACTCCTATAGCTACGCTGTTGGAGAGGTTGAGGCTCCTTAATGTATCGCGCATCGGGATACGCACACAGCGCTCCTTGTTCTGAAACAAAAGCTCCTCGGGAAGCCCTGCGTCCTCGCGCCCGAAAAACAGATAGCATTTGTCGGGATAGCTGACATCGCTGTAGCAGTTGGGTGCCTTTGTGGTGAAGTAATAATACTCGCCGTCATTGCGCTCGAAAAAATCCTCAAAGCTGTCGTAATAGGTTATATCAAGATAGCTCCAGTAATCAAGTCCCGCGCGCTTTAAATGCTTGTCGTCGGGAGTGAAGCCCATAGGGCGGATTATATGCAGCCTTGCGCCTGTAACGGCACAGGTACGCGCGATATTCCCTGTATTCTGGGGTATCTGCGGCTGCGCAAGCACTATATTAAGCTCCATAGACGTTCACCTTCTTTTACACACTTTTGATATTGTAGCATAATAATCAACAATTTGCAAGCCATTTTCGCTTAAATCGTCGTTTTTACAAGAAATGTGTATAAAATGACTAAAAAACTGCCGCTGCAAGGCTCACTAATTCCCTTGGATATCGTAAAAAATGACGGAGAATAATATTCCCGTAAACAAAAAACAGGAGTTGATATATATGACAAGAAAGCAGGAGACTTATATCAAAGCGGCTGTCGCAGGCACCGTTACGGGCGGACTTGCATTCCTCGCGGTAAAGACCCTCGGCAGCAGACGGAGCTTCCGCCGCATGACCACCGCAAAGGCATTCAAGATGATAGGAACGCTTATGGACGCGGTGTGACATAAGGCTGCGCCGATAGCAAAAGATGACCCGAGGTCTTAACACCTCGGGTCATTTTAGCTTGTCGAAAAACCTTGTCTTTACCCGCGGAGCGGGCATTTTAAATAAC
>CAYSYF010000039.1:0-23270 GCA_964435155.1 uncultured Ruminococcus sp. | reverse complement strand
CGAGTGCGGGCCGTGCGGATGTTTCGTCGGAAAAGTCCCGTTGGGACTTTTTCGACGGTCTGAAGCCCCCGATCATTCGGGGGCTTTTTATCATGTATTTACCTTCGCTTTAAGCTGCTTATTCGGCAGCAACAGCATTGCGGTTATCTCCGAAGCGGAGCAAGGCTTGCTGTACAGATAGCCCTGAGCAAGGTCACAGCCCGCCTCGGCAAGAAAGTGGTTCTGCTCGCTCGTTTCCACGCCCTCTGCGAGGATAACCAGTTTCATAGCCTTTCCAAGGTCTACGATAGCGCCTGTTATCTGCTTTGAAACATCGTTTTCGTCAAGATCGCACACGAGGCTGCGGTCGATCTTCAGGATATCCAGCGGAATTGTCTTGAGCGAGCTGAGCGACGAATAGCCGCTGCCGAAGTCGTCCATAGACACCGTAACGCCCATACCGCGGATATCGCCAAGCACACGCACCGTGCGCTCGATATCCTTCATTGCCATCGTTTCGGTAACTTCTATCTCAAGAAGCTCAGACGGAAGCCCTGTTTCCTCCAGCACTTCCCTCACCGTAGCAATAACATCGGTGCAGTAGAACTGCGCCTGCGACATATTTACGGAGATCTTTACCGCAGGAAGCCCATCGTCCAGCCACTGCTTGCACTGTCTGCACGCTGTACGCAGTCCCCACTCGTCTATCTTTGTGATTATTCCCGTCTTTTCAGCCAGCGGAATAAATTCAGTGGGAGGAACAAAGCCCTTTGTCGGGTGATGCCAGCGTATAAGCGCCTCGACGCCCATTATCTCACCCGTCTTAAAGCTTATCTTAGGCTGATAATACAGCTCAAACTCGCCCCTATCAAGCGCAGAACACATCTCAGCGCTCATGAACTCGTCCTCAACAAGCCTCTGCTCCATGTCGCTTGTAAAGTAAGTTACCCTGCATTCCTTGGACATCAGGCAAAGGTTAGCCTTGCTATGCATGGTGTACACATCGTCGCAGCCATCATACAGCACCACACCTGCGAAGAAATCCGCGCGGCGCAGCAGCGCAGTATCGGTGAATGCCTCGTTAAGCTCCTCACGGAAGGCTCTGATAAACATATCTATCTCGCCTGTCGTGTTGTAATTCACGAAAACAGCGATATCATCTGTATCGGTCCTGCCACAGGGATAACGTCTGTCCGAAAGTAGCTGAACGCACCCCGCAAAGGTCTTTACCACCTCGTCGGCGGCGTTGTTTCCGAAAAGCGTGGATATCTTTCCGAAGCCGTCCACATCGAATATCACCAAAGCGACATTCTTCCCTGCTGCGGCGCTGTCTTTCAGAAACCTCTCGCCCTCTTTAAGGAAACGATCGCGGTTATACAATCCCGTAAGACTGTCCATGCCGTTTTTCGCGACAGATGAACGCATACGCAGGATATAGACCGCGGCTGCGATAAGAGCAACAGCGAAAACCGCTATTATAATATATTCAAGCACATTTTCGCCTCCCTTCAGACGTAGCTATGCATATATTCATATACTTTATTTTATCATATCAGAGCGCAGAAAACAAGCAAAAAAATGCCAAAATCCAATGTTTTATCGAACTCCACTATCTTTTCGTCGGTTTTTACAATCAGCTTCGTCGCATTGCTTAGCAGACCGAGCAGCAATTTGTTGCTTTTCACAACAAAAACATCAAATTAAACAAAACACGCCCCCGCATTTTTACGCGGGGGTGTGTTTTGTAGGATTACTGATTGTCCTCGATATACTTAACGATATCGCCGACAGTCTTGATGTTCTCAACCTGATCCTCGGGGATCTCTACATCGAACTCGTCCTCAATGCTCATTACGAGGTCAACAACGTCGAGAGAATCTGCACCGAGATCGTCTGTGATAGAAGAAGTCTCCTTGATAACATCTTCCTCAACATCGAGCTGCTCGGAAATAAGCTTCTTTACTTTTTCAAAAACCATGGTATAAACCCTCCATATTATTTGTCACGATAGTGCTGTGACAGTTCATGTAATATTATAAAACATAAATCAGAAATAATCAATATCAAAAAGGGAAAATTTGCACGTTATTTTTCACAAACTTATTCGGCAAACATACCAATTTTTCTAAATTTGTGATAACGCTGTTCAAGCAGAGTGTCAATATCTGTATTTTTCAGGCGATACACCGCATCTACAAGATATTCATAGATATTGTCGGCTGTCATCTCCTTATTGTTGTGAGCGCCGCCGTCAGGCTCGGAGATTATCTTGTCGCATACGCCGAAATCGGTGAGGTTCTCTGCTGTGATCTTCAGCACCTCGCAGGCCTCCTTCTCCTTTGTGCCGTCCTTCCAAAGGATAGACGCCGCACCTCTTGGGGAAATTACGGAATACAGCGCATTTTCAAGCATTGCAAGCTCGTCGCATACCGCAAGAGCAAGCGCGCCGCCGCTGCCGCCCTCACCTAAGATGACCGAGATAACGGGAGTTTTCAGCGTCATGAACTCTGCAAGGTTCTTTGCGATAGCCTCGCCCTGACCGCGCTTTTCAGCCTCTATGCCGCAGAAAGCACCGGGAGTGTCAACAAGGCAGATAACGGGTCTGTGGAACTTCTCCGCCTGCTTTGCAAGTCTGAGAGCCTTTCTGTAGCCCTCGGGGTGGGGCATGGAGAAGTTGGACTTCTTGTTCTCATCGAGATTGCGCCCCTTTACCTGAGCAATTACCGTTACAGGAGTATCGCTGAGGTAGCCGATGCCGCCTATGATAGCTGCGTCGTCGCCGTAAAGACGATCGCCGTGAAACTCCATAAAGCGCGTGAACATCGCCGGGATATAGTCGTTTACCGTGGGACGGTTCTTATGGCGGATTATTTCGAGCCTTTCGCAGGCTGTAAGCTTACTCATCTGCCTGTACCCTCCTTCGGAAAACCATGTAATTTAAGGATATTGGAAACCCTCTTGCGCATCATACCGCGCTCAACTATCATATCAACAAAGCCGCATTCCTGCAAAAACTCTGCCGACTGGAAGTCATCGGGGAGGCGCTGACGGATAGTGTCCTGAATAACGCGTCTGCCCGCAAAGCCGATAAGCACCTTAGGCTCGGCTAGGATAACATCGCCAAGGCTTGCAAAGGACGCTGTAACACCGCCTGTGGTGGGGTCTGTCATGACAGTGATATAAAGACCGCCTGCGTCGCTGTGACGCTTCACCGCACCGCTGGTCTTAGCCATCTGCATGAGGGAGATTATGCCCTCCTGCATACGCGCACCGCCCGAGGCAGTGAACATAACTACAGGAAGCCCCTTTTCTGTTGCGTACTCGAATGCGCGTGTGATCTTTTCGCCTACGACGCTGCCCATGCTCGCCATCATGAAGTGGCTGTCCATAACGCCGATAACGCAGCGATAGCCGCGAATGGTACATTCGCCTGTCTTGATAGCGTCGTTCATGCCTACCTGCTGGGAGAGCTTCTCCACCTTTTCCTCGTACTTCGGGAAGCCGATGGGATTTAGGGAATGCAGGTTATCGTCAAGTGGCTTGAAGCTGCCCTTGTCAACAGTGAGGTCTATACGCTCCTTCCATGTAAGACGGGAGTGATAGCCGCACTTGGGGCATACCTTAAGCGCATGGAGAAATTCCTCGTTATAGATAACGTTGCCGCAGCGCGGGCATTTGAACAGCAGATCCTCGGGGATCTCAACATTCTTTGTTTCGGTAACGGTGGTCTGGGGCTGCTCGTCGCCGAAGCGCGCTTTGACCACTTTAAATAAATCTTCAAGTGCCATTCAGCTTAGTCCCCCATTACATTTTTTCTGTTAAGGAAGCCGATATCGAAGTTTCCGCTCTCAAAATCCTCGTCCTTCAACAGGCAGAGCTGGAAATCGATATTGGTATCCACACCCTCAATGATGAACTCCGACAGAGCAACGCGCATCTTCATGATAGCCTCTTCTCTCGTGGGAGCTGTGACCAGCATCTTGCCGATCATGCTGTCATAGAACGGTGTGATCTCATAGCCTGCATATACAGCGCTGTCGATACGCACACCGAAGCCGCCGGGAACGTGCAGTGACTTTATCTTGCCGGGGCAGGGACGGAAATTGTGACGCGGATCCTCTGCGTTGATACGGCACTCGATAGCGTGACCTGTAAGCTTTACATCGTCCTGTGTGAACCACAGCTTTTCGCCTGCCGCTATCCTTATCTGAGCCTTTACAAGGTCAATGCCTGTAACAAGCTCTGTAACAGGGTGCTCAACCTGTATTCTAGTATTCATTTCCATGAAGTAGAAGTTGCGGTCCTTGTCAACGAGGAACTCGATCGTTCCTGCGTTCTGATAACCGCTCACCTTTGCAGCCGCGACTGCCGCACTTCCCATGCGTTCGCGCAGCTCGGGAGTCATGATGGGGCTGGGGCTTTCCTCCAGCACCTTCTGATTTTTTCTCTGAAGCGAGCACTCGCGCTCACCGAGGTGAACCACATTTCCGTGCTCGTCCGCAAGAAGCTGTATCTCAACGTGGCGCGGATTTATGATGAACTTCTCGATGTATACCTCGTCATTGCCGAAGAACTGCAAAGCCTCCTGCTGAGCCGCCGTATACTGAGCCTCAAGCTCCTCCTCGCGCTCTACAAGGCGGATACCGCGTCCGCCGCCGCCTGCGGAAGCCTTTACCATGACAGGATATCCTATCTCGGCGCAGATCTTCTTAGCCTCGTCGATAGTCCGTACAACACCGTCAGAGCCTGGCACTACAGGAACACCTGCGGATACCATGGTTTTTTTAGCGTTAGCCTTGTCGCCCATTGCGTCCATTACCTCAGGGGCAGGACCTATGAACTTTATTCCGCATTTTTCGCAAAGTCTTGCAAAATCCGCGTTCTCGGACAGAAAACCGAAGCCCGGGTGGATAGCCTCCGCATGGGTTATCTCGCACGCTGCAAGCAGCGCCTTTGTGTTGAGATAGCTGTCCTTTGTCGCAGCAGGACCTATGCACACAGCCTCGTCCGCTATCTGCGCGTGAAGCGCGGACTTATCAGCGGTGGAGTATACTGCTACTGTCTTTATTCCAAGCTCACGGCAGGCGCGCATTATTCTTACTGCGATCTCGCCGCGGTTTGCTATAAGTATCTTGTTAAACATTCGTTGTGTCAACTCCAATAGAATTTAAGGCAACGCCGCACAAAGATTGTGTGCAGATTGCGCCGTCAGATTTTTTGTTAGATTGTACAGATTTTGCGCAGGCAGGCTGACGCCTGTCAAGAAAAACCTGTGCAATATAACGGAAAAGATGCAAGCAAGATGCGCACAAAACTCAAAGTGGTCTTTGCGCGGTGCCGCCTCAGGCGTCGGGAGCGGGGTCTGCAACCGCAAAAGAGATCTCGGCGGTAACTACCTTCTTGCCGTTTACTGTGGCAACAGCTTTACCGAAGCCGATAGGGCCCTTCTTGCCGATCATGTCAACATGAAGCTCCAGTGTGTCGCCGGGCTTTACAGTGCCGCGGAAGCGAGCCTTGTCAATGCCTGCGAAGAATGCGATCTTGCCCTTGTTCTCGGGGAGAACGAGCGCGCATACCGCGCCTGCCTGTGCCAGCATCTCTATCATGAGAACGCCCGGCTGTACGGGCTGACCGGGGAAATGTCCCCTGAACCAGTCCTCCTCGGGACGCAGATATTTCTTAGCTGTAACGCTTACACCGGGCTCAAGCTCTGTTACCTCGTCGATAAGCAGAAAAGGATCGCGGTGAGGAATAACTTCTTTGATCTGTTCAAGATTTAATGTCATGATGTCTCCTTAACTCAATTGACAATTATTACTCTATTCTCATTAACTTCTGACCAAACTCTACTGCTTCGCCGTTGTTTACATAGATCTCCGCAACCTTGCCGCTGAAGTCGCTGTTAAGCTCGTTCATAAGCTTCATGCTCTCGATTATACATACAACGTCGCCTGCATTTATTGTATCGCCGACCTTAACGAAAGGAGGCTTGTCAGGCGAGGGAGCAGCGTAAAATGTGCCGATGATGGGAGAGGTGATGATGTTGCCGCTTACAGCCTCGGGAGCTGCCGAAGCAGCCGCTGCGGGTGCTGCCGCAGGAGCGGGAGCCGCCATAGGAGGCATTGCGGGCATACCCATGGGAGGCATGGGAGGCGGACATCTCTTGCCCTCGATAACGATGTCGATATCCTCTGTGCTGATCTTCAGCTTTGCGAGATCGTTTTCCTTTACAAGCTTAGCGAGCGCCTCAACGCACTCGATAGTATCTTCGATCCTTGTTTCTTTAATGCTCATCTGTCCTAGTCCTTTCTCAGTCGTTTACGGGCTTCATGCAGATGCAGCCGTTGTGACCGCCGAAGCCGAGAGAATTGCTCAGTGCGCCTGTGATTTTCATATCACGAGCGCCCTCTGTAACATAATCAAGGTCGCACTCGGGATCGGCTACCTTGTAGCCCTTTGTCATGTGCACCTTGTTGTTTTTGATGGAAAGCGCGGTAACTACCGCCTCAACGCCGCCCGCAGCGCCAAGCAGATGTCCTGTCATGGACTTTGTGGAGTTTACGGCGATGTTCTTTGCGTGCTCACCGAACGCAAGCTTTATAGCCTTTGTTTCGGTCTTGTCGTTCATGCTGGTGGAAGTGCCGTGTGCGTTGATGTAATTGATCTCCTCGGGCTTCATGCCTGCTTCTTCATACGCGAACTGCATAGCCTTTGCGCCGCCGATACCGTCGGGATCGGGGCTTGTTTCGTGGTGAGCGTCGCAGGTAGATCCGTAGCCGCAGATCTCTGCGTATATCTTAGCTCCGCGCGCCTTTGCGTGCTCGTATTCCTCAAGCACAAGGATACCGCAGCCGTCACCGAGAACAAAGCCGCTTCTCTCGCCGTCAAAGGGAGTGGAGGCTCTGTCAACGTCCTGCGAACGTGTGACAGCATGCATATTGTTGAACGCGGCATAGCAGAAGCCGATGTCGCTGTGCTCTGTACCGCCTGCAACAGCAGCGTCAAGATAGCCGTGCTTGATGGAGCGGAAAGCCTCGCCTATTGCCTGTGTACCCGAAGCGCAGGCTGTGGTAACGCAGAAATTGCTGCCCTTGAAACCTGTGCGAATAGCAACGATACCCGAAGCCATGTTGCCGATCATCTTTGTGATAGTGAATACGGATACCTTCTTGTTGCCCTTGTTGTGGTAGGTAAGTATCTCGTCCTGTGTTGTTTCGATGCCGCCGATGCCGCTGCCGATGATAGTGCCTACGCGGAAAGGATCAAGATCCTTGAAATCCGTGCCTGCGTCCTTCAGCGCATTCATGGAAGCATAAACAGCGTACTGAACGATAACGTCGTTTCTGCGAAGCTCCTTCTTGTCGAAATACTCGGACGCGTCGAAGTTCTTAACCTTCGCTACAACGCCGAGGGTATCGGGATCCTGCTCGCCGAACCAGGGCTGAAGCTCAAAGCCGTGGTTGCCTGCGATAAGGTTGTTCCACAGCTCTTCAACTGTGTTGCCGCAGGGGGTAACTGCGCCAAGTCCTGTGATTACTACTCGTCTTTCCATTAAATGAAAAACCTCCGATATATAAAATGAAAATATTTACTGGCATTTTGGGGTCGTTTTTACGGACATGGCAAGCCCGAATGACCGCAAGCGGTCACTCTGCAAACTTCGTTTCGGTTTTCCCTTATGAAAAACCGATTTGCGTTCGCAAACCACTACGTTTGCCGCCTCTCTTAACAAGAATGGGGAGAAGCCGTCATATGCAAGGCATCGACACCGAAGGCGTACTTTGTGTACGTCGAGCGTGTCGATAACGCAGCAGATGGCGGGTTATCGCCATTCTTACATGCTTAAGCCGCCGCTTATTTCTACTACCTGTCCTGTTACATAGGACGCGTCATCGCTGCAAAGGAACGATACAACGCCTGCAACCTCCTCGGGCTGACCGTAGCGCTTCATCGCGATCATCTGCAGCATCGCAGCCTTCTGCTCATCTGTAAGCTTGTCTGTCATGGGAGTCTGGATAAAGCCCGGAGCAACTGCGTTGCAGGTAATACCGCGGCTGCCAAGCTCCTTGGCGGTGGTCTTGGTCATAGCAATAACAGCGCCCTTGGAAGCGGAATAATTGATCTGACCGGGATTGCCGTAAAGACCTGCAACAGAAGCAAGGTTTACGATCCTGCCGCTCTTCTGTCGCATCATAACAGCGCCGCACAGCTTTGTCATATTGAATACGGACTTCTGATTGATCCTGATGACCATGTCGTAGATCTCCTCGTCCATGCGCACCATAAGACCATCTCGTGTGATGCCTGCGTTGTTAATGAGAATGTCGATAGAGCCGAATTCCTCCTTCGCCCACTTCACCATAGCCTCGCACTGTGCGTAGTCGGAAACGTCCGCAGCATAGCATTCAGCTTTAACGCCGAAAGCGCGGCAAGCCTCTGCGACCTCTGCGCCTGCTGTGTCGAGAACCTCCTGAGAAACATCGTTGATGACGATGTTGCAGCCGTCCTTAGCAAGACGCTTTGCGATCGCTGCGCCGATACCGCGGCTGGAGCCTGTGATTATCGCTGTTTTTGCCATTTTTCTGTTCCTTTCTTATGTCAGTTTAAATGTCCATTATAATTGCGCCGTAGGTAAGTCCCGCGCCGAAGCCGACGAAGCATATCTTCATGCCGCTTTTCAGCTTTCCTGACTTCTTAAGCTCGTCAAGTGCTACAGGAATGCACGCACTTGAAACATTGCCGAAGCGTTCGATATTGGTGTAGACCTTTTCAGGATCAACACCCAGCATCTCTGTCGCTTTCTTGATTATACGAAGATTAGCCTGATGAGGGATAACGATGTCGATATCCTCAACAGCACAGCCTGCCTGCTCCGCTACCTGTTTCACAGCCTTGCTCATCGCGTTTACAGCGAACTTGTACACGGCATGACCGTCGGACTGCAAATAATTCTGCTTTGCGTAGGTATCAAAGCGGTTCTCGTAAAACTCATTCATGTCACCGTGGAACGGGCAGTTGGACTGGTAATTCACCTTGCAGTAGAGAGCCTCAAACTCATCTCCCGAAGCGCCCAGCATAGCGTTGAACGCCTTGTCGCTCCTGCGCATTACGGCAGCGCCTGCCGCGTCACCGAAAAGGATACACATGGAACGGTCAGTATAATCGAGCTGCGAGGAGAGCTTCTCCGTCGCAACAATAAGAACCGTCTTGTAAGCGCCGCTCGCAAGGAACTTGTGCGCTGTTTCGGTAGCTGTGATAAAGCCCGTGCAGGCGCTATTCACATCAATGCACGCGGCGTTCACAGCGCCGATATTCTTCTGAACAAGACAGGACATTGCAGGATAGAAGAAATCGGGCGAGCAGGTGGAAAGAATGATAAGATCAATATCCTTTGCGTCGATACCTGCGTCCGCAATAGCGTTCTCAGCCGCCTTTATACCCATATAATAGTTGGGCTTGTCAGTCATTATACGGCGCTCCTTGATGCCTGTACGGGGAGTTATCCACTCGTCCGAGGTATCCAGAAACTCAGAAAATTTGTTGTTGTCGGCAATAAATTCAGGTATATAGCTGCCTGTTCCGATGATCTCAATTCCGTTCATCAAAAAAACTCCTTGATTTTATTTACATTATAATGTATAATATATTCTTGCAGGGTAAAGCTTCCTGCAGAAATGGTCAATTTATTATTAAGTAGGGTATAGCGATCCCCTCACAAAACATACCATTTTATATTTTACCCTATTATCGCCTTTTTGTCAACAGTTTTGGAGTGAATTTATTTACTAAATCAACAAAAAGTCGATTTTTGTGGGTTACACGGCTACAGTTAATTATTTTATTTTTTGGAGGTATATATTCATGAAAACTGTATTTTTATTCTCAGGTCAGGGCAGCCAGTACCCCGGTATGGGTGCGGAGCTTGCGGAGAAGTATTCCGCTGCAAAGCAGATACTTGAGTGCGGCTCGGACATCATGGGCTTTGACCTTATGAAGAAGATAAACGAGGCTTCCCCCGAGGAGCTTTCGCAGACAAGGCTCTCCCAGCCCGCTATCTTTACCGCTTCGCTCATCGCGCTGACAGCAGCAAGAGAAAACGGTATCGAGAACTGCGCTGTTGCAGGTCACTCCCTCGGCGAGTACGCTGCGATGTACGCAAGCGGAATGCTCTCCCTTGAGGACAGCTACAAGGCAATCAAGCTGAGAAGCGAGGCTATGGCTAAGGCTGCCGAGCTGAACGGCGGCGCTATGGCTGCGATCCTGCGCTCCGACAACGAAACTATCGAAAAGGTGCTCAAAGAAGTAAACGGCTTTGCCGCTCCCGCAAACTACAACAGCCCCGAGCAGACCGTTATCGCAGGCGAGGCTGCAGCAGTTGACGAGGCTATCGAAAAGCTCTCCGCGCTGAAGGCGCGCTGCGTTAAGCTTGCTGTATCCGCGGCTTTCCATACAAAGCTGATGAACAGCGCCGCCGAGGAATTCAAAATGACAAGCGCAGGACTTGATTTCAAGGCGCCGAACTGCGATTTCTATTCCAACGTATACGGCAAAAAGCTTACCGACTTCTCCGATATGCCCTCTTACCTTGCATCTCACATCTGCTCGCCCGTAAAGTTCGTTGACGAGATGAACGAGATGAACAACGCAGGTATCGAGGCTTATGTGGAGCTTGGTCCCAACAAGGTGCTGACAGGTCTTGTAAAGAAGACCTTCAAGGGCGCAAACGCAGTGAACATCGAAAACTGCGAGACACTCGAAAAGGCTCTTGAGGCTTTAAAGGACTGACAGACTGACAGACACGGCAAGCCGTGCCCCTACTAAACAATATCAAGGAGCAACATTATGCGTAAATTCGGACTTATCGGTCACCCTCTCGGACACTCGCTGTCCCCTCAGATACACACACGCCTTTTTGAGCTTTCGGGCGAAACAGTGGATTATCAGCTTTATGATATCGCGCCCGAGGAGCTTTCCGCAAAGGCAGACTTCCTCGCGTCACTCGACGGCTTTAACATTACTATCCCCCACAAGGTGGGAATTATCGACTACTGCGACGAGCTTTCCGAGGGCGCACAGCGCTACCGCTCGGTAAACTGCGTTGCAAACGGAAAGAAGAAGCTCGGCTACAACACCGATGTAATGGGCTTTACAAAATCCATTGATATGCTCGGTGCAAGCCTTAAGTCGGACGTGCTGGTGATAGGCTGCGGCGGCGTAGGCAGAATGATAGCTATTGAAACTGCACTCAGCGGCGGCAATCTCACCATCGCTGCGCTTAAAAGCGATGAGGCACTCGTTTCTCAGGCGGTGGCTGAGATCAAGGCTCAGAAATCCGACGCTGAGGTGAAGGTAGTTTACATCTCGGACGGCGCGCTTTCAAAAGAGGATCTCGGCGGAGAATTTCCCGAGTTTGACCTGCTGATAAATGCCTGCCCCGTGGGAATGTACCCCAAGGTGGATAATATGCCCTGCACAGCAGAGCTTTTAGAGCACGTGAAGTATGTGTTTGATGTTGTTTACAACCCCAATGTCACACTGCTTGCAAAAACAGCGCGCGAAAAGGGCGCAAAGGCTATGACAGGCATGGCTATGCTGGTGCTGCAGGCTGTTGCGGCTCACGAGATATGGGATAATGCGTCCTACGACAAGGCTGATATCGACAAGCTTATCTCCGACATGGAGGCGCTGGTATGAGTTCTGTTTATCTCTGCGGCTTCATGGGCTGCGGCAAAAGCCACATCGGCAGAATGCTCGCCAACGTAATGGGCGCTACCTTTGTTGACCTCGACAAGGTGATAGTGGAGCGTGAGGGAATGTCTATCCCCGATATCTTTGAAAAATTCGGTGAGCCGCATTTCCGCTCACTTGAAGCCAAATATATCCGCGAGCTTTCCGACGGCTATATCGTAGCGACAGGCGGCGGCGCGCTGATAAATGACAGCACCGCGGAATTTGCAAAACAGAGCGGACTTTCGGTGTACATCAATACATCGTTTGAGAACTGCTACGAACGCATAAAAAACGATACCAACCGTCCGCTGGTGGTAAAAAACACAAAAGAACAGCTTCGGGAGCTCTACAACACGCGCGATGTTATCTACCGCCGCAACAGTATGTGCATGGTAAACGGCAATACAAGAGATCTTCTGATCCGCGATGAGATAGTGAAGCTTGTGAATTATTTTGAAGATAACGGTAAGATATAATGGTAATTACAAACGTAAAAATCAAAACTATGTCCGATAAGGACTACGAAAACGGCTATGTGCGCTGCGAAAACGGAGTTTTCACCGAGATAGGCGATATGGCGGACTATGTATATGCGCTTGACGATGCGATCGACGGCAGCGGAATGACGCTCTACCCCGGTTTTATAGACGCGCACTGCCATATCGGTATGTGGGACGATGGGCTTACCTTTGAGGGTGAGGACGGCAACGAGGACACCGACCCCTCAACGCCTCACCTGCGCGCTATCGACAGCATAAACGCGATGGATCGCTGCTTTGAGGACGCGATCAAGGCAGGCGTTACCTCCGTATGCACGGGCGTAGGCTCGGCAAACCCCATCGGCGGCAGCTTCATCGTCATGAAAACATGGGGCAGCAAGCGCGTTGACAAGCTTATCGTGCAGTCGCCCGCTGCGATAAAATTCGCACTGGGCGAAAACCCCAAGAACACCTACAACGACCGCGACGAGTCCCCTGTAACACGCATGGCTACCGCCGCAGTTATCCGTGAGCAGCTTATGAAGGCAAAGCGATATCTTGCCGACAAAACGGAGTACGAGCGCTTAAAGGGTACGGACGACGAGATATCTGAGCCTGATTTTGACATCAAGTGCGAGGCTCTGCTTCCCCTCTTTGCCGAGGAGAACAAGCTGAAGGCGCATTTCCACTGCCACCGTGCGGACGATATATTCACGGCTATCCGCATTTCAAAGGAATTCGGGCTTGACTATGTGCTTATCCACTGCACCGACGGCGGAGTTATCGCGGACGAGCTTGCAGAGGACCTCCCCGCTGTTGTGACAGGACCGCTCTTCGGCGACCGCGGCAAGCCTGAGCTGCAAAACCACGACATAACCACCCCCAAGGTGCTTTCCGACAACGGCATAAAGTGCGCTATCTGCACCGACCACCCCGAAACTCCTATACAGTATCTCCCCCTCACCGCGGCGCTTGCGGTAAGAGGCGGACTTTCAAAAGAGGAGGCGCTTCGCGGCATCACGATATATGCCGCTGAAACGCTCGGACTTTCGGATAAGCTGGGCAGCATCGAGGTCGGCAAGCAGGCGGATTTCTCGCTGTTTGACGGCGATCCGCTTGACCTCACCGTAACACCTGAAATGGTATTTGTAAACGGAAAGCAGGCATACAAGAAATAATTACGCAGGGCGGATAAAGTATCCGCCCCTACACACAAAAATGAAATACATTGAAAAATTAAAAGTTCTGCTGTCGCTGGAGCTCAACTGCTCTGCGACCGATTTCAACAGAAGCGAAAACATCATAACTCTGCCTGCCCTGAACGACGGGCGCAGAATATATCAGCAGGAGCCGTATTTTTTCCACATGGCGACTCTCGGCACAAATGCTGTAATAACCGCGGACGAACGGCTGCACCCTTTTCTGCGAGAATGGTGCGCCGAAAAACAAGGTCATTGGCTGTTTGAGCTGCCAAACCTGCTGCCGCTTGAAAAGGAGCTTAACAAATTCGGCTACACGCTCTCGCAGAGCCACCATATGTTTCTGCCCAAGGAGCAGCGCAACCCTGTCGGCAGCTTTGAAACAAAGTGGTTCTGCGGCAAAGAGATACATCAATTCTACGGCGACGAGCGCTTTCCGAATGCGATCTGCTCGGAATTTCTCCCCCACCGCCCCGATACCATAGTCGTGTGCGCGTATATTGACGGCGAGATAGCAGGCATGGCAGGCTGCTCCGAGGACGCAAAGGCTTTTCAGCAGATAGGAATTGACGTAATGCCGCAGTTCCGCTCCAACGGTATCGGCGCGTATCTCGTGGCAACGCTTAAAAACGAGATAGAAAGGCGCGGAGATATTCCGTTCTACGGCACAAGCCTGTCCAATCTTCATTCATGGAATATTGCAATAAAATGCGGCTTTCGCCCTGCATGGGTGGAGATAGGCTGCAAGAAGATATAGTAGGAGCGGATTCAATATCCGCCCCGAAAAAACGTGAGTTTTTATAAAGCAAAGGAGTTCGCATGGACCTGCAAAGACTTGAAGCTCAGCTTTCGTTCCTTATGGAAGCTGACAGGCTGAAAAACATTTACCGTCAGACCTACACGAGGGTGGACGATCTTCCGCCGCAGCCCGAGGGCAGCAATGTCACCGAGCCGTACCCACGCCGCGAAAACGACGCGGAGCACAGCTTTTCGCTGGCGCTGTTTGTCGCAGTGCTTGCGGAATACTCAAACGAGCCGATAGACGTGCTGAAAACGATGAAAATGGTGCTGGTGCATGATATCGTGGAGATAGACGCAGGCGACACCTACTGCTATGACGAAAATGCCAAGACCACCAAAAGGGAGCGCGAGCTTCGTGCGGCAGAAAGGCTTTTCGGGCTTCTGCCGAGTGAGCAGCAGGCGGAATACCGCGGTCTGTGGGACGAGTTTGAGGCTCAGTCTACACCCGAGGCTCGCTTTGCCGCTGTGACGGACAGGATACAGCCGCTCCTCTTAAACCTCAGCCGAAACGGGCTTTCGTGGCAGCAGCACGGAATACACCTGTATCAGGTGCAGGAGCGCAACGAAAGACTCTGCGACGGCTCAAAGGAGCTTCATGAATACATCTTCGGACTGCTCCGCGACGCAAATGAGCGCGGAATACTGCCCGACTGACCCTGAAAGGAATGATATCATGCGTGAGATAAACGCTTCACTTATAACCGAAACCGTAAGCCGTCTGTGCATCGACGCAAACCTGCATCTGCCCTGTGGCATGAAAGAATGTATCACCGCCTGTATCGGCAAGGAGGAATCGCCTCTCGGAAAGAGCGTGCTTTCCGATATCGTGGCAAATATCGACTGCGCGGACGAGCTTGCCGTCCCTATCTGTCAGGACACGGGAATGGCAGTGGTATTTGCGGAGGTCGGTCAGGACGTGCATATTACGGGCGGACTTTTCGAGGACGCAGTAAACGCAGGCGTTGCGGACGGCTACACAAAGGGCAGGCTTCGCCTGTCGATAGTGGCAGACCCGTTTATTGACCGCAAAAATACCAATAATAATACACCCGCCGTTATCCATACAAGGATAGTTGAGGGCGACAAGATAAGCCTTATGGTAGCGCCCAAGGGCTTTGGCAGCGAGAATATGAGCCGCCTTAAAATGTTCACCCCCTCCGCAGCAAGAGAGGATATCATAGGCTTTGTCACCGAAACAGTATCCCTCGCGGGAAGCAACCCCTGTCCTCCCATCGTTGTGGGAGTAGGTATCGGCGGCGACTTCGAATACAGCGCGTACCTCGCGAAAAAGGCGCTGTGCCGCGATCTTGCTCTGCGCAACCCCGATCCCGAGTATGCAAAAATGGAGCAGGAAATGCTGGAAAGCATAAACAGGCTCGGCATAGGCTCGCAGGGCTTCGGCGGCACTGTGACTGCGCTGTATGTGAATATTGAAAAGAGCGCAACGCATATCGCAGGTCTGCCCGTGGCAGTAAATATAGGCTGTCATGTAACAAGACACGCGCACGCGGTAATATGACCTAAAAGAATTTGTAACCTTTTTGTAACCTTTTTGCAACCTTTTTACAGCATATACGGTTTTACTTATGAATTCGGACGGAGAAATAAGCTTATGGACACAATGTCACTAAAAGCGAGCGAAAGCTTTGAACAGGTGATGGAATTCTATATGCCGATGGTATATAGGGTAGCTTTCTCGCGCCTTGGAAGCGCTCACGACGCAGAGGATATCACGCAGGACGTGTTTTTGAAATACTACCGCGCGGATATCATCTACAATGACGAGGAGCACCGCAAGGCATGGCTGATACGCTGTGCGATAAACTGCACGAAAAATCTCGTTACCTCTGCATGGTTCAGACACCGAGCCTCAGACGAGGGTCTTGAAAATATGGAGGAAAACGGCGATATCCCAGGCAGTGACGGCGACATCGACAAGATAGAGCAGAAAAACGCCGTTATGAGCGCAGTGATGAAGCTGCCTGAAAAGTACCGTACCGTAATTCACCTTTTCTACTTTGAGGATATGTCGGTGGCACAGATAAGCAAAGCCACAGGTATCCGCGAGTCTACCGTAAAATCACAGCTCAGCCGAGCGCGCGATATGCTGAAACCAATGCTGAAGGAGGTTGATTTCTGATGGATTTCAGAGAAGAATACAAAAATAGCATAGAAATCATGAACCCCTCGGCAGAGCAGCTCGAACGCATGAAGAAAAACATTTTAGAGCAGACAAAGGCTCCCGAGAAAAAAGCGGTCCCGTTCAAGAAGATAGCCTACATCGGCAGTGCAGTTGCCGCTTGTGCGGTGATCTCGGTCGCTGCGATAAATATAGTTCCGAGGCTCACAAAAAGCAATGCGGAGCTTACCGCAGGAGAATCCTATGCCTCTATGATGGATATGGAAAACGCAAACGGCTTCTTTGATGGAGCTACCGACAGCGCGGCATGGGAAGATGTTGCAACGAACGCGGCTGCCGATCACGCACCCGTATCAGGCGAAACAGGTTCTTTCTCGGACATGACGGCTGAAAAAGACGCTGGCAGTGACTACGATATCAGCTTTGATCCAAAGTACAGCGAAACAGAAGCCACAAACGAGCCAAGCTATGATTATTTCACCGATAATGAGGCTGCCGATGAAGCATTCAATGACGCGGCGGACGACGTTGATGTAATATCCGACTGTATGGAGAGCGCCACCGCCCCCTCCGCTATGACTTCCGCGGCAACCGACGCGCCCTCGGCGGAAGAGCTTGTTCAGGAAGCCGAGGACGAGCTTATGTTTGAGCTGTCGGACGACTGCTCCGCTGTTATTTTAAATGATGTGAAATATATTCTCATCGACGATGGAAAAACACCTCCCGCAGGTGAACTTGTCTGCGAGAACTGCTTCACACCCGACGGAACGGAATATCGGTTCGATCATTACGGTGATGATTACCTCGTATTGTCACGCGACAACGGAAGCGGCAGCTTTGAGGTGCTGGGCGGCTACAAAAAAGCAGAATAATTGGGCAAACATATTAGTAAAGCGGACTTCGACAAAAGTCCGCTTTTTTATGAAAATTTCGCGAAAATCACAAATTGCCACTTGAAATGTTGAAAGTTTTATGGTAAAATATATACATAAGATGATTTCGCGCGTTATTGCGCTTATTGCTAGATAATTTTTTAACGATTTCCCCAAGAGGTGATTAACTTGACAGAGCTTGAAAGAGCTGTTTACGGCAGCGGTAATGTGGCTTTCTGCATGAAGTTCAGGCTGGGCTTCCCTGCCGATATACTTTCGGGCGCAAATCCCTTCGGTGAGGGTCAGCAGATAAAGTTCGGAGATATAGTACACCCCGACGACTATCAGCCCTTCTGTGAGGTAATAAACGACATCGTAAACGGCTCGGGCAGCGAGATAAAGCTGCACTCGCGCCTTAAGACAGGCGGCGAATATATATGGTACTACATCACGGGTGAAGCTGTGCGCGCCGATAATAACGTGCTTCAAAGCATAAACGGCATGATGTTCAATGTATCGGACTACCTCGACTGCGACGCCGAGGACGCTGTGCTGCGCCGTTTCCGCTCAAAGCACGCCGCAAGGCTGTCTGACAGCGACTCAACGCTGACCCTTCGCGATATCCTCGGTGAGGATTATCTCGTGCGCATACAAAACCCGTTCGTCAAGATAAAAGGGCTGTTCTCCGCTATCATCGACAACAGCGGAAAGGCTATCCTTGCGACAGGAAAGACCGACAAGCGCTTCAACCTCGGCAAGATGAACTTCCAGCGCAAAAAGAGCATTCGCGTGCGCCATCAGACGGTGGCTTCGTGGGTGATCGCAGGCGATACGCAGGAGATAGTTGACAACAGCGCAGAGCTTCTTGAAACCATGGCACAGACTGTCGGCGGTATCGCTAACAGCTATGTCGTGCTGGTTGACGAGATGGAAAATTCGCAGAACGCAAACAAGCTCCTCGGTCAGACCTTCGAGGATCAGATACTTGTAAACAATGTGTATTCGCTTATACTTAACAGTGCCGACACCAAGGCTGCCGTTTCGGGACTTCTGCCGCTGATATCCGAGTATTTCGGGCTTTCCGATATGCTTTTCTGCAGCGAGAACGAGATCCCCGAAAAGGTCTACCGCTGGGATATCTCGGGTATGCTGCTGCCTGTTGTATGCGGAACTCCCGATATAAACTCCGTGCGTGAGGAGCTGGATTACAGCGGTATCGTCTGCACAGACCGCCGCACTATAAGCTGTGACGACGACAACAAGGATCTCAGTTGTGTGCTGGTGCGCACACACTCAAACGGCTCAGACAAGGGCATAATTATCTACACCGCCGATAAGAGCGGCAGAACATGGAGCAACCGCGAGCGCAAGCTGCTGAAAAATATCACGCAGATACTTTCTACTGTAATATATAAGATATTCACCGAAGACGAGCTTTCCACATCGCGCGCACGACTTGAGCGCATCGCATACTATGATGCCGCGACAGGTATCCCCAACCGCAGTATGTTCGAGCGCGACTTCTCAGCCGAGATAGCGGAAAGCAAGAGCGGCGCTGTGATCGCTTTTGAGATAGCAAATATCAAGTCTGTGTCCGAGATATACGGCTGGGAATACGCAGATGATGTGCTGCAAAGCTTCGCAGGCTACATCTCCGCCGTTCCCTGCTCAAAACCGAAAAAAGTGTACCGTTTCGGCAGCGATATACTGCTGATAACGCTGAGCGGCGCACAGCGTGACGAGGCTAAGCAGTTCGCACAGGTGATACTTACAAAGTTCCGCTCCCCGTGGTACCTCGACGAGAACGAACAGTTGCTTCAGGTATACGCAGGCATTACCATCTACCCCGCAGACGCTGCAAATATCGACAACTGCGTCAGTGCCGCAACACAGACGCTGCGCCTTGCCAAGGAGCGCGGACTTAACGACGCCGTATGCTACTCCGAGGGTCTTGAGGAACAGCTCGGAAATACGCGCCTAGTGAAAAAGCTGATAGCAGAGGCGGCTGAGAACGACTTCGAGGGCTTCTATTACCTGTATCAGCCCGTTATCGACATAAATACGGGCGAGCTTCATTGCTGCGAGGCTAACCTCTACTGGACTAACGGCGACATCACCGTACCGCGCGAACAGTTCCAGCCTGTGATAGACCAGCTTGGTCTTGCAAAGGAGCTGTACTGCTTCTCTGTGGATAAGGCCTGCCGCTTCTGCGCGACAGTGCGCGAGGCAGGAATAAGTCACTTCCGCGTGAGCTTTGCCGTACCCGAAAATATCCTCAGCACCGAAACCAGTATCGAAGCTATCCGAAGCTCGCTGCTTGAATATTCCCTGCCGCCCAACGCAATAAGCGTAGCCGTTTCCGAGGGTGAGCGCACGCTCTACACAGGAAATATGTTCTTACAGCAGATGGCGAAGATAGGAGTAAATATCATCGCGGACGATGTCGGCGGAAGCTACTTCACCATCGCGCCGCTTGAAAACCCTGCCGTAAAGACCATAAAGATACGCGCCAACCGCTTCACCGACGACGCTGTATCGGCGTCCTTCCTGCAATCTGTTATAAGACTTGCACACGAAAAGGAGATCGCGGTATGCGTAAAGAACGTTGACAGCCCCGCGCTGTTCAATAACGTCAAGAAATACGATATAGATCTTATGGAGGGCGTATTCAACGGCAGACCTCTCCACAGCGACGAGTTTATGGAAAAGCTCATCGGAGATCGTATAAGAAGCAGATAATATGAATACAGCCTGTCCCTCCTGCAT
This sequence comes from uncultured Ruminococcus sp., assembly GCA_964435155.1. Taxonomy (GTDB): domain Bacteria; phylum Bacillota; class Clostridia; order Oscillospirales; family Ruminococcaceae; genus CAG-115. The sequence continues at coordinate 3,304 of CAYSYF010000039.1, read as the reverse complement.
AAGCTTATGCGGGAGGGATATTTATGCTATACAACAGCCTGCATCATCTGATAAACCGCAGCTCGTCCTCGCGCGCGTTCTTTCTGTCGCTGCCTGTCGAGATCCAGATGGTGCTTCACAAGGACAATTTCCATATACACACGCAGCTTCAGCTTCGCCACAAGGCAGAGATAGTGCAGAGCCTAATGCGAAAGGATCTTATCTGAATGGCATTCTGCACAAAAAAACGTCCGATTTTTGGTGCGATATCCACAAGTCAAAAAAATGCCGTTTCGGCCTGAACTGTATACCTGCACAAAGCTTCACACGCAAAAACTGTATAAAACGCACAAAGACCGCCGTATCTCTACAATAGCAGCGGTCTTTGTCATTTCAGCGATTTGGTCACTCCGTCAATTGCGCTTTTGTCGTAATTTGTCGTATAATCTGACTGACGGAGGGAAACGACGATGGACTTCACAAACTCAATTCAATTTCAGCTTTCGGGACGCTATGCGCTGTTTACTGACCCGCTGACAAGCTGCGGCGGCAACAAATGCTCGCTTCCCGTGCCGACATACGAAGCGCTCAGAGGCGCTGCGCGAGGAATTTACAGCAGCAGAGAATTTCAATGGATAATTGACGCGGTGCGTGTGATAGAGCCGATAACCACCGAGTCCATGACGCTGACTCGGCTGAATTACTTTGAAGCAGGACAGGATATAGCCGTTTACACCTACCTGCGCGGCGTTTGCTATAAGGTGCTGGCGCACATGGAGTTCCCCGAGGATACCGCTGTCGAAACACAGCACAAGCACTACTCCATCGCGCGAAGAATGCTCAAGAAAGGCGGCAGACGCGAGGTGTTCCTCGGACGTAAAAGCTGCGCCGCTTCGCTTTCGCCCTGTCGGTTTCATGACGGCGACGGTTTCTATGACGATATCTCGGAGGACTTCGGGCTGATGTACCACAGCATTGCCTATGATAACGGCGAGGCACGCTCGGTGCAGCTTTTCCACTGCCGCATGGAGCGCGGTATCATCGCTTTTCCGCCGCCCGAGCATTGCCCCGTCAGCCGCGGAATAAAAAGCCATGCACTGGTTTGAGCAATTGTACAGGCTGTACGATGAGCGCGATACTCCGCTGTTTCATGAGTGGATATCAACCGACATCTGCATTGATATCAACGCTATGGGCGTATTCATCTCCGCGGAATACCGCCCCGAGCGCTCGCTGATACCTGTCACTGAGCTTTCCGCAAACCGCACAGTGAATATCGCTCCTCACCCTCTCTGCGACACCGTGCAGAACCTCACCGAGCCAAGCCGCCGCGCCGCTTATCTGCGATATCTCAGCGAATGGGCAGGATCGCCGTATTCCGATGAACAGATCATATCAGTGCTGAATTATGTACAAGGCAACTCGCTCCTGTCAGACCTTGAAAGCGCAGGAATACAGCCTAACCAACACAGCACGGTGCGGTTTTCGGTCTGCGGAAATGAGCTTTGCGGCAACGAAAGGCTGATCGGCTTGCATATTGAATTTACACGCTCTCTACCCTGTGAGATGGGAATTTGCTGCGTAAGCGGCGAATACACCGCACTTTGCAGGCTGCACCCGAAGCGCATAACATCTCCGATAAGCTCCGCAAAGCTTATCTCAAAGCGCGAGCGCGGACGTATAAATTTCGGAGGGGCATTCCACAATGCGCAGGAGGTTTTCCCCATCGGGCGCGAGGTAAGCTTCAAGGCGCACGCAGTGCTGAAAAGGCTTATTTCCGAGGGCGCATTGAGATTGCAGGAAAGGCTTTTCATCGCCTTTGACGAGGGCGGCAATTCCCTGCCGCTGCCGTTTCAGGGCAAGACATCAAAGCCCTGCGGACGTGTTACGATACTCGGCTTTTGCGAAGCCACAAAGGGCAGGCTTTCCGTGACGTTCTATAAACGACTGTCGGAAGAAAGCTGCCTTTGCGCCCTCGAAAAGCCGCTTGCTCCGCTCCCCGAGCGGCACAGCGGTTATCACTACGAGCGGCTTTTAAACAAAATTCCGTAATAAAGGAGTGACGAGATGCGGCTGCTGCACAAGATAGATTTCATGGCGCTTATATCGGTATGCGGCGCTAATCCTAACGGTGACCCGCTTTGCGGCGGCAGACCGCGCACCGACAGCGACGGCTATGGTATCATTACCGATGTCTGCATAAAACGAAAACTCCGTGACCGCCTTTCAGATATGGGCGAGAACATACTCATCACTCCGCAGCAGAGCCGCTCGGACAGCATTGCAAAGCGGATCTCCGCAATAAAGCCGCAGAGCTCCACCGATATCAGTGCGCACTTTTACGATGTAAGGGCATTCGGTCAGGTGATGGCGCTGACGCGCTCGCCGCTCCGCACACAAGGAATACGCGGCGCAGTCAGCATAAATCACTCCTTCAGCCTGCACCCTGTCGATATTGCGGAGCTCCCGTCAACGCGCTGCATAAACTCCGAAACTCAGAACAGCCGCGGTGCCGATACGCTTTATTTCAGAAGCTTCGTGAGGTACGGACTTTACGTGCTGAAGGGCTCGGTGAACACGCATTATGCTGCGAAAAACGGCTTCACAGAAAACGATTCGGAAAAGCTGAAAGAGGCGCTATGCACGATGTTTCTGAACGACATAAGCGCCGCCCGTCCCGAGGGCAGCATGATAACGGAGCGGCTGTACTGGTGGAAGCATTCCTCGGCTTACGGGGATCATGCCTCGCATATCGTGTTTGACGCTGTAAAGATAAGACTTCGCGACGGCATCACAAAGCCGCTCTGCTTCGCTGATTATGAGATAACCGAGCAGCCGCTGAGCGGGCTTTCGCCTGAAATTATCGTTTTTGGTCGTCCTTTGGACGTTATTGTTTAAATAAGTTATGAAAAGAAGAACAGCACCTCGCAAACGGGGTGCTGTTCGCTTTTTATTATCTGACAAACAAGACGCAAAATTCCCGAAGATGCTCGGCACGATACAGTTGTTAGCTTAAGCGAAAAGCAATCAGGACACGCTTCTCATCGGTTACAAGGCAACTGAATAATATCATTTTTAACCTTGCCCGTTTTTCATGTTGTCAAGAGCATATTCGCAGCATTGAATAACGAGCTGATTAAAGGAAATATCATGCTCCGCGGCGAGCTTTTCAAGCTTTTCAATGAGGTTATCAGGCATTCTTATGGTTTTATTTGAAGAAGTCGACTTTTTGATTTCAAACATTTTGCATCACTCCATATAATAGTATATTATAGCCCTGAGCAAAACACCGCAAAGCCAATAGCGAAGCGGATTTGCAAGGCGA
>CAYSYF010000038.1:0-23297 GCA_964435155.1 uncultured Ruminococcus sp. | reverse complement strand
GTGCGAGTTGGCGGCTATGCCGCCAGCGAGTGCGGGCAGTGCGGATGTTTCGGCGGCAGCACGATGCTGCCAAAGCGAAACCCAAGCGCGGCACGGACGCCGCGCAACAGAGTTTCGCACAGGAAAAGTCCCAACGGGACTTTTTCGACGGTCTGAAACGGACTTTTTAAAGTCCGTTTTTATTTTTATCCGCTGCAAGCAGCATTCCGCACATTATCAATACGCAAAGCGACATTCCCATATTCACCGAAAATACCTGCGCGGTCACTGTGTTTGGCGCACTGACTGTAATATCGGCAGGCGGAAGAAGCAGCCCTGCCATCGAAAATACAGCGCTCATAGCCGCGGCAGGTATACGCGACAACACAAACCCTTTCAGCGGCAGCTTTCCCGAGCCTATCGCCACTACCTGAAGCACAACGCACACTCCGCCAAAGGAGAGCAGCGCCGCGCAAAGCGGCATAGCATAATCGCCCGAGGGCGGCAGCGCACCGAGCCTGCTTATTTCAAGCAGCGCAGAAAAAACCGCATTTCCTTCCGTGCCTGCTCCGACTATCGCCATCGCTGCCGCAAATATAATTATCATCGCACAGACGGTAAGCATGACCTTTGCCGCCGCCATCACCGAGCCAATAAAGCACTCAGCCCTGAGGTCATATTCGGATTCACGCGGCTTCAAGGCTATGCGCTCTCCGCTGCGGCATATCACCACCGCCATGACAAGCGAGGACAAAAAGCACGCACCATACAGCACCGCACCTGCCGCCGCACTGCCGAACGCCCTCATGCCCACCACCGAGATGACAAACGATGGTCCCGCACCGTAACAGCAGCAAAGCAGCCGCCCTGCGTCCCTTTGCGAAAGCCGTCCCTGCTCCGAAAGCGATCTCAGCAGACGCGCTCCCACAGGATAACCGCCTATATTGCCTAAAACAAACACCGCACAAAGCTCCTGGGGAAGTCTGAGAAGCTTCGACAGCGGCTTTGTCAGCGGCTTCAGGGCTATTTGCGAAAGTCCGCTGTTCTGAAGATACACCGATAGCACAGTGAACGCAAACAGCGAGGGTATCATCACATCAAGGCACATCGCGACAGCAGCTCGCACCGCCTCTGTCACAGCCGCAGCATCTATCAGCAGCATAGCCGCAGCAAGCACCGCCGCGGCAGATATTATGTATCTCATATATCCTCCGAAAAGTTCTTATTTCTTGTCCTTTGCCATAAGTATATTCGTAAAGACAAGTTTTATTTCTCTTTTCGGAGGTGCTATATGGGACTTAAGGAAACTCTGATACGTTTAGGCGACTATACAGGCGAGCCCTGCATAACGCTCCGCTCCGACAATGAGCTGTGCGCCGAAAACTGCCGCTGTATAACCGCCTGCGACGAAAACACAGCAGTTCTATGTATGAAGGGTCAGGACGTGCGTGTGGTAGGTACCGAGCTATCCATCGAAAACTTCGGCGCATACGGTGTGAAGCTTACAGGAAGAATACACTCGGTAACAGTGGAAAGGCGCGGTGACGAATGAGAGGGCTTACGCTTGGATATGTGGAATTCAGCGGTATCGGCGGCTTTCAGGAAAGCTTTGTATCCGAGCTTCTCGACAGCGGCGTAAAGCTGCGCAATGTCAGAATGAACGGCAGCAGGATAACGGGCGCTGTTTCGCCGCTCAGCTACCGCCTTGCCGCTGTTACAGCAAAAAAGCACGGTGTGAAGCTGCGCGCAGGCAAGCGCGGAGGAATATATTTTTCCGCGCTGCGTTACAGCCATCGTGCAGGGCTTTATGTAGGGCTTATGCTGTTCTTTCTGATACTGTCGCTCGGAAAATCCACTGTTGCGGATATCCGTATCACAGGCGATGCGCCCACCGCGCAGATAATAGACATACTGGAGGACTGCGGTATAACACGCGGTGTTCCGAGAAGCGGTCTTAAGCTGTCGCTTGCCGAGCAAAGGATAATGCTGGAGGTGGACAACGTTGCATGGGTGGACGTTTCCTGTGTGGGCTGCAGGGTGCTTGTAGAGGTACACAGCGGCACGCCGACGCCCGAAATATTCGACCCCACACAGCCGTGCAATCTTGTTGCCTCGCGCGACGCGCAGATAATAGCAACAACTGTGCGCAAGGGAAAGCTTGTTACCGAGATAGGCAGCGGTGTTCAGAAGGGCGGACTTCTTGTCAGCGGCACAGTTTCGGACGGCAGCGGAAATCTGCTGTATCTCCACTCAAGCGGCGAGCTGATCGGGGAATTTACCGAAACCGAGGAATTCTTCGTCCCCTACAGCGAGGTCAAAAAAGTACCGAACGGTGAAGTGACCGAGTACAAATACCTCGTTTTCGGTGATGATATCTATCCGCTGTTCTTCGGAGAGGCTTACGTTGAGGACTGCCTGTACTCCGAACAGACGGAAAAGGTGGAGCTTTTCGGCGCAGAAACGCCGTTCAAGCTGATAACGGGAATATTTACGAAATACACCGATGTGGAAATAACACGCAGCGACGACGACTGCATATATGAGCTGAAAAAGCAGAAGGCGGACTTTGAGGAGAACTTCTTTTCCGAATACGAGATAGTTTCGGCAATAGAAAAATGCCTCCCCGAAAAGGAAGGCATACGTCTTGTTGTCGATTATACGCTGCGCGGAGATATAGCGGAGGTGCAGCCGATAGAGGTAGACCTCAGCAATACAACGCAGCTCACAGAAAACAACAGCACAGAATAAATGCGGCAGAGCCACTGTCCATACACGCGCTGTATTCAGCGTTAAAACAACTCTTCGGTATACTTTGTTTATCAAAAACAAAACGCCGCACCCAGCCCAATGCTTTGTGCGGCGATATTTTTTATCTGTTGCGCTCCTTGATAGCACGCTCTATCTCTCTGCCTGCGTCGCGCTTTGCGATATCCTCGCGCTTGTCGTGGAGCTTCTTGCCCTTGCAAAGCCCCACCTGCACCTTAACGCGGGAATCCTTGAAATAAAGCGATATCGGAATGAGCGTATAGCCGCCCTGCTTTACCTGTCCGAAAAGCCTCATTATCTCCTTTTTGTGAAGCAGCAGCTTTCTCACGCGGTAAGGATCGCGGTTGAATATATTGCCCTTTTCGTAGGGCGAGATGTGCATATTTTTGATGAAAGCCTCGCCGTCGTCGATGGATATCCATGAATCCTTCAGGTTCACGCCGCCCGCACGAATGGATTTTACCTCAGTGCCGAACAGCTCAATGCCCGCCTCGAAGCTTTCTACTATGAAATATTCATGCCGTGCCTTGCGGTTTTCGGCAATGGTCTTTGTGTTCATTGTGCCTCCATGTGTTGAAAATGCTTACATACCAACGCAATATTTGAGTATCTGCACTGCGTCATTGCCGCGCACCCAACCGTCGCCGTTTACGTCCGCAGCAAGCTTTGTTTCGTATGTAGTCAGCGCCTCAAACTCCACCAACGCACGCAGTATCTCCACTGCGTCAGCGGGAGATATCTTTCCGTCGCAGTTGCAGTCGCCGGGTACTATGACAGTGTACTCCACGCCGCTGTTGGGTACAGATACGGTCATGCCTGTCGCAAGCTTTGCTCCGTCGTACGGCACCTTGTCGTCCGCTGTGCGCATCTCGATGACCTCGCCGTTCTGAATACGATCTCTGAAATCGCCTACGGTAAGCTCGGTTTTGAACTTGCTCATAACGGTCAGCTTCTCATTGTCGATAGTAAGGCTTGATGAAACCAGTTGGAAGTTCTGAAGCACGGAGCTTATGTAGTAATCACCGCCGCTTGCTACTGTGAAGATAGCCTGACCATCGGTAACGACTACTTCCTTTACAAATTCGCTCTTCTTAGCCGAGGAGTTCCACTTGTACAGATTGTAGATGCCCTTTGTATATACATCTGAAACATCTATCTTGACAAGCGCCGTTCCGGGGAAAGCATTGGTATTTACAAAAGAGATTATCTTATAGTCGCTTGCACTGCCCGCCTCCATGCGGATAGCCGCTTCATTCGCGGACTCGCATACTATCTCAGGATTGAAATCGGCAGGGGCGGTAACGTCATTTCCGTTGAAGCTTACTGTGTACTGACTGCCGCCGCGTGTCGTACCCTTGGCGGTTATCGTTTCATCATCGCCGTAGATAGCCTCAAAGCTGCTCTTTGGGATTATGTCAGGCTGCTTTCTCAGCGTTACGGTAAGCGCAAGCTGAGCGCGCTGGAAGTCCTTTATCGCGGTATTTGCCGCGTAAATAGTAGTATCGGCATTGTCAACAGCACTCTGCACCGCATCTACTGCCGCCTCGAATTTCTCCCAGCTTGCCGTGGAGTATTCAAGCTCCTTATAGGTCTTTGCAATGGAAAGCAGGCTGGAAAGAGTCTTTTTGGTGTCCGAGGTCACGCCCAGAACCAGCGAATCAACAGCCATGCGCAGACTGTCAAGCGCTGTTCTCAGCATATCCGTATCAGCCGCTGAATAATCAAATATAGCCTGTGCGGTCTTGAGCGACGCCTCATAGGCAGTCCACGAGGAAACGGTATAATTGCCCTTGTCAAGATCGCCGCACTCGTCGATAAGCACCTCAAGCTGCTCGCGCAGAGTAGAGGGGCTGTTGCCGTCAAGGAAATATATCTTGAACTGACCGCTTGTGTTCTCGTTTTCGGTGAGCACATTAAGACCGGCACTGCCCGTAAGCACACCTGTCTTTGTAACAATGCCATTCTTGTCAACGAACTTTGAAAGATCAAGCTCTACCTTTACGTTCTTGTTGTATTCATCAGTGGGATCTTCAATGTTGTAGGTAGGAAGCTCCGGATCATAGAAAAACTCAGGCAGATCTGTACCATCGCTCAGCTCCAGTGTTGACAGTATTCTGTCCTTTAATTCATTCTCGTTCACCGTGTCGCCGAGTATGTAGTAATACGCAGTCTTGGTCAACTGTACATGGCGCTGATCATCTGTTCCGAGCAGGTTGTTGGAGATATCCTTTACATTGATATCAAGAGATACAAACCACGACGGAGCCTTTACAAGATAGTTGTTGCTGATGTCAAGAGAAACAAGCTCATCGCAGTAGCTGAGATCAAGGTTCTGTACGCTGTCGATGCAAAGCAGGTTTTCAGACAGATCAAGAGTACGAAGCCCGAACATATACTGCACGACAGGCGGAATCCCCTCAAGCTCCAGACCGCTGAGGTCTAAAGAAGTGATCTTCTGCAGATCGCCGTAGGTAAGATCGTCATAGTCCTTGCGGGCAGCCTTTTCGATCTTTTTTATAACGTCCTCGTTGATATCGTCGTCGCCGTTGATGATAAAGAGATCATAATCAACATAGTCCTCCTTGTCAACATTCGGGCTTATAGCCGAAGCGGCGATATCCACCAGCGGAATGCTTGTAAGCGCAATGCTCAGCGATAATACCGCCGACAACAATCTTTTTGTGAAAGTCATTTTCCATACTTCCTTTCCAAGAAATAGTAACAACTCGTAAAAGAGATAATAAACATATCTATACATTATTCAGTATACCATAAAGTTGCGCTTTTTTCAATAAGCAAAAAGCAATTTAAAAGAGAAAAGAAAGCCGCTGTTTCGTCAAATTCCACAAAAGAGCGAGAAAAAATTGTTTAACAAAAAAGTAGACATTTCACTGCTGTTGTGCTATAATGTTAATAAGGAAATTATATTTAGGAGGTATACTGTCATGGCTAAGAAAAAGCTGTTTGGAAATAATATAAAGCCGTCCTGCAAATACTGTGCGCTCGGCACAGCGGGCGAGGGCGATAAGATCATGTGCTCAAAGTTCGGTCCCGTAAAGACATACGACGCCTGCAAGAAGTTTGAGTATTCACCTTTAAAGAGGATCCCCAAGAAGGAGCTGCAGCTTGCAAACTCTGCGGTAAACGATATCGACTTCTGATATCACGCATCATGTACATAACAGGGCATCTTACATCGGTGCCCTGTTTTTGTCGCGCAAGGCTTGAAAAAGCCGCCGTAATATGCTAAAATCATATCATATAGAGCGAAAGGACACAACAGCAATGTACAAATACGAAACTCATCTGCACACGAAAGAGGGCAGCGCCTGCTCAAGCGCATCAGCAGCCGATATGGCAAGGGCTCATAAGGAAATGGGCTACGACGGAATATTCGTGACCAATCACTTTTTTAACGGAAATACATCAGTTCCCCGTGACCTGCCATGGGAAGAACGTGTTGACCGCTACTGCGAGGGCTATGAGATCGCAAAGCAGGTCGGCGACGAGATAGGTCTGAAAGTATTTTTCGGTATAGAGTTCTGCAAATACAGCGCAGATTTTCTGATCTACGGAATAGACAAGGACTGGATAAAGGCTAACGAGCAACTGCTGATGTATGAGGACGAGCGCAAGCTGTTCCACACTATCAGAAACGAGGTAGGCGGCTTTATCGTACACGCACACCCGTTCCGCAGCGACCCGTATATCCATCACATCAGCCTCTACCCCTACGATGTTGACGCCGTAGAGGTGATAAACGGCAGCCACGACCCGCGCAAGATGTATAACGAGCGTGCAACGCTCTATGCGGATATGTACGGACTTATCAAGACAGGCGGCTCAGACAGCCATCACCTGCACGCGCTTTTCGGAAGCGGTATCTCCGTTCCCGAGCCTATAAACGAACCCGCAGATTATCTGCATATGCTGATGGAGGGTAGAGTAGTGCCGCTTCAGCGCACGCTTCCCGTATAACGGAGGACAAAAATGTTCAATATCCTCGTAGTAGACGACCACGCACATATCCGCCGTCTTTATGAGTACACGCTCGAAAAGAACGGATATAAGCCTTTCACCGCATCAAACGGCAGAGAAGCACTGGAGCTTCTCGAAGCAAACCATATAGACCTTATCGTTCTTGACGTGATGATGCCCGAAATGGACGGATATACATTTCTCAGGACTCTGCGCGAAAGCGGCAGTGAGATACCCGTGCTGGTCATCACCGCACGCGACGGCGCAGAGGACGTGCGAAAGGCATTCACGCTCGGAACTGACGACTTTATGGTAAAGCCCGTTGACGAGATAGAGATGCTGCTGCGCATCAAGGCACTCATGCGGCGCGCAAAAATATCGGAAGAGAAAAAGATCACAGTCGGCAGCACCGAGCTTATATATGACTCACTTGAGGTGCGCTGCGGCGGCGAAACAGTGACGCTCCCCAAAAAGGAATTTCAGATACTGTTCAAGCTGCTGTCCTTCCCCGACAAGACCTTCACACGTACAAATCTCATGGACGAGTTCTGGGAGATGGACTCCGACAGTGAGATACGCACCGTAGATGTTCACATCAACCGCCTGCGCGAGCGCTTCCGCGACAACGCAGACTTTGAGATAGTCACTGTACGCGGTCTCGGATATAAGGCAACTCACAAGGTCAAGGCAGGCTGATATGGCAAAAACGAAATACGAAAAGTTGAAGCTGCGCAAGAAAAGGCGCTACACGACACGGCTGACGTTCAAGCTGGCGCTGATGGTGCTTGTAGTGTTTGCGATAGCTGAGGCGCTTACATTTACAGGCACGATCATCATCGGCTACCTCGGCGGCGGCACAAACGACACCAACACCATGATAGCCTCTATAGGTGCAAGCATAGTTATGGGCGGTCTGTTGGCGATCATTGCAGGCAACATCGTGCTGCACCCCCTAGCCGAGCTTATAAAAGCCACCAAAAAGGTAACGCAGGGCGATTACACCGCACACCTTGAAATGAGCTGGAAGGAAAAATACACCGTAGCAGAACTGAACCAGCTTATATCTATGTTCAACGAGATGACGGAGGAGCTGTCCAGAACAGAAATGTTCAGAAAGGACTTCATCGCGAACTTCTCGCACGAATTCAAAACACCGCTTGCTTCTATATGCGGCTTCGCAAGGCAGCTTCATGAGGGCGGACTCACGCCCGAGCAGCAGAAGGAGTTTTCAAAAATAATCCTCGACGAAGCGGAGTACCTGTCGGTGCTGTCGGCAAATACACTGCTGCTCACCAACATGGAAAACCGTGATATCATCTCGGATAAGACCAGCTTTTCGCTGGACGAGCAGCTTAGGAACTGTATGCTGAAGCTGGAGCCTCGCTGGACGCAGAAAAACATCGAGATAGATATGGACCTTGACGAGGCGGAGTTTTTCTGGAATGAGCAGTTGCTTGCCCATGTATGGAACAATCTGTTCGACAATGCTGTAAAGTTCACACCCGAAAACGGTAGGATATGCGTAAAGTGCCGCGTGGGAAGCGGAGTTATCACAGTACGTGTGCAGAACAGCGGCGAAGCCATTCCTGCCGACGCACTGCCGCATATCTTCGAGAAATTCTATCAGGCAGACTCGTCGCACGCAACAAAGGGCAATGGTCTGGGGCTTCCGCTGGTCAAAAAAGCTCTTAGCCTTTGCGCAGGACAAATAAGCGTACACAGCGCAGAGGGCAGCGGCACAGAGTTTACCGTCACACTGTATCAGGACAAGAACCGCCCCACGGACGCACTGAAAGAAAAACGCGAGCCTGTAAATAACTGATTGCAGCCGTCCTGTCGGGCGGCTGTTTCAGGATAATATATGCGAAAGAAGCTATAATGAAACCAATAAATATCGCAATAACTGCCGCCTGTTTCAGCGGAAACAAGGGCGCTGCGGCAATGCTGCAAAGCTCGATAAAGCAGCTTAAGACGCGCTACGGAGAAAGACTTGACATCACGCTGATGTCCACCTATCCCAAAGCAGACCGCAGACTGCTCTCGGAAATGCCCGAAAAATATGATTTCATCAAGGTAGTCGGTGCAACACCTGCAAAGCTGCTTTTTATGGCATTTCCGCTTGCTGTGCTGTACAGCTTTATGCGTTTCGTGCCGCCGCTGAAAAAGCTGCTGTGCATGAATAAGATAATCAAAGCATACTCGCAGACCGACATCGTCATTGATGAGGCAGGAATATCCTTTGTTGACAGCCGCGGCTTTATCATGAACACCTATGCGTTCGTATGTGCGGCAGTGCCAATGCTGTGCGGAGTGCCTGTCGTAAAATACTCGCAGGCGATAGGACCGTTCAAAAAGCGCTGGAACAGATTTCTCGCAAAATGGATACTCCCCAAAATGAAGCTTATCTGCGCGCGAGGGGAAATAACAAAGCAAAACCTCGCTGACATAGGCATTTCGGAAAACGTCAGACTTTGCGCTGACGGCGCTTTCACCATGCCCGACAGCGAGTATTTCTCCGCTGCCGTGGACGAGCTTTGCCGCTCTGACAGCTTTTTCGATGAAGATGTTGTCGCGCTGTCCGTAAGCAGCGTTGTTGAGAAGAAATGCAAAAAGCTTGGGATAGACTATAAAAGCTGCATGGTGCAGTTCATCGACCGCCTGAACAAGCAGGGCTATAACGTTCTGATAATAGCCAATGCCGCGCGCGAGGGCAGCGACAAGCCGCGCAACAACGACCTCATGATATGCTCCGCGGTGTACGAGGCTTGCTCTGACAAGAAGAAAGTACGCCGGTACCCCCGCGAGATGTCCCCCGAAGAGATACGCGAGCTTATATCGCGCTGTAAGTGTCTTGTCGCTTCGCGTTTCCATGCGATGATAGGCGCACTGGAAAAATGCGTTCCCGTGCTGCTTATCGGCTGGAGCCACAAGTACAAGGAAGTACTGGATATGTTCGGCTTAGGCGAATACGCAGCGGACTACTCTGCGCTTGATTTAGGCTCGCTTTGCGAGAAGTTTGACAGCTTCATTGCCGAAAACGACAAGATCCGCGAGAAGATTGCCGAAAGACTGCCCGAAGTCAAGAAAAGCTCGCTCGACAATATCCGTTTTATCTCGGAGGAGATAGACAAGGCAGCCGCAAAGCCTAAAAAGGTGAAGCTGCTGGACGTAAATTCCCCCGAAAAATACATCGGTCCGCACCTTGCCTGCCGAATGGGCTATGCGGCAGACGAGAATATCCGCAAAAACGCAGCCTCGGGCGGCATGGTGACTGCGCTGCTGTGCCATCTGCTCGACACAAAGCAGATAGACGGTGCATGGGTCACACGCAGCGAGATAAAGGACGGAAAGCTGTCCTACAAGACCTTTATCGCGACAACGAAAGAGCAGCTTATGGAAGCTTCGTCCTCTGTATATATGTATATGCCGCTGTTAAAGCACTTGGATATGCTGCGCGAGTTTGACGGAAAGCTTGCCGTGGTGCTTGTCCCCTGTCAGATGAGGGCGTTTTCCGCCATGCTTGAAAAAGACCCTGCACTTAAAGAAAAGATAGCGCTCAAGATAGGGCTTTACTGCAGCGGCAGCCATACAGAGGGTGCTACGCTTTTGCCGCTGAAAAAGAAAAAGATAAGCCTCAACAACGCGGTGAGGCTGTATTACCGCCGCGGTCACTGGCGCGGAGCTTCAACTGTTGTTTATGCCGACGGCAGCGAAAAAAACCTGTCCTACACAAAGACTATCTGCGCATACAAGAACGCGTACTTTTTCAGCCGCGAGAGCTGCATGGTATGTCAGGATCACTACTGCAATGCCGCAGACATCAGCTTCGGGGATATATGGCTGAAAGAGATGAAAAAAGAGCCGATAAAGCACACAAGCTGCGTTATACGAAACGAAAAGGCGCTCAAAATGCTTAATGGCGCAGTAAACGCAGGCGCAATACATGCTAAGCGGCTGGACGACGCAAAAATGCTTCGCAGCCAGAAGCGCGCACTTGTCTTTAAATTCAACCTTGCCGCTGCAAAGCAGAAAATGTTTGCAAAGCAGGGAAAGAATATAACGCTGGATACCTCGTCAAAATGCAAGTGGAACCATCGTCTTGCATGGAAGCTTGGTTGGCGCAATATGAAATTCAGTGAGGAAAAGCTGAAAAAGCTTGAAAAAATGCCAACATGGCTCGTCTATTACTATATGTGCTTTATCCGCCTGCTTCTTAGCTTCTGAGGTGAACTATGAAAAAAACGTCAAACAGCAATAGAATACTTACCGTCTGCAAGGCTGTTTTCGGTGTGCTTGCGGCAGGCTTCGTCGTGTGGTATTTCGTGCAGAACAGAGAGGAGTTCAGCTCCACCCTCGCGAATGTCAATATCGGTGTATTCGTATTCTCCATGCTGTTCTATTTCATCTACAAGCTGACGCTTGCTTCGCTGTGGCACTATATCACGAAGATAAACGGCTGTTCGATAAAGTACGAAAAGGCTGTGACAGGCTATCTGTACTCTATCCTCGGAAAATATATCCCCGGCAAGGTGTTCATGCTGGCGGCAAGGCTCACCTACTATAAGGAGGAGGGCGCGCCGCTGTCAAAGGTGACCGTCTGCTTTTTTATTGAGAACGTCTGCACGCTTCTTGGCGCTGCTATGCTGTTTATCGTGTCGCTGTTCTTCTTCCCGAACGAGCTTTTGGAAAACTACAAATGGATAACTTTCCTGCTTATCGCTGTGTTCTTTGTCGTTATCCACCCGAAGGTGATAAACCTCGTATTGAAGCTTATCGGCAAGCTGTTCAAAAAGAAGCTTGAAATTCCCATGAAATACTCGCAGATGCTAAAGGTAGTGCTGCTGTTTATCGCAAACTGGCTTATCATCGGCATCGGCTTCTATATCCTCGCAAAGTCCATCTACCCCGCCCTGGAGCTGTCGCGGCTGCTTTTCTGCGCAGGAATATGGGGAGTTTCCGCAATAATCGGAATACTGGCAATATTTGCTCCCTCAGGGCTGGGCGTGCGTGAGGGAATTATCATCGCAGGACTTATGCTTATAATGCCGCAGAATGAGGCTGTAGTCATTTCCGTTGTATCGCGACTGTGGCAGACTATCCCCGAGCTGCTGCTCGTTCTCGGAGCCTTTGTCTACTCGCGCATAAGAAAGATGAGCGGGATAAAAACAAAAACAGAATAACCCTTGCATTTTTTACATCAGTGTTGTATAATGTTGTTGTTAAGTAATACCAACGATATTCGTTAAGTAAAATAGCTTGTAAAGTTAAGAAAGGGATATGTATATGAAAAAGCTTTTATCCGCTATTCTTGCAGCAACCATGCTGCTTTCACTCGCAGGCTGCTCGGGCTCGGAAAGCACCTCTGACGCAAGCAGCACCACCTCCGCGGCAGACAGCGCTCAGACAACAGACAGCAGCTCTTCTGCCGACAGCGCAGAGCTCTCAACACCTGCCGAGGGAGAACTCCCCATTCTCTCAAATCCCGTAAAGATGACAGAGGAGGGAGATATCGATATGACAGTGGCTCTCAGCTATGAAACTGATTTCGACGCGCTGATAGAGTCCTTCAACGCAAAGGAGATAGACCCCTCAAAGCCTGTTTCCGAGAACTCCAACGAGGCTACACTCGGCGTGTTCAACTATCTGCGCAGCATCTACGGCAAGCAGATGATCTCCGCACAGCAGATGATGGGAAATCAGTGCTATGAGGATATCGTATACTACAATGCAACAAATGACCTTCCCGCTATGAAGGGCTATGACTTCATATTCTGCGTAGGCTCGGCTATCGACGACAGCATGGTTGACGAGGCTATAGAATGGTACAAGGAGAGCGGCGGTCTTGTGTGCTTTACATGGCACTGGAACGTTCCCCGCGACATCGACAATCCCGACAGCGGCACAGCCTTCTATCAGGAGGATATCACAAACTTCAGCGCGCTCAATGCCGTTACCCCCGGTACAAAGGAGTACGAGCAGGTGATTCACGATATCGACGTTGTCGCTTCCAAGATCCAGCGCATGGAGAGCGAGGGCATGACCATCATCTTCCGTCCGCTTCATGAGGCAAGCGGCAAGTGGTTCTGGTGGGGCATGATGGACAAGGATTATGTCAATAACGAGATATTTCAGAAGCTTTGGTACATGATCTACGACAGAATGGAAAACTATCACAAGCTGACAAATATCATCTGGGCATGGAACGGACAGTCCACCTTCTGCGCAGTACACCCCAACTCCTATGACATAGTTGGTATCGACTACTACGCAAACAGCGAGGATCACTCCGCCTGCGAAGCTCAGTATGAGAATACAAAGAATTTCAACAAAGCTTGCTATACAAAATATCTCGGCGAGGACTATGTGCTTGACGAGGAGTCCTATGAGGGCAAAATGCTGGCGCTGACAGAGTGCGGCTATATCCCCGATCCTCAGCAGTGCGCCGACACAGGCTGTATGTGGCTATACTACATGATATGGAACGGCGACTTTGTATACGAGGCAAGCGGCGGAGGTGCTCCCATCACAAGCATCGACGGTACGCCCAGACCCAACACCGAGCGTATGACCAACGAAATGCTGGTGGAGTACTTCGGCAACGACGTTATGATAACCTATCGCGATCTGCCCGCAGAGTACCTCGAGGGCAAGGATATCCCACAGGGCATCAAGAGCTGGGAGTATTTCAAGATGGATTAAAAAAGATCAAGCGCCCGTGAACGTATCTCGG
Organism: uncultured Ruminococcus sp.; assembly: GCA_964435155.1. Lineage (GTDB taxonomy): Bacteria > Bacillota > Clostridia > Oscillospirales > Ruminococcaceae > CAG-115. Next base: position 9,844 of record CAYSYF010000038.1, on the reverse strand, counting down.
GCGCTTTAGCTTGTCGAAAAACCTTGTTTTTACCCGCGGAGCGGGCATTTTAAATAACTTTTTTGGTGTGGCTCTGCCACATCAAAAAACACTTCTATCCGCACAACTGTGCGAATTGGCGGCATCGCCGCCAATGAGTGCGGGCAGTGCGGATGTTTCGGCGGAAAAGTCCCAACGGGACTTTTTCGACGGTCTGAAGCGCCCGTGAACGTATCTCGGGCGCTTTTTTCGACCCCTGTACGTCGGAAAACCGCACACTTAAAAATAAAGGGTGTGTTTTTGTATAATGTAACAAAAATATTAGTATATCTTGACGAAAGAGGACGGAAATGTTAAAATATAAATAAAGTTTTTTGCCGCATTCGTGGCTGAACGGAGGTACAATATGCTTAATCATGAGATCTGCGCAGAGTTGTCCGCTGTAGGGCTGAATTGCTCGGAAATGATACAGAAGTTCATGGACAGCGAGGATATGTTCCTGAAGTATTTCAAGAAGTTCTTCGAGGCTGCCGACGGTGTTGTTGAGGAGCTTTTTGCCGCTATTCAGACAGGTGACCACGCTGCCATAGAAAACAGAGCGCACGCGCTGAAGGGTCTGTCGGGAAACATCGGACTTTACGGTGTTTATGACCCCGCAAGAAACATAGTGGACGAGATAAGAGGTGGCAACTTCGGCGGCTATAAGTGGCATTTCGATAAGCTTCAGGCTGCTTATAAAAAGGCTAGGGCTGTCGCTCAGAAGCTGTAAGTCATCAATTGCATCAGAAAAACGTATAATTAGATATTTATAGCAGCTTGCTGCATTAAATAAAACCAAAAGAAAGACGAGGTATTCTATCATGCCGGAAGAAATAATGAATGTACTTATCCCCATAGGTATAGCTCTCGCAGTAATCATCTTCATGTTCGCTGCGGGCTACCGCAAGGCACCGCCCGATAAGGCTTATATCATAAGCGGTCTGCGCAAGAAAGCAAAGATCGCAGTAGGTAAGGCTACCGTAAAGCTGCCCTTCTTCGAGCGCTGCGACGTGCTGGAGCTGGCACTTATGTCCGTTGACGTTAAGACAGCACAGGCAGTACCTACCGCAGACTACATCAACATCTCCGTTGACGCTGTAGTAAACGTAAAGATCTCCCCTGAGCCTGATATCATTCTCAGAGCACAGCAGAACTTCCTTAACAAGGACGTAGGCTACATAACAAAGGTAGCACGCGAGGTACTTGAGGGTAATATGCGTGAGATCGTTGGTCAGATGCGCCTTGAAGAAATGGTATCCAACCGTCAGGCATTCGCTGATAAGGTAAAGATGAACGCCGACCCCGACCTTCGCGCAATGGGTCTTGAGATCGTATCCTTCAACGTGCAGAACTTCGTTGACGACAACGGTATCATCAATGACATGGGTATCGACAACACCATGCAGATCAAGAAAAAGGCTGCTATCTCCAAGGCAGAGGCTGAAAGAGATATCAAGATCGCACAGGCAGAGGCTAACCGCAAGGCTAACGACGCACGTGTTGACTCCGAAACTGCTATTGCAGAGCGCGAGAACGAGCTTGCTATCAAGCAGGCTGAGCTGAAGCGCGCTGCTGATATCAAGCAGGCTGAGGCTGACGCAGCATATACTATCCAGCAGGAAGAGCAGCGTAAGACGATCGAGATCACGACCGCTAACGCTAACCTCGCTCGTCAGGAGCGTGAGGTAGAGATCAAGGCTAAGGAAGCCGAGATCAAGGAGCGCGCACTGGAAGCAGAGGTTAAAAAGACCGCTGAGGCTAACAAATACGCTGCTCAGCAGAAGGCTGATGCAGAGCTTTACACCATTCAGCGTAACGCAGAAGCTAAGAAGTATGAGGATATCCAGAATGCGGAAGCAGAGCTGGAGATCAAGAAGAACGAGGCTGCCGCTATCCTTGTAACGGCACAGAACGAGGCTGCTGCCGAAAAGGCAAGAGCAGAGGCTGCACGCTTCGCCGCCGAGCAGGAAGCTGAGGGTATCCGCGCTAAGGGTCTTGCAGAGGCTGAGGCTGTTCGTGCGAAGGCACTTGCCGAGGCTGAGGGTCTTGACAAGAAGGCAGAGGCTATGAAAAAGATGGAAGAAGCCGCTGTGCTGCAGATGTACTTCGAGCAGATGCCCGCAGTTGCACAGGCTATCGCAAAGCCGCTGGAGAACGTGGACAGCATTACAATGTACGGCGACGGCAATACCTCAAAGCTTGTAAAGGACATCACAGAGGCTACAACACAGGCGTCCGCAGGTCTGCTTGACGGTCTTGGAATCGACCTCAAGACAATGGTAAGCAGCTTTGTAACAGGCAAGGCTATGGCAGCAGGTATCAACACCGAGGCTCCCGCAGCTCCCGTTGCTCCCGTAATTCCCGATGAAACTGTAACTCAGTAATAGCATAGACTTAAAAGACGGCTGATATCAGCCGTCTTTTTTGCTTTATATAGAACACCTGCAACTTATGCCGCGTAAAATGCAGCTTGCGTCATTACACCTTGAAAGATAAATAATTGTCTGATATAATTGTGACAGAAAGGAGCTGAACAGATGATACTAAGGCTTATAGAAAATATTAAGGTAAGGCAAACGCAGGTAACAATTGAATACAAGGAAAAGGATATAAAGGTTGATAAGCTCATAGGTTTTGTAACTCATCTTGACGAAATGGATAATAACATTATGGCAAGTTGTGACGGGCAAATTCATAGTCTTAACATTCAAGATATACTGTATATTGAATCGGTGGACAGAAAGACTTTCTGCTATACATACAGCGAGGTTTACGAGTCGAGCTTAAAATTATACGAGATTGAAGAAAAATATCAATTTGTTGATATGATGAGAATTTCAAAATCAACTATCGTCAATATTAAAAGAATTGATTCATTGAAACCTGATTTCGGAGGAAAAATACTTGCGACAATGGAAAACGGCGAAAAGCTGTATATATCACGGCAGTATTCACCTTTGCTTAAAGAAAAATTAGGTATAGGAGGTAAGAGGTTATGAAATTATTTTTAAAAAATTCAATAGGTCAGATAGCAAGTACCTATGCTGTAATGTGTCTTATTTTCGCTGTTATAAGTTCTGTAAGAGGCGTAACAGCTATTCCGATTATGAGGTTTTTTGAGTTGTTTGTGCTTGCGGTGATAGGTGGAGTGCTGATGGAATTTGCATTTGGAAAATGCGTATTCAAACAGCTTTCCGATATAAAAAGAGTAAGTCTTTTTATTGCTCCTTTCGCAGTTATTACGTTTTTGTGTGCTGCGATTTTTCAGTGGATTACAGAGTATCAGAGCATAAGCGTATATCTGAAGTTTATCGCAATATTTTTAGGCTGCGGATTGCTGTCGGTGCTGTTATTTGAAATTGAGCACCGCATTAAAGGCAGAGAATATACAAAAAAACTTAAAGAATATCAGAATAAGGAGTACGAAAATGCTTAAAAAAACAGCACTTAATAAAGTAGCACTGGGCATAGGTGCGATGTTTGGAATTTACTGGTGCTATTCCGTTATAATAAACAATATTATTGATATACCGCAGTTTGTAAATACAATTATCGGATTAGTAAGCCTGTACGGAATAGGGTTTGCTATTTATCTGCTTATAATCAAAGCTGTGCCAAGTCAGAAAGTAAGCAAGGGAAAAGTCCCGAAAAAGACAATTGCTTTGTGCTTTTTGTTGCAATTTACCGCAATAATGATTTTATCAATGCTTGTCAATATATCTTCAATGGCCGGTCAGTCAGAACAGCAAAGCATTGACGCATTATCTCCGTATTCATTGTTTATGCTGCTTATATTCAATCCTATTGTTGAAGAATTTGTTTTCCGAAAGCTTTTGGCTGACAAATTATATAAATACGGAGAAGGCTTTTTTATTCTTGTATCAGCTTTATGCTTTTCCATAGTTCACGGGGTGTCATTAGGATTACCGCAGATTGCATATACATTTATATTAGGACTTATTTGGTCATATCTTTATGCTAAAACAGGTAATTTCATCCTTGTCGTTGTAATGCACGCTGTATCAAATCTTTTCGGCAGTATAATGGTTCAGCTCCTTTCGGGTATATCTATGGAGCTTACAGGAATGTATTCTATGCTTATGATGGCGTGTGCTATTGTTGGAGCAGTACTTTTTCTTGTTAATAAAAAGAAAATATCCGTTGACGGCAAAGCAAGTCTTTTCAGTAAAGACGATATAAAAGCAGTGTTTACAAATCAAGGAATTTGGATTTATATAGCGGTTACTGTAATGTTTATAGTTTTAAAAAACGTGATAATATAGGAAAAGTCACAACGTACTTTTTCAACAATCTTGGGCGGCTGTTTTCAGTCGCCTTTTTTGTTGTGTACAAGCCTTGACAAAACCGCACCGATAATATATAATAGTTGAAGTTTATCATTTCCGAGGTGCGTAATGTCAGTAAAAAACAACTCCCGCCACACGATATTCGCCTGCTACGGCGGCTATATCACACAGGCGATCGTAAATAATTTCATGCCGCTGCTGTTCCTTATCTTCCGCGACAGCTTCGGCATTCCGCTTGAGCAGCTCACGCTGCTTGTGACGATAAATTTCCTTATTCAGCTTGCGGTCGATTTCATTGCCGCAAAATACGTCGATAAGATAGGCTGGCGCAGGTGTATCGTTGCGGCGCTTGTTTTTGCCGCCGTCGGACTTGCAGGATTGTTTCTGCTGCCGAATATACTGCCGCCGTTTGTGGGTCTGCTTATCTGTGTCATATTCTATGCGATAGGCGGAGGTCTTATTGAGGTACTCGTCAGCCCTCTCGTAGAGGCCTGCCCCACCGACAACAAAGCAGGAGTCATGAGCCTGCTGCATTCGTTCTACTGCTGGGGCACTGTCGGAGTTATCGTTATCTCGACGCTTTTTCTGCACTTCTTCGGCAAGGAAAGCTGGGGAATGCTCGCACTGCTGTGGGCGCTGTTTCCGCTTGCTGTGGCATTTTATTTCACCCGCGTTCCTATATATACATTAGTGGAAGAGGGCGAGGCGCTCCCGATACGAAAGCTATGCAGATCTAAGATGTTCCGGATATTTATTCTGATGATGTTTGCCGCAGGCGCAAGCGAGATGGCAATGAGCCAGTGGGCTTCCGCGTTCGCGGAGAGCGGACTTGGTATCTCAAAGACCATGGGCGACCTGCTGGGTCCCTGTATATTCTCGATACTTATGGGACTTTCAAGAGTATTCTACGGCAAGATGAGCGAAAAGATAGACCTCACCGCCTTCCTTGTGGGAAGCAGTGCGCTCTGTATAGCCTCATATCTGTTGGCGTCGCTGTCGGATAATTCCGTGCTTGCGCTTATCGGCTGCGCACTTTGCGGACTTTCCGTAGGTATCATGTGGCCAAGCGTTTTCAGCGTTGCCTCTGCAACTCTCCCAAAGGGCGGCGCTGCGATGTTCGCACTGCTTGCGCTGGCAGGTGATCTTGGCTGCTCGGGCGGTCCGACTACGGTAGGCTTTGTTTCAGGCGCAATGGGCGGCGAGCTGAAAAAGGGGCTTATATTCGGAACAGTATTCCCAATACTTATGATTATAGGGATAGCATTGAAGCTAAAAAGCACAAAACCACCCGAAGAGGATTGACCCTTCGGGTGGTTTTACTATCTTCTTAACCGCATAAGAACACTTTCTACCAGCGCGTCCTTCTGAGCAATGTATTCGGCAAAAGGAAGATCACAGCTATCAAAATTGTTCTCAGCATAAAGCTTCGCGTGCATAGTGTCAACATTCAGAAAATCCCTGAACAAAACAAGCCTTCGCCAGCCCACGCTGCCCATTTTAACGACAAACACCTGATGTGTACGCAATCCGTCACATTCAAGATAGAATACCCTTGCGAACAAAACGTAATCGGTGTCCTCTTTGAAGCCGTCCTCAACAAGTGCCGAACAGACAAGCTCTGTATTGACGTCCATATCCACACCAAGCGCGATATCAATAACGGGATTTGCCGCTATCGACGGCACTGATGTGCTGCCGACATGGCGAATATCAGTCTTAATTCCGCTCAGTAGCTTTTCAAGCCTCTTCATCATCAGATAAGCCTGTATCTGCCACTCGTCATCATGCGGACAGATAGCCACCGCGTGGTGCTCAACTCCAAGTATCACTTCTTGACCTGCTGCTGAGGCTGCTGCACTCTTTGAGCCTGTGCCTGCTGCTGGGCCTTCATAGCCTGCTGCTTTGCGGGGTCTATCTGGATATCGTTGCCGCTGTTGAGGGTCTTTCTCATAACACGGAGATTGTTGATATCCTTTGCAAGAAGCTCCTCAACTCTGCCAAGCATCTTATCGGTAAACTCATTTGTGGAGGTGCGGATAAGGTTACTGCGAGCCTGCGCGTTGCTGATCTCCTCAGTAGCGCGCTTGCGAGCCTCTTTCATGATGCTGTTCTGGTCAAGCAGCTCATTTCTGCGCTGCTCTGCCTTGCGGATAATATCCTCCGCCTCGCGCTTTGCATCGGAAATAATGCGGTTTTTGTCCGCAACGACATTCTGAGCCTGCTGTATCTCCTTCGGGAGAACAAGACGCATTTCAGTCGCGATCTCGTCGATCTGAGCAACGTCTACCATACTCTTCTTGGAGAGCGGTACAGGAGTGGCTTTTCTAACCACCTCGTCAAGCATTGAGATAAGGTCTAAAAGGCTGTAATCCATTTTAAATTCCGTCCTTTCCGTCAGTTGTTTTTCTTTTCAGCCGCTTTTCTTGCGGCGGTAAATTCGCTGTTTAGCTTCTGAACTATCTCCTTGTGGATACAATCAGGCACGTATTTGCTGATATCTCCGCCGAACATAGCCACCTGCTTTACCATGCTTGAGGAAACAAAGGTGGTGTTCTGACTTGCAGGGATAAATACTGTTTCCGCACGGGGGTTGAGATCCTTGTTTGTATGAGCCTGCTGGAACTCCGACTCAAAGTCGGTAGTAGCACGCAGCCCCTTTACGATAACGTCAACGTCCTCTCGGGTGTTGAAGTAGTCTGCAAGCAGTCCGTCATAGCTCGATATCTCGACATTGGGGAGGTGAGCCGTTGCGCGGCGCAGGAACTCACATCTTTCGGGAATGCTGAATGCAAAAGTCTTGAACGGGTTTATAAACACCACCACGATAAGCTTGTCAAACATCTTTGACGCGCGTGTGATGATGTCAAGATGACCGTTTGTTACGGGATCGAAGCTGCCCGGATAAATAGCTGTTTTCATAATAGTCTATCCTTTCGCTGTCATTCTTCGTCCTCATCGGCGGTTTTCGGGCGATAGATGGTTATTGCAGTGCGCGAATGCTTCAATACCTTTGCTATCTCAAATCTGCCAAGCTCATGCGCAAGCGTAAGCTCCTTTTCATGCTCGCAGATTATAATGCCGTTGTCCGACATCTTTTCCTCAAGATGAGGCAGTGCCTTGCTCAGTATCTTGAGGTTGTAGGGCGGATCAAGTATCGCAATATCGAATGTCGCTCTCGTGCTTTTCAGAAAAGCCGTGAACGGCATATTCACAACGTGCGCCCTGTCCTCCAGCTTAGTGTGAGCCAAATTCTGCTTCACTACCTTTATGGAAGCTATCGCAGAGTCCACGAAATACGCTTCCTTTGCGCCGCGGCTGAGCGCCTCTATTCCAAGCTGTCCGCTGCCTGCAAACAGGTCAAGCACCGTGCGCCCCTCTATCTCAAACTGAATGGCGGAGAAGATAGCCTCCTTAACGCCGTCGGTGGTGGGTCTTACGACCTCTGTGCCCTCGACCGTGATAAGCTTGCTGCCCCTCGCCGAGCCTGTAATAACTCTCATTTAAAATCTCTCCTGAATAAATTTGTACAGCTCCTGCGCTTTTTCCGCGCTTATCTTCGCGGTTATGCGAAGCTGCTCAGCAGTTGCGTCTTTAAGCCCCTGCTTTGTCTTGAACTCCTTCAACAGCGCGTGCGCCTTAGCCTCGCCTATGCCCTTTACTTCTGTAAGCTCTAAGCTATAGGTCTTTTGCTTATGCTTTACACGCTGGAAGGTTATCGAATAACGATGTACCTCGTCCTGAATGTTCGTCAGCAGCTTGAAAAGCGCCTTGTTTGCGCTTACCGATATCTCGCCGCCCTCTTTTGCGATGGCGCGCGTGCGGTGCTTGCTGTCCTTTACAAGTCCGAAAAGCGCAACATCAATATTAAGCTCCCGAAGCACCTCGGCTACCGCCGCAACGTGTCCCTTGCCGCCGTCAAGCAGTATCAGGTCGGGCAGCGGCGAAAAGCCCTCGTCCCCGTCAAGATAGCGCTGAAGCCTGCGGCGCAGCACCTCCTGCATACACGCGTAGTCATCAATGCCTACTACCTCTTTTATGTTGAACCTTCGATATCCCGCCCTGAACGGTCTGCCGTTGCGGTAAACTATCATGCCGCCTACGCGCCCCGTTTCACCGAAGTTTGAGATATCGTAGCTTTCTATGCAAAGCGGTATCTTATCCAGCCCCAGCAGGTTTTTAAGGTCCTCAAGAGCGTTTATCTCCTTTGCTGTCCTGCCAACTCTCAGCGCAAGATATTCGCTCGCATTGCTCTTTGCAAGCACCACCTGCGCAAGCCCCTCTCCGCGCTGCGGCACAACGAACTTCACCGCATGACCTATCTTGTCGCGCAGCAGTTGGGTAACTATCTCCATATCCTCAAACTGCTCGTCAATGTAAATCTCCTTCGGTATCTCGTCGCGGTCGGGATAGTAGCTCAGCAGAAAATCGCGCCTCATGGCAGCAGGGTCATACTCGTCGCCGATGAAGAAATTCTCCTTGTCCACCAGCCTGCCGCCGCGGTATTTCACCACCGCAACGCTTGCAAGGCTTATATTCTGCGCTAATGCTACTATATCGTAATCGTCTGTTTTGTAGTCGAATATCTTCTGCGAATTGTGCAGCCTTGCTATCGCCTGTATCCTGTCGCGAAGCTTTGCCGCTTTCTCAAATTCAAGGTTCTCCGCAGCCTCCTCCATCTCCTTGCGAAGCTGCTCCGCGGATTTCTGACTGCCGTCCTTGAGGTACTGCAATGCCTCGTCGATTATCTTTTTGTACTCCTCCGAGGATATCTTTCCCCTGCAAACTCCCATGCACTTTTTGATGTGCATATTAAGGCAGGGACGCTCCTTTCCGAAGTCCATAGGAAAGCTCTTTCGGCAGGTAGGCAGCATGAAGATGGCGTTAGCCTCCTCCACTGCCTGCTTTACGGTAAAGCCGCTTGTGAACGGTCCGAGATAATCCGCATTCTTGTCGCTTGTATTCAGCGCATAGCTTATTCTCGGATACGCACCGTGGGATATCTTGATGTAATTATAGCCCTTGTCGTCCTTTAAGAGGATATTGTATTTCGGCTTGTGAAGCTTAATAAGGCTGCATTCCAGCACGAGAGCGTCAAGCTCGCTGGGGCAGACGATAAAATCAAAATCGTAGATGTTGCTGACAAGCTTTATCGTCTTTGCATTGTGGCTTCCATCGTTTCTGAAATACGATGTAACGCGGTTTTTAAGCGCCTTAGCCTTGCCGACATAGATTATCTTACCCGTCTTGTCTTTCATCAGATAAACGCCTGGATTGAGCGAAAGTCTGTTTGCTTTATCTCTGAGATAATCAATACGTTCGTTCATGCGCCTCTCTCCAAAACCGATAAAAATCATCAAAGCTATACATTTTATATTGTACCACTTTTTGATGCAAATTACAAGTACCGCGGGAAATAATTTCGCCGCTTTACAAAATCCGATGGTTGTGATATACTTGAACTATCATAGATAAGAGCAAAACACCCAATCCGCAACACACAAAGTTGGTCAAACACAGGG
>CAYSYF010000037.1:0-23436 GCA_964435155.1 uncultured Ruminococcus sp. | reverse complement strand
AGGTACAGGATTATTATCCTACTCCCGGTACTATTTCAACAGCGATGTTCTACACAGGTCTTGATCCTTATACGATGGAACCCGTATTTGTGCCGCGAACAAAGGAAGACAAGGCAATGCAGCGTGCGCTGCTTCAGTATTTTAAGCCTGAAAACAAGCAGCTTGTCGAAAAAGCTCTTATCATGGCGAAGCGTCGTGATCTAATCGGCTTTGGTAAGGAATGTCTTATCACTCCGTCGGAGCAAAGAACACCGAGCAACCGTCCTAATGCTGAAAGGGGCAGAACTAATGGCAAAAAAGCGCCGAAGAGCGTCCGGAAGAAAAAACAGGAAAAAAAGAAAAAGTAATTGGCTGTATTGTGCATTTATAATTCTGATGCTTTTGGCGATCGTGCTTTTTGTCAATGAACACTGGCTTCACAGCAGTTTTATTCCGTCGTTGTCCGATATTTATCAGACGCTTGGTATTATCAAGCGTCCGAAGGTGGAAGTGGATCAGGACGAAATAGCTGTTCATTTCATTGATGTCGGACAGGCAGATTGTGCAGTTATCATAACCCCCGATAAAACTATGCTGATAGACTCGGGTGAGTCTGAAACAGCCTCTGATGTTATAAGCTATCTCAATGATTTCGGTGTCAAGCGGCTTGATTATGTGATCGGAACGCACCCGCATTCGGATCACATGGGTGGAATGGCAAAGATATTGAATGCTTTTGACGTCGGTGAATTTATCATGCCTGAGATACCCGATGAGCTTATCCCGACTGCATACTTTTATTCGGATATGCTGAGCGTTATTGAACGCAAGGGCATTACAGCCTCCTACTCCGAAAATGGCAGGATCATCGAGCTTTGCGAAGGCACTGCAATTGAATTTATCGGACCAGTCGGCAAAGAATATGATGACCTTAACAACTACTCAGTGGTAGCTAAGCTTACGAGCGGTAATATCAGCTTTCTTTTTACAGGTGATATGGAAAAGGAAGCTGAAAAAGAACTTGTGGATCGCTTCGCAGATCTCAGTGCCGATGTTTTAAAAGTGGGTCATCACGGAAGCTCATCGTCAAGCAGTATGGAGTTTCTTGACAGGGTTTCTCCTGAGTATGCAGTTATCAGTGTTGGCATTGATAATTCCTACGGACACCCGTCGGAGGCGGCGACAAAGCGACTAAAATCGCTTGACTGTAAGGTGCTTACGACTATGATGTATGGTGATATAGTGTTCGTTACTGATGGAAATACCCTTACATATACCTCTACAAATGAGATCAAGGAGGCAGCTTGATGATAGTTGACAGAATAGAGAACGGTATAGCAGTTATTGAAAGGGAAGACGGAACTTTTTTTGAACTGCCGCTATCAGAACTGCCTGATAGCGTTCACGAGGGCTGTGTGCTTGTTTGCAATTGCGAGGGTTATGCCTTGGATATCATCGCTGAAAATGAATTGAGAAAGAATAATGTGATTAAAACGCGCAGCCTGTTCAAGAGGAATTAAAACTATAAAAGCTCCGAAATGCTATTCGGAGCTTTTGGTTCGTCATTCTGCACAAAATGAGCTATCGAGATTGCACTATTACAATTAAAACCACGTTTTTTTGGTTTAGTGCTTGTAGCAAAATGAAAAAAGTTGTATAATAACCAATGGTGTAAAATCAAGTATACAAAAGAAAGAGATGTTGAAAAGTGTTAAGAGAAGATTTAAGAAACATAGCTATCATTGCCCACGTTGACCATGGCAAGACTACGCTTGTTGATGAAATGTTAAAGCAGGGCGGTGCTTTCCGTGACAACCAGGTCGTAAATGACCGAGTTATGGATAGTAATGATATCGAGCGCGAGCGCGGAATAACTATACTCGCTAAGAACACTGCTTGTATGTATAACGGTGTAAAGATCAATATCGTTGATACTCCCGGTCATGCTGACTTCGGCGGTGAGGTCGAGCGTATACTTAAGATGGTAAACGGCGTGCTTCTGCTTGTTGACTCGTTTGAGGGTACAATGCCGCAGACTCGTTTCGTTCTTCAGAAAGCGCTGGAGCTTGGTCATAAGATCATTGTTGTTGTAAATAAAACAGATCGTCCCGATGCACGTAATAAAGAGGTAGTAGATGAAGTGCTCGAGCTTCTTCTTGATCTCGATGCAACAGAGGAGCAGATCGACAGCCCTGTTGTTTTCTGTTCGGGCAGAATGGGTGTTGCTTCTTTCTCTCCCGATCACATGGGTACTGATTTCAAGCCCCTTTTCGACAAGATCGTAGAGCATATTGATCCTCCCGAGGGCGACATTGACGGTGAGCTTCAGGTGCTGGTTTCTTCCATCGACTATAATGAATATGTCGGCAGAATTGCTATTGGTCGCATTGAACGCGGTGTGATGAAGCAGAATCAGGAAGTAATGGTCTGCGATCACCTCGGAAGAACAGAGCCTTTCAAAGCGAAGATAGTATCGCTTAATCAGTTTGAGGGTCTTAGCAAGGCTCCAGTAACTGAGGCAAAGGTTGGCGATATCGTGTGCTTCTCGGGTATCGAGGGCGTTACTATCGGACAGACGATCACATCTGTAAGCTGTCCTGAGCCGCTCCCCTTTGTAAAGATATCCGAGCCTACTGTTGAGATGACTTTCTCTGTAAATACCAGCCCCTTCGCAGGCAGAGAGGGCAAATTCGTGACCTCCCGTCAGATACGCGAAAGACTTCAGCGTGAGCTTTTGAAGGACGTTTCTCTTCGTGTTACAGACAGCGATACGCTTGATGCTTTCAACGTAGCGGGCAGGGGAGAGATGCACCTTTCTATTCTGATCGAGAATATGCGTCGCGAGGGCTACGAGCTTTCCGTTTCAACTCCCCGTGTTCTTTATAAGGAGATAGACGGCGTTAAATGTGAGCCTGTTGAACGTCTTGTTATTGATGTTCCTGAAGCTTGCGTCGGCTCTGTAATGGAGAAGATAGGTCAGCGCAAGGGCGAGATGACAGATATGCAGCCTGTCGGCAGCCGCACGAAGCTTGAATTTCTTATTCCTTCACGCGGACTGTTCGGTTACAGAAGCGAGTTTATGACAGATACCAAGGGCGAGGGCATAATGAACTCCGTTTTCGATAGCTATCAGCCTTATTTCGGCGATATCCCGAGAAGAACTGTTGGTTCGCTTGTGGCTTGGGAGGACGGTCAGGCTATCACATACGGTCTGTTTAATGCACAGGAGCGCGGTACGCTCTTTATCGGTGCAGGTGTCCCTGTTTACGAGGGTATGATCGTCGGTGTATCTCCCAAGGCAGGCGATATCGTTGTAAATGTCTGCAAGAAAAAGCATCTTACAAATACGCGTGCGAGCGGCTCTGATGATGCTCTGCATCTCATTCCGCCCAAGGTAATGAGCCTTGAGGAGAGTCTTGAATTTATTCAGGACGACGAGCTTGTCGAGGTAACCCCCAAGAGCATTCGTATCCGCAAGGTCATCTTAGAGCGCGATCTGCGCCTTAAGGCAGAGGCAAAGAGTAAAAGACAGTAATTTTGATCGGGTAGCTATCTGCTGCCCGATTGTTATGTGAGGCGATTAAATGGTTAAGGATATGACCGGTGGTGCGGTTGCACCTATCTTGCTGAGATTTTCTTTGCCGCTGCTTGTGAGCGTTGTATTTCAGCAGCTATACAGCATTGCCGATAGCGTTATAGCAGGCAATTTCATCAACAAGGACGCACTAGCTGCTATCGGCGCTTCTTATCCGATTACTATGATCTTTCTAGCAATAGGCACAGGAATGAACATAGGCTGCTCCGTGGTTATTTCTACTTTTTTTGGTGCGAAGGATATGAAGAGCATGAAGACCGCTGTCTTTACCTCGCTCATTTCCTGTTTTGTGCTTGGAGCGGTGCTGACGGTTGTCGGCTTCTTTACAGGCGGACTTTTTCTTGAGCTTCTTGGAACAGATATCTCAGTCTTTAAAGATGCGCAGGATTATCTGAATATCTATGTTTTCGGATTGATATTCCTTTTCATCTATAATATCTGCACAGGAATATTCACATCGCTGGGTGACTCAAAAACACCGCTTTATTTTCTTATCGCATCATCGCTGGGCAATGTTGCGCTTGACATACTTTTTGTAGTTGTAATTCCGCTTGGTGTTCCCGGTACAGCTTGGGCGACTTTCATTTGTCAGGGAGTATGCTCCGTCATGGCTTTTCTAGTGCTTATGAAGCGCATAAGAAAGATCAAAAGTCCGAATTTCAGATTTTTCGAGCTTCCTATGCTATCGAAAATCTCAAAACTATCTGTGCCAAGTATACTTCAGCAAAGCTTTGTTTCGGTAGGCAATCTGTTTATTCAGGGGCTTGTAAACAGCTATGGAACAAGTGTTATGGCGGGCTATTCCTCTGCAATAAAGCTGAACACCTTTGCGGTAACTTGTTTCAGCACGGTAGGCAACAGTGTATCGAGCTTTTCTGCTCAGAATACCGGCGCAATGAAGATTGACAGAGTTAAAAGCGGATACAGGGTCGGAGCACTTCTGGCCGCTGCTATAGCTGTTGTGTTCTCGTTGGTTTATATGTTGTTTGCCAACGGTCTGATATACATATTCATGGATAGCGCTGATACCAATAATATTGATGCTGCAAATGCAGGAATAAGGTTCTTGCAGATAGTATCCCCTTTCTTTATTACGGTAGGACTGAAGCTTAATTCAGACGGAGTTTTACGCGGCTGTGGCAATATTACCGCTTTTATGATCACAACGTTTTCCGATCTTATCCTGAGAGTAGTCTTTGCTTATATACTCACACCAATGTTCGGTGAAACGGGAATATGGCTTTCATGGCCCATAGGTTGGGCTCTTTCCGCTGTGTTATCCAATCTTTTGTATTTCTTACATATGCGCAAAATAAATAAGAACAAGGACTACCCGAAAGAGTAGTCCTTTGTGTGTTATTTGTCAAATTTTCTTTCATAAAGCAGCGTAGCAATAAGAACTACAAAGATCGAACCTACATTGTGAACGAGTGCGCCTGTAGTGGGGTTAAGCAGATGAAGCACGGAAAGTACGATTGCGATCAGGTTGATAAAGAGCGAAAGCGATATACTGAATCTTATAGTATTGAGCGTAGACTTGGAAAGTCTTTTCAGATATGGCAGCTTTGAAATATCATCGCTTATAAGTGCTATGTCTGCGGCTTCAATAGCAATATCACTGCCCATTGTTCCCATCGCAATTCCTACCTCGGCGGTCTTAAGCGCAGGTGCGTCATTAACACCGTCACCGACCATGCAGATCTTCTTTTTATCTTTTTGAAGCTCTGCAATACGCTTTACCTTTTCCTCAGGGAGAAGACCTGCATATACGGAAGTAATTCCTGCCTGCTTAGCAAAGTGTTCGGCAGCCTGCTGATTGTCGCCTGTGAGAAGAACTGTATTTACTCCTTCCTGTAAAAGAGCATTTGTTGTTTTAAGCGCATCTTCACGAAGAATATCAGACAATGCAATAACGCCTATAAACTCGTTGTTGACTGCTGCGGCGACAGTTGCCTTTCCTTCGCTTCGTAATTGATCAAGCGCTTTTAAGGCTTCCTCGGAGATTTCGACACCAATTTCGTTGAGATACTTTTCGGTACCGCAGTGGATCTCTATACCATCAACAACAGCTTTTATGCCTTTTCCCGCTTCCATTTTAAATTCATTGGCAGAGGGGAGGGCAAGCTCCTGTTTTTTAGCATAAGCTACTATAGCCTTGCCGAGAGGGTGTTCACTAAGGGATTCCGCAGCGGCAACGATGCTTAATAGCTTGTTTTCGGTATAACTGTCATTTATCGGAATGATATCGCTGACCTCAAGCTTTCCGTAGGTAAGAGTTCCTGTCTTGTCAAAGGCGATAGTGTCTATCTTTCCCATTTTTTCAAGAGCTTCGCCTGATTTTATGATAACGCCGTGATTGGTCGCCTGTCCGATAGCAGCCATGATCGCAGTGGGTGTAGCAAGCACCATAGCACAAGGACAGAAAACAACAAGAACTGTTACGGCAACAATAATATCCTGCTCGATCAGACCTGCTATAATCGCTGTCAGCATCGCTACAGGCACAAGCCAGCTTGCCCATCTGTCAGCGATCCTCTGTGTCGGCGCCTTATTATTCTCAGCGTCCTGAACCATCTTGATAAGCTTCTGAAGCGAAGAGTCCTCACCGACCTTTGTTGCTTCTATATCAATAGCGCCAAAGCAATTCACTGTACCGCAGAAAACATCATCGCCAACTTCTTTATCAACAGGGAGCGATTCTCCTGTCATTACGGATTGATCTACACTTGTTCGTCCGCTGATTATCTTTCCGTCAACAGGTATTTTTTCTCCCGGCAGAACTCTGAGGATATCGCCTATTTTAATATCTTCGGCATTTACCATCTCTTCCTTGCCGTCTGTTATCCTGCGACCTTGCTGTGGAGTCAGCTCAATAAGCTTCTTTAAGCCCTTTTTAGCTCTTGCTGTGGTCTTTTCTTCCAGCAATTCGCCTATAGCCATAATAAATGCTATCTCACCTGCTGCAAAGCTGTCGCCAATGATAACAGAGGCTATCATAGCGATGGAAATAAGTAAAGCAGAGGATATTTTGTTAATACCTTTACCTGTAAAAATATTTGTAATGCCATATACTATCATAGGCAAGCCTGAAATGAGTGTAGTAATAAGGGCTGGATCAAGATAGAATGGTATTTCGACCCCAATGATACTTAATACCAGACTGATCACCAGAAAGATACCGCTTATTATAAGCGCAGGGAGGCTTCCGAGTATTTCATAAAATCTATCCATAGTATTTCCT
Organism: uncultured Ruminococcus sp.; assembly: GCA_964435155.1. Lineage (GTDB taxonomy): Bacteria > Bacillota > Clostridia > Oscillospirales > Ruminococcaceae > CAG-115. The sequence continues at coordinate 16,621 of CAYSYF010000037.1, read as the reverse complement.
TTCTTGTTGACATTTGTTGATTTCTGTGATACAATATATCAGTTACCGAACATCTTGTATGATTATATTTTAGCTTTTTTCACCGTTAAAGTCAATGATCGGATCGTAGGAAATGTAAGTTACCGAACATTTTATTGAATTTGTTCAGAAAGGATTATTATGGACAGAAGACAGAAAAAATCACGAGAAGCGATTTTCAGGGCTTTCAGTAAACTGCTTGAGCATAAACGCTACGAGTATATAACCGTACAGGAGATAATTGATGAGGCTGATGTAGGAAGAAGTACATTCTATTCGCACTTTGAAACCAAGGATATGCTTCTCAAAGAGATGTGCAGCGATATATTCGATCACATTTTTGCAGGAGAGATATGTGCTCATGAAACAGGGAAGACTGATCTTCAGTCAAGGCTTTCACATATTTTATGGCATTTGAGAGATCACAAGACTGATATCATTGTACTTTTATCATCGGAAAGCAGCAATCTGTTTATACGCTATCTGACTGAGTACCTTAATGAGCTTTTTAAACTGTATTTGTCTGATTTTAATTCGGAAGTACCTGAAAGCTTTTTGCTTAATCATCTTGTGTTTAGCTTCTGCGCTGCGTTAAAATGGTGGGTAAACGAGAAAATGGAAACAACTCCTGAACAAACAGCCGCATATTTTATCGCAATGACTGAAACTCACAGAGTATAACGTACTGTGCTTCAAGTGTTTGCGCATAAATGCCATTCTTAGCCCGAAGAGCAGACCGCGAAAGTGAAGCGGTTTTTGCGTTAGCAAAAACGGATTGCCGTAAGGGCAATCCGAGCTGAGCTTTTGCAATTAAAAAAACCGTCCTGTGGACGGTTTTTTTAATATGGTACGCCTGACGGGATTCGAACCCACGACACGCAGCGTCGGAGGCTGCTGCTCTATCCAGCTGAGCTACAGACGCAAATGATACCTTTATAGTTTACCATACTTCAGCGAAAATTTCAACCTGTTTTCTAAAGTATAAAAAACAAAATTTATTTATAATAATGGTGAAAAAAACCTCAAAATCGCAATTAAGCATCTTTTGATCAGATTATTTTCTGTAGTTTGATCTAATTCGATCTTTTCGCATTGCTTGAGAGTGCTGTCGAAATCCTGTTTGACGCTCGATACCGCACTGTCACCACATAGCCATACTCCACATTCGTGATGCAGATAAAGGCTTCTGAAATCAAGATTTACTGTTCCTACAACAGCTACGGTATTATCTGAAACTATATTTTTTGCATGGATAAACCCAGGTATATATTCATATATCTCAACTCCGTTTTTTATGAGCTGTCTGTAATACGACCGCGTTACAGTCTGTACGAGCCGTTTATCAGGAATTCTGGGCGTGATTATTTTTGTATCAACTCCGTTTTTAGCAGCCATTATAAGTGCTTGCAGCATTTCGTTATCAGGTATTAGATATGGTGTCGTTATATATACATATTTTCTTGCATTGTTCAGCATATTGATATAGATGTTTCTTCCTAAAAGCTCGTTGTCATCGGGATCGTCGAAAAAAGGAACAGCTATATTCTTTACATTAGTGTGTAATGCTTTGCTGTGACAAGAGATTTCTGAAAATTTTCTACCATCTAGTCTGTTCCAGAGCTTCAAAAATTGTTTAGTAAATTCCTTGACCGCATTGCCTTTTAATATTACAGCGCTGTCTTTCCAGTAACCGTGTTTTTCGTAGGCGTTGATGTATTCATCAGCCAGATTTATACCGCCTGTCAGAACTGTTGTGCCGTCAATTATCATCATCTTGCGGTGATCGCGATTATTCATATTTCTAGTCCAAAATGGCTTCAGGCGACCATATACGCAGCATTTTATTCCATAGCGGTTGAGAATACTCTTGTATTTTCTTGGCAGAGTCAGTAAGCAGCCCATGTCATCATATATTACTCTGACATCAATGCCTGCATCAGCTTTTTCTCTTAGAATTGTCAGTATACTGTCCCACATAATTCCGTTCTCCAGTATAAAGAATTCTATGAAAATAAAATCCTTGGCTTTCTTTAATTCTTCAAGCATAGCAGGGAAGAGCTGCTCGCCGTTTTGATAATATTCAATATGATCACCGATGTAGATATGAGTATCACAGTGGTTGATGATATATTGTGCTTGTTTTGAAAATATATCAGCAGATAAGCTGATTGAAGTATATTTGCCTGTGTATGATATTTCATTTGGAGTTTTTCTGTGCATACCGAAGAAGAGATAGAGCATGATACCGAACAATGGAAATGCAAGGACAGTAAATATCCAAATAAGCTTATAATCAGAGCTTGTTTCGGTGTTGATGATGTAGATCGAAACAGCGAGGGAAATGATGGCGAAAATAAAATAAGAATATGAAAACATCGTTCCCAGTGACCAGAATAATGCTCCTAAATATGCCACCTGTATTGATATACCTAAAGCGCAAACAGAGATCCTGCTGAAAACGACTTTTTTAACGGTTTTTATAAATTTCATACGACACCCTTTCGCACGTTATAATAAGATTGTAACCGCGGTGAAAGGAAGTTATACAAATAAAAAAACGCCCGAAGGCGTTTTTGTGTTTTAGTCAGAAGAAGGAACTATATAGTATACTCGTTCATCAGGATTTGCGTAATCCAGCTTGTCGCGAGCCATTTCCTCGATATATTCGTCCATATTCGCATCGTCACCGAGGTAACGTTCGATAGAAGCGTTTTCTTCAAGCACGATATCAGTCTGATCAACAAGCTGTTGATATTTCTGTTTGTTCTCAGCAATTTGCATATTAGTGGTTATGATAGAAAATACTATAAAACCTATGAGAATAGTACCGGCGATATAAACGAGAGCTTTTACAAAACCGCCGTTTTTCTTTTCATTTGCTTCTGTAGATTTGAGCGTGAATGACATTTTTTCCCCCAAAATTTTCCCCATTTTTTTCATCATCAATAGATGTAGTTATATTTCTTTTTTTATTATACAACTTTTGGTGCCTGAAATGCAATAGGGAAAATGCCTTTTTTGCCTTGTTGCCTAAAAAATCGTTAATTTTTCCAAAATGTAGTGCCAGCTTATGTGCAAATGCTCTAATTGGACGAGCTGCAGCGTTACATAAGGTATATATAATTGTTTTTAATCCCTTGATTACAACAGTTTCAAGACCTGATACAAGTCTGCCTATCGTCTGTATGTAAGTAAAAATACCTGCGCCAAATCCCAAGATCGTATATATACGAATATAGTTTCCGATGTAAAGTGATATGTTCAGAACAACAAACGCAGCAGCTATAAAAAAGCAGACATCACAGATGAAAGTAACTGCTTTAATGGGAAGGATCATTCTTATTATCCTAAACAGCTCATATACGATCCCGAATAACAAGCCGCAGAGAAATGCAAGCATAAAACAGTCAGGTATGCTGTAAGTCATAGTATCACCTGAATACCTTTTTAAAGAAATTTGCATTGCCGGTGAGATCATTATATACCAGTGAGTTTATTCTGCCGCTTGCTGTAAGCTCGCCGGTTTCGGTTATCAGCGAAATGATATGCAGATCGTTTCCTTTTATCACCAGCTCACCCAAAACTGTATCGAGAACGATTTTTGTTTCAGAAAAGCAATCGATGTCTTTGACCCCTGATATACGCAGGTCTTTTCTTTGATCCATAATAATGCTTTGTTTGTTGGTTTGGATATCTTTCATAAAATGCAACCTCCCTGCTAAATAGTATGTCCGATACATAATATTCAGCAGGGAGGAGGTTTATTCATTTATACTACCTCATATAAAGCCGCAGCGTCTTCTTTTTTGGTATATTCCTTAACATCGAGCACGCGCACTTTGAGAGGCTTTGCTCCAATGTTTATCTCAATAATATCACCAAGCTTAACATCGTAAGAAGCACGGGCAACCTTTCCGTTTACAGTGACCTTTTCGGCATCGCAGGCTTCGTTTGCAACGGTTCTGCGCTTAATAAGTCGGGAAACCTTCAAATATTTATCAAGTCTCATTTTATCTCCTGAAATCAAAAGCGGTCACTCTAAGGAGCAACCGCTTAAAACTGCATAAATTAGTTTTTTAATTACTTGCTAACAGCGTCCTTGAGTGCACGGCCTGCCTTGAAAGCGGGAACCTTTGTAGCAGCAATCTTGATCTTCTGCTTTGTGCGGGGGTTGATACCTGTTCTAGCTGCGCGATCGCGAACCTCAAATGTACCGAAACCAACGAGCTGAATGGACTCGCCCTTAGCAAGTGTCTCTGTGATTGTCTCGATCATGCCAGCAATAGCCTTCTCTGTATCCTTCTTGGAAAGACCGGACTTAGAAGCTACCATTGTTACTAATTCTGCCTTTGTCATAATTTTAAACCTCCAAATTATCTATTTAACGGTCATTGACCGCTGGAAACAATTTTAATGTTACATCAACAAGCTCCTGCTCCGAAATATCGGATAAGCTCTTGCCCTGTTCGTTGAGCGCTTTTTCAATCGCGCCAAATACTATTATAACCTTATTTGTCGAATATGTCAAGGCTTTTTCGCTGTCAATTTTCAAAATTTTGCATAAGTTGCAAATATTCCACAGCAAATTACCCATTGCAAGCTGATTTGCTTCAGAAGAAGCCTCATTTGCTGACAGATCCAACTGATTCAGGCTGTCATTGATGAAAGATATCGTCTTAACAGGATCGTCAATCGGAACACCGGCACGCGAGATTCTCTTGCTGACTTTCTGCGCTCTTAAAAGGGCAGGGAAGTTCTTAGGGACACTTTCCAGTGTTTCGGTATAAGTTTCCTGATGCTTTGATTCCTTTTTTAATGCGTCCCAGTTCTTCAATACATCGTCGCTGCCGTTTACCTTTACTTCACCGAAAACATGGGGGTGACGGTAAACAAGCTTCTGACAGATGTCATTACACACATCATCAAATGTGAAGTTTCCTGCCTCACGTTCGATCTGTGAATGAAAAACTATCTGCAATAAGAGGTCGCCAAGCTCTTCGCGAAGCATTTCGGGGCTATTGTTATCAATGCCCTCACATACCTCGTAGGTTTCTTCAATAAGGTCAGTCCTTATGCTTTCATGAGTCTGCACCTTATCCCAAGGACAGCCGTTCTCGGAACGAAGCAAAGCCATGATCTCCAGCAAGTCGTCGATATTATATTTTTCTTTGAACTCAAACATAAACTTACTCCAAGCCTTTAGTAAAGCCGTTTAAGGCGACCTTTTATATATTAACCTATTTTACGCTTTTTTGCAAGTGCTTTTGTGAAATTTTTTGCGTTTTAATGTTTTATTATAGGAGTTGACGAAAAAACATTACCAATATTAGTAATATTATATAAACAAAACCACCTGTTAGTACAGCTGCGATAAGCGATAAAAGCCCTCCGAGCATTTGTTCTGTCACATTGAAGACAAATGCTGCCGAAATTGCACAGGCGATAGCGCTCAATGCAGGTACAATGGCAGGCGTCAATATTCTTACATCTTTTACGGTTCGTTTAAGAACGACAATACTTGCTATCGTGGCGATGAAATAGCTTATTATCGTGGCAAGCGAAGCACCTGTTATACTGAGCTGTGGTGTAGCCATAAGTATAGTGTTCATAGTTGCCTTTATTATGATCGTACCTGTCATTATCAATAATGGTATATGCCCCTTTCCTATTGCCTGGAATATGCCAAACAGGGCGGAGGCGATTATCATAAATGTACCGCCTATACATAAAACATTGAATGCATTTATGCACACACTTACTTCCGCTAATCTATCGGGATAAAGCGTTGATAATATAGGTTCAGACAGTGCTAATGCTCCGAAGCAGGCAGGGAAACCTATTGTTGATGAAGCTTTTATCAGACCTGAGATCTTGTTTCTCAATGTTGGGATATCTTTTTTTTCCCATGCTGCCGCAATATCAGGTATTGAAGTTTTTTCGGTCATACCTGCAAAGGACGGGATAAGCATGAATAATGACATTGCAATACCTGTATAGCTGCCATACATGAAGTTTGCGAGTTCATCGGTTGTTATTCCGACCGAGAACACCAAAGGGTATGCACGCATAAAATATTCAGGTACGTTTTTTATTGTATTATCCAAAGTTCGTGTGACGGTAAGAAGATCAACAAATGAGAAGCAGTTCATTACCAGCGCAAAAGCCGCAACAGGGAAGAGTTCTTTTATTATATTTCTTGCGGTTTCTCTTCTTCTGTCTACAGGCATACTGTCACCGGATAACCGTTCTTTTTTCTTCCTGTCTGTGAGTAGTAGCGCGATCAGACCTGCAAGCTCGCTGATAGTTACAGCAAGAATGGCAGCGGCGGCTGCCAATGGGAGAGCTGCTGAATATACCTCGTCATAAGTCGTATATGCGCTGCCTAAAAATTCCGAACCGTTTTCAAAGCAATGCTTTGCATAAGCGATCACACCGTAGGATAAAGCAAGACCTACAATTGCTCGTGAAATTGCTTCCGTTATGTTTGCCGCAACCGAGGGTATCACGTCGGATCTGCCCTCGTAATATCCCCTTATTACAGCTCCGATGCAGCAAAACAGAACGGCGGGCGCAATAGTAACAATCGCAGCAAGGCTTTCGGGCGAGCAGGCAATATGATTTGCAAAAAAGGAAGCAAAAAGCCATATTAGTATCATTCCTGCTGTACCGACTGCGGTAAAAAGAAGCATTCCTGTTCTTTTTGTTTGCAGTGCATTTTGGCGTCGGTCCAGTGCTATATTTTTAGCTGTTAAACGCATGATCACTGTCGGCACACCTGCTGCTGTAAGGGCAAAAATAGGTGAATAAAGATTATAAGCAGTTGAAAAGTATCCCATTCCTGTGCCGCCAAGAATATTTGCGAGGGGTATTTTGAATACAGCGCCAACGATCTTCGTTACAGCCATAGCCGAGAATAACAGAGCAGTGTTTTTGATATAAGTCTTATTTGTCATAATATCCTGTCCTTTCATGCTATGTTTATTATCGCGGACAGGTAATTATGATAGTAACACTATTATGGAGTGATCATATAATGTATTGACGCCGAGAAGGATATTTTTTGATCTTCAGAAGGAGGACTATATGGATCATATTATGAAAAAACATCCTCAATTTGCTCCGGGATACGCGTGGGTCACGGTTCAGTATCTCGACAAAGTGTATTCGCCCAACAAAGCTTTGAAGGTAGGTACGATCTTTCCTGAGCTTGATATAACTATTGATGAGTATGAAAGGGGACTTTATAATGGTAAATAATACGAATTATAATCGTTCCGTTAGTCATTCGCATACGAACAATGGTAACACTGCTAGCTGTGAAGAGCTTATGCGTGCGATAATGGAAGCGGATTTTTTTGCGCAGGATCTTAAGCTTTACCTCAATACACACCCCAACGATTCAAGAGCGCTTGAAATGTATCGAGAGGCATGCAAGCAATACAAGGCGTGCAAAGCTGTCTTTGAGGATACTTTTTATCCTCTTACGGCGTGCAGTGCAGGAAATGATAATTGCTGGGATTGGCCTGACGGTGTATGGCCGCCTAAGAGCTTTTAACGGGAGGTAACATATGTTTATTTTTGAGAAACGAACACAGATCCCTGTGTGCATTAAAAACCGAAATCCTAAGCTTGCAGGAATCATTCTTTCGCAGTACGGCGGTCCTGACGGAGAGCTTGCCGCTTCGTTAAGATATCTTTCGCAGAGGTTTTCCATGCCCGATAATATGGGCAAGGGCTTGCTCACCGACATCGGCACTGAAGAACTGAGCCACCTCGAAATAATTGGTTCGGTCGTGGGACAGCTTACCGACGGTGAGGGAGCAAGAAGCTTTGACCGCTATGGCAAAGCCGATTATTATGTGGATCATGCAAACGGTGTATATGCTGCAAATGCAGCGGGAGTACCCTTTACCGCGTCTTATGTACAGACTAAGGCTGACCCGATCGCTGACCTCGTTGAAAACCTTGCTGCCGAGCAAAAAGCGCGTGCTACCTATGATAACATTCTGAGGCTTTCCGATGACCCTGATGTAAATGAAGTAATGAAATTTCTTCGTGCACGTGAGGTCGTTCATTTCCAGCGCTTTGGCGAGCTTCTTAATATCTATCAGGAAAAGATCAAATGCTGAAAAAATGCCCCGATAATTCGGGGCATTAAGCTTATTCAAAATACTTATCAAGATAGGCGCTGAACTTCGCGGGATCGCTTTTTATCTTGTCTTTTATCTTCTCGGCGCTTTCCTTATCATCTGTGAAAATATTCAGGTAATATTTCTGCTTTGCAGTGGTATTATCCTTGATTGAGATACCGATGGTGCAGGAACCGTCCTCTTTTTCTGCGTAACGTACAGCATAAAGCTTGCCTTTTTTCATAGCGTCGCGGGTGTAGACCTTTACAGCTTCTTCAAACATCTTTTCGCGTATAGAGGCAGGGAGCGTGTTTCCGAATTCCTGCGCCGCCTTTACGCCCAGCAGAGTGTTTGAGTAGATAAGATCTCCGTCAAGCTCCTCTACGGTACACAGGCGCTCCTCAATGCCGTCGAGAGCTTCTGCGAGATCGAAGTAGTTTACGGCTTGTTCAAGCGAAGTTATCTCTATAAGCTGTTCTTTTTTCAGAGGACAGCCGAGCGAGTAGATAAGGTGGCAGACAAGTATTCTTATGGCATTTATGTCTGTTACAGTTATCCTTGGTGTCGTGTTCATATATTTTCCCCTTTTTTATGTATTTATATGTTTATATTGTTTATGAGAGCAGAAACAAGCGCGATGTTTAGTGCGGACTCAACACATGGAACGGCTCTGTGAACAACGCAGGGGTCGTGTCTGCCCTTGATTATAAGCTCTTCTTCCGTGAGAGTCTTGAAATCAACGCTCTTCTGCGGACGAGCTATTGAGGGCGTAGGCTTGAATGCTGTTCTGAATATTATGGGCATTCCTGAGCTTATGCCACCGAGTATGCCGCCGTGGTTGTTTGTAACAGTAGTTACCTTTCCATCGTTTACAGTAAATTCATCGTTGTTTTCACTTCCGAAAAGCTCTGTGCAGCCGAAACCATTGCCGAATTCAATACCCTTTACAGCGGGAATTGCAAATACAAGCCTTGAAATAACATTTTCAAGACCGTCCAACATGGGTGAGCCTACACCGGCAGGAAAACCCACCGCCGCACATTCAACTACGCCGCCAACACTGTCGAGGTTTTCTCTTGCGGAGTTTATGACCTCGCGCATCTTTTCCTCTGCCTTGTCTGAGAGAACAGGGAAGCTTCGGTTTTTAACAGCTTCAAGCTGGTCTGCTGTGACCTTGACAGGATCAAAGTGATCGTCCTTGATGTCCTTAATGGAAACGATGTGAGCGCCTGTGGTTATTCCCCTGCGTTCGAGTATCTGAGCGCAGACAGCGCCTGCAAAAACGAGGGGAGCAGTGATCCTGCCTGAGAAATGACCGCCGCCGCGAGGGTCATTAGCGCCGTTATAACGCAGATAACCGGTATAATCGGCATGAGCGGGACGTGCGATATGTGATATGTTGCTGTAATCACCCGAGTGCTGATCGCTATTCATTATAACTGCACACAGAGGAGTACCTGTTGTTTTTCCGTTATAAAGCCCCGACAGTATCTCGGGAATGTCTTTTTCGCTGCGCATGGTGCTTGTGCCGTCTTTCCGAGGAGCGCGCCGCGCCATGAATGCAGCGATCTTATCGAGATCTATCTCTTCGCCCGCAGGAAGGTTGTCGAGAACGACTCCAATGCCCTTGCCGTGAGATTCACCGAATATGGAAACAGAGATTCCACCATTAAATAATGACGACATCGTATTCACCTCCGAGAGAACGGAAATCTTCAAAGAAAGTAGGGTAGGACTTAGCTACACATTCAGCTTCTGTTATAGTAAGCTTGTCGGTACAGCGCTGCGATGCGATCGCAAGTGACATTGCTATCCTATGATCATTAAAACTGCTGCAAACACCGCCTGTGAGTTCCTTTACACCAACGATCTCCAGCTCGTCATTTACGATGGTTACATTAGCTCCGAGCGAATTAAGAACGGTGGAGATGGATTCAAGACGGTCGCTTTCCTTGATACGAAGTCTTTTACAACCTCTGATATATGATGTACCGTCTGCAAAGGCTGCAAGCACTGTAAGGATAGGAACAAGATCAGGGATATCTGTTGCATCAACATCAAATCTTGAATAGTTTTCACCGATCTTTATCATGTTGTCGATTATGTTAAAGATCTCGCGATCACCTTGTGCGCTGTTAGGATTAAGACCTGCAAGCTCAAGCGTACTTCCTATCTGATTTGCAACGGCAAAAAAGGCAGCCTGTGAGCAATCGCCCTCAACTTTATAATTACAAGCTTTATACTCCTGAATCCCCTTTACGGTGTAATTTCCGTTAAATTCAAGTGTTTCTACGCCGAAATCCTTCATGCACTGGAGAGTAATGTCAGCATAAGGCTTGGATTGCAGGGGAGAGGTCATAACGATACTGCTGCTGCCTTCGACAAGAGGAAGTGCAAAGAGCAGACCTGTTATAAACTGAGAAGAAATATCTCCGGGAACGGAGAATGTACCGCCTGTCAGCTTACCTCTGATGTGGTAAGGCATTTCCTCGGAAATAAATTCAACACCATGGTTTTTGAATTCATCAAGATAGGGTGTGATGGGTCTTGTAGGAAGCTTGCCGCAGCCTGTAAAGGTAGCTTCAACACCGAGCGCGGCTGCAACAGGGATAAGAAAACGCAGTGTAGAGCCTGATTCACGACAGTTTATCTCTGCCTTTTCGGGAGGATCTTCAATTCCCTTGACATATGTTATGCCGTTTTCGGTGCGTATTTCAGCACCGAGCGCAGTCAGCGCCTCGCAGGTCGCATCTATGTCCTCACAGCCAAGAATATCAGCGATCTGTGATTCGCCCTTTGAGAGGGCTGCGCAAATAAGAGCGCGATGTGAGATACTCTTGGACGGTGGTATCCTTATCGCGCCTGAGAGTGTCTTTGGTGTTATTTCAATATTCATATTATCTCCTTAATTCGCTCCAAGAAAATCCGAATACTCCTCAAGTGTCATTTTAACTACAGAGCTGTCACCGATATCCGAGCAGATGATTATTTCAATTCCATTTGAGTTTCTCTTTTTATCTCCAAGTGACTCATTATAAAGTGTTTTCATTTCAATGTTAGTGGAGCAGGGAAGTGAGCATTTTTTCAAAAGCTCGTCAAGCTTGTCAGCGACGCCCTCCGCGCACATTCCTTTGGCTTGCGCAATATGCGTAAAAGTGCTCATACCTATTGCAACGGCATAACCATGTGAGATGCCGCTGAAATTATAATGCTTTTCAATAGCATGACCGAGAGTATGACCAAAATTCAGAAGAGCGCGCTCACCGCGGTCAAACTCATCGTTTGCGACAACATCAGCTTTAATCGACACACAGCGCTTAATGATATCTGTCATGTTGGACTTTATGTCACATTCGGAGAGAATATCAAAAAGCTCCTTGGATCTTATCATTCCGTATTTCACGACCTCGCCCATGCCGTCTGCAAAGAATTCGGGAGTCAGCGTATCGAGGGTATCTATATCGCAGATGACAAGACTGGGCTGGTGAAACGCTCCTACCAGGTTTTTTCCACCTGCAATATCAACGGCAGTCTTGCCGCCAACCGAGCTGTCTACCTGAGAAAGCACAGTTGTGGGTATCTGCACAAATTCAATTCCTCGCATATAAGTAGCTGCCGCAAAGCCTGTGAGATCGCCGACAACGCCTCCGCCCAGAGCGATCAGAAAGTCAGAGCGGGTAAAGCTGTTTTCAGCGAGAAAATCATATAATTTCAGCAGTGTTGTGTGAGATTTTGAAGCTTCACCGTGAGGAAAAACAAACTTAGCCACTGTAAAGCCTTCTCTTTCAAGGCTTTTTACGGTTATATCACCATAATATTTATCTACGTTATCATCGGTAACAACAGCACAGTGTCTTGATCTCATAATGCCGGAAATAAGCTTGCCGCAGTCTTTGAGCAGACCGCTTCCGATCAAAATATCATACTTTTTGCTGGCATTTACTTTAATGGTTTCCATATATCTGTCCCTTTCTTTCTATTATAAGTACACATATTCACTTTAATTTTAATTCATTTTGTCGTAAATGTCAATACGAATTAAATGGTTTTGTATAATTATACAATAGTTTTTGCAGTTTAACGTTATAAATCGCTAAATTTTTTCGCTAAACTACTTTACAGTGGTGAATTTTAGTGATATAATATATACTGTATCAAAGAATTTTTTCCTTCGGGAGGTTTATTATGGGAATGACAATGACGCAAAAGATACTTGCAAAGCATGCGGGTCTCGATCATGTTACAGAAGGTCAGCTTATCAAAGCTAAGCTTGATATGGTGCTTGGCAATGATATAACCAGCCCTGTAGCTATAAATGAATTTGAGAAGATCGGATTTGACAGCATTTTTGACAGATCCAAGATATCACTTGTAATGGATCATTTTACGCCTAACAAGGATATCAAGGCTGCCAAGCAGTGCCAGCAGTGCAGAAATTTTGCTGATAAATATGATATTGTAAATTATTATGATGTAGGTGATGTTGGCATAGAGCACGCACTGCTTCCTGAAAAAGGACTTGTGGTGCCTTCTGATTGTGTTATAGGTGCTGACAGCCATACATGTACCTATGGCGCACTCGGTGCCTTTTCTACAGGTGTAGGTTCGACTGACATGGCTGCAGGAATGGCTACAGGTGAAGCATGGTTCAAGGTTCCTTCTGCAATCAAATTCAATCTTACAGGTAAGCTTAACAAATGGGTATCGGGTAAAGATGTTATCCTTCATATTATCGGTATGATCGGCGTAGATGGCGCATTGTATCAATCTATGGAATTTACAGGGGAGGGACTTAAAAGCCTCTCTATGGACGACAGGCTTTGTATGGCAAATATGGCTATTGAAGCGGGTGCAAAGAATGGTATTTTTGAAGTTGATCAGGTAACGCTGGATTATGTCAAGGGCAGATCTGATCGTACATTTGAGGTGTTCAAGGCTGACGATGACGCTCATTATAACAGAGTTATTGACATAGATCTTTCGACTATCCGTCCTACCGTTGCCTTCCCGCATCTCCCTGAAAACACAAAGACGATCGATGAGGCTGAGAAGCTTAATATCAAGATAGATCAGGTGATCATTGGCTCATGCACAAACGGACGCTATTCAGACCTTGAGGCTGCGGCTGCCGTCGTGAAGGGAAAGAAGGTTGCCAAGGACGTACGTGCAATTGTTATTCCTGCAACTCAGCATATCTATCTTGAAGCTTTAAAGAATGGACTTCTTGAAATTTTCATTGAAGCAGGAATGGCTGTTTCAACGCCTACATGCGGTCCTTGCCTCGGCGGTCATATGGGTATACTTGCTCCGAATGAACGCGCAGTTGCAACAACGAACCGTAATTTTGTCGGCAGAATGGGCGATACCACATCTGAGGTATATCTTGCAAGCCCTGCAATTGCCGCTGCCAGCGCACTTACCGGCTATATATCTGATGTTAGAGAATGAAGGGGGAAACTGAAATGAATGCCCATGGAACAGTACATAAATACGGAGATAATGTTGATACCGATGTAATTATCCCTGCAAGATATCTTAATACCGCTGACCATAAGGAGCTTGCTTCGCACTGTATGGAGGATATTGACAAGGATTTTGTAAATAAGGTAAAAGCAGGAGACATAATGGTCGCAAATATGAATTTCGGCTGCGGAAGCTCCCGAGAGCACGCTCCTATTGCCATTAAGGCAAGCGGCATAAGCTGTGTTATTGCTTCTACTTTTGCGCGTATTTTCTATAGAAACGCTATAAATATCGGCTTGCCCATACTTGAGTGCGATGAGGCTGCTAAAAATATCGACAGCGGCGATGAGGTGGATATCAACTTTGATACAGGTGTCATTACAAATCTGACTAAGGGTCAGTCGTATCAGGCTCAGCCTTTTCCTGATTTCATAAAAGAGATCATAAATAAGGGCGGATTATTAAATTCGATAAAGGGGTAAATAGTGATACTTAATATCAAGCCTGCATCAAAAACGCAGGTTGCAGAAATAACTGAGCTGTTGCATAGTTGCGGCGAAACGTCTTTTGACGATGAGCGCGTTTTACAGCTTATACGAGGCTCTCTCCTTGCCGCCACTGTGGTATGTGATAAGATAGTCAGAGGTTTTTGCGTATGTGAAACCACACCGATCCCTGATGGGTGTGAGATCACGGCATTATATATTGATAATGAATTCCGAAGCATCGGTCTTGGCAGGAAGCTTTTATCCTTTGTTCTGCGTGAGATGCGCGCAAAGAATATAAGGGCAGCTTTTCTTTGGCTTGACGGCAATAACACCAGAGCTGCTGATTTCCTGAAAAAAATAGGATTTGAAGCTGACGGAAAACAAAGGCACAATTTAGGTATCGGTGATGGTTTTGAAAAACGATACCGCATAGATATCTGACAAGTTTGAAAGGACACGTATATGACAAAAAATATTGCTGTTATTAAAGGTGATGGCATTGGACCTGAGATCGTCACTGAGGCGATGAAGGTGCTTGACAGGATCGCTGAGAAATTCGGTCACACTTTCAATTATGAACAGCTCCTTATGGGCGGTTGCTCTATTGATGCAAACGGAGTTCCGCTTACAGAGGAAACCATTGCCCGCTGCAAGGCAGCGGACGCTGTGCTTATGGGCTCTATCGGCGGAAATACATCTACCTCGCCATGGTATAAGCTTCCGTCTAATTTACGACCTGAAGCCGGTCTTTTAGGGCTTCGCAAGGCGCTGGGACTGTTTGCAAATCTCAGACCGTGCGTGCTTTTTCCCCAGCTTAGCGGAGCTTGCCCTCTCAAGGAGGAGATAAGCGCGAGAGGCTTTGATATGCTGATAATGCGTGAGCTTACTGGCGGACTGTATTTCGGAGATCGCAAGACCGAGGAGATCGACGGTGTTATGACTGCTGTCGATACACTGAAATATGATGAAAACGAGATACGCCGTATTGCGGTAAAGGCGTTTGATGTAGCAATGCAGCGCAGCAAAAAGGTTACTAGTGTTGATAAGGCTAATGTTCTCGATTCCTCGCGCCTTTGGAGAAAGGTTGTTGAGGAGGTCGCTGAGGATTATCCCGAGGTGAAATACGAGCATATGCTGGTCGATAACTGTGCAATGCAGCTCGTAAAGGAGCCTGCACAGTTTGACGTAATGGTAACTGAGAATATGTTCGGAGATATCCTCTCGGACGAGGCTTCTATGATAACAGGCTCTATCGGTATGCTGCCATCTGCAAGCATGAATGAGACAAAATTCGGTCTGTATGAGCCCAGCGGCGGCTCTGCTCCCGATATTGCAGGACAGAACAAGGCTAATCCCATTGCCACGATCCTTTCCGCAGCAATGATGCTTCGCTATTCCTTTGATATGACCGAAGAAGCGGACGCTGTTGAAGAAGCGGTGAACAAGGTGCTTGATGCGGGCTACAGAACAGGCGATATCATGTCCGAGGGAATGAAGCTCGTTTCCTGTTCAGAGATGGGGGATAAAATAAGTGAGTTTATCTGAGAAATGCATTGCTGATCTTGAAGCAGGCATCAAAGAGCTGAATGAAAAGGGTAAATTCGCACCTGCGACCGAGGACGAGCTGAAACAGCTTTCCGACCTCTGCGATGGTAAAATCCCCGAGGTTATGTATAAATTCTTCGCTGAATGTATGCCGCAGGAGGAAGTGGAAATTGGAAATCTTGTGTTTTATCCGCTTTCAAGGATACTTGCCGAGAACAGCGATTATGTTCCCGGCTGTATAATCAAGCCTTTCGGTTTCATAACAATTGCATCAACTCTTGACGGTGACGCGTTTGCGATTGATATCACAAGCCCTGAAGGTCACGTATATCAATGCTCGCACTCGCTGATATCCGAAGACGGAATGTCATTCTATGCTAAAAAAACAATGGTACATTATGACCTTAGTCATGAGAATATTATCAAGTGTTCGCTTAAAATAGCCAAGAATGGTTTCTCAGGTTTCATCACATTGGCGAAATACGGTTATGTGGGAAACGACAGTGTCACTGATCATGTAATCAAACATTATAAAAAGAATACCAAGTAATCCTTTTGATGTATAGCAAAACACCGAGAAAACGTTTAATTTTCTCGGTGTTTTGTCATTTGTGGAAAAATTCATGTATTTTCATCAAATTTCAAAAAATTACTTGCAATTAGTTTAATTTTAGGTTATAATAAAAATAGCTTTTTTGAAAGCTTGGTTTTTCTGTCTTTTATTTAGTTCCGTGTCGTTTTCTAACAGATCAAGCTGCGCTGAACGGCATGGCATAGTAAAAAACTGTATAAACTGAGGTTTTTGTGCTGTTATTATTTCGCATTTTCGAAAGGAGTACCTGTAATGTACAACGATTTAATGGATTCTATCGGCTTCCTCGGTCAGTATGACAAGGAAGTTGCCGATGCAATGGGTCTTGAGCTTGCTGGTCAAAAGAGAAACCTTGAGCTTATCGCCAGCGAGAACATCGTATCTCC
>CAYSYF010000036.1:0-23649 GCA_964435155.1 uncultured Ruminococcus sp. | reverse complement strand
ATCATATTTGGAGTTGTTCTTCTTTTTTTATTGTCACCTATCTATTGTATCATAACACACGTAAAATAACATAGTATATTGACAAATCCTCCGCCAGCATATATAATAAGCTCATGGAACATTATACCAATTCACGGAGGTCAATATGAACGTTGGAATTCTAGGTGCAGGCGGCATTGCCCGCAAAATGGCTTATACAGTAAATAATATGGAGGGTGTGACCCTTGCCGCTATCGGCTCGCGTGAGCTTTCAAAAGCGCAGACTTTTGCAGATGAATTTGCTATCCCCAAGGCTTACGGCAGCTATGAGGAGCTTGCTGCTGACAGCTCACTTGACCTTATTTATGTGGCAACTCCGCACTCGCGCCACTACGAGGACAGCCTGATGTGCCTTGAAAACGGCAGGAACGTGCTTTGCGAAAAGGCTTTCACCGCCAACGCAAAGCAGGCTCGCCTCCTTATCGAATACGCTGAAAAGAATGGTCTTTTCATTGGTGAGGCTATTTGGACGAGATACCTACCCATGCGCTTTACGCTTGACAAGATAATCGCAAGCGGCGTTATCGGCAACATTTCATACCTCACAGCAAACCTCGGTTACTCACTTGGACACGTTGAGCGCCTTAATAAGCCCGAGCTTGCGGGCGGTGCGCTGCTGGATCTCGGAGTGTACACTATAAACTTTGCGCTGATGGCATTCGGAACAGAAATTGCTGAAATCAAATCTGACTGCGTAAAGAACGAATACGGCGTTGACAAAAACAATTCTATCATAATGAAATTCAAGGACGGCAAGGTTGCGCTGTTGCACAGCAACATGAATTCAAACACCGATCTGCGCGGTATGATATACGGCGACAAGGGCAGGATAGAATTTCAGAACATCAACAACTGCGAGGGTATAAAGGTAATACTTAACGACGGTACAGTTACCGACTATGCAACACCGCCGCAGATTACAGGCTTTGAGTACGAGGCAGCAGCCTCGCTTAAAGCTATCTCGGAGCACAGGACAGAATGCTCCGAAATGCCGCACAGCGAGATCATTCGCGTAATGGAGATAATGGACGATCTCCGTGCAGAATGGGGCATCAGATATCCTTTTGAATAACATAAAAATGCCGCTAAGGTAAGACCTTAACGGCATTTATTTTTACCACTGAGTTGAAAGCCAGCTTATCCTTCCCTTTACAAATGCTACAACGTCTTTCGCGCAATCAATTCTCCAGCTTTCGTCAGCAAGATCGTTTTCAAGCGTCATAGCGGTGTTAAGCACCTCGTTTATCGTTTCTTTGAGTGCCTTACCATCGCCCAGCTCGTCCCATTTCTCGCTGAGCATCTCTCTGAACCAATCGGCTTTCATGATTACTGTCAGCCATACGTTGGAGCGCTCGTACATATCATGCACAGGCTCCTGAAAAGCGCCTGCGTAATATCTGCCGTGAGTTTCCTCGCTGTATGCCCAGTTGAAGTCCCATGGTGCAAGGAATGTAAGACGCTTGTATTGGCTGGACTGTGAGAAATCCACTGCCATGAAAAAGCTTCCTGCTCCTACATCATAATTATGCACAAGCTCCTGAAGTATCATGGTATTGACCATGGAATTAAGGTCTATGACCGCCTCGACAGCTTCCTTTGGAGTGCTGTAAACGCCCTCAGCCGAAACTACGTTATAGTTCTCATCAAACATCATAGGCTTGTTATTTTCAACGGCCTCGTACATTATCCAAAATACACCGTCAAGGTACTTTTTGATAAACTCAAGCTGTTCGTCGCAGTTTATATCGCTCTTTACAGAATAATCGTCAGCAACGAACGCCTTGGTAGTGCCTACATAATCAGTGAACTCGCGTCCCTCATAATCAAGCGTGAAATACGGCTGTTCTTCCTGCCATGCGTAATTGTCCATTTCAAGGAAGTAGCCGATATTTGTCTGATTTTCACCCTTCTTCGGCTCGTACACCTCTACCCTGCCCTCAGCCGCCTGATTCTGCTCGCAGAGCAGGTAAAGTCCGAGGTATTTTCCATTCATATAAACATTGACATAGGTGCAGTCGGAGCTGTAATACTCGCCGTCGAAGATAGTTTCGGCAAGCGAAAAGCCCATGAAATCAGAAATAAGATTCCACTGTGAGCGCAGCAGCACCCAGCTTTTGAACTTTTCGCCGTCGTGAAGCCCAAGCATATTCTGCTTTTTGTCAAACTTTATTCTGTACGGCTTCTCGCTGCCCTCTGCCGTAGAGTTTCCTCGCACCTTTACTCCGCCCTCGGCGGTAAGGCGATATTCCTCGCCACAGTTGAAAACGTCAATAACAGACGTAACATATTCGTCCTTTGAAAGAACGCGCTGATTTTCGTAAGTGAGGATATGGACGGCAGGCATCGTCTGAAGCTCTGCCGCTCTCGTTATTGTGTTTTCGATGATATTCTGCTGCTCGTTGTACTGCTGCATCATCTCTGAAAGCGCTTCCTGCGGCTCTTCGGGTACTGCGGGCTGAGTAGCTGCGGTGGAAGTCTGCGTTGTGCCAACTGTTGAAGTCACAACTGTAGTGACGGCAGTAGTAGTGGTTGCCGCAGCAGTGGCAGTGGTAGTGGTAGTTGCAGCGGTTGTTACAGGCTCAGTTTCAGAGGCAGCAGAAGTCGTTACAGGCTCTGTCACCGCAGAGCTCGTCGTCGCTGGCGTAGTCACCTCCACAGGCTCTGCTACGTCAGTTTCCTCCGTCGTAACAGACGTGCTGCTGTCAGGCTGAGTTGTCGATGCTGCAGGCTCTGTGGACAGCGATACTTCAGACGACTCTGCGTTTGAGCAAGCTGTAAGGCTCACAAGCATTGAAATGCACAAAAGGGCTGAGGTGATCCTTGTTTTCATAATACGTCCTTTCAGATAGCTTAACCACTTACTCGTTTTCTTCGTCAAAGCTGTCAACGACAGCAGGCTGTACAGGGCTGAGCCAATCGCTGTTAAGGCGGCACAGCAGACGTGCATCTATATAAGCCTGCGGTATCGTGATGATAGTCTGACCCTGATAATTGCCTGACTGCGTCAGCTCAACAACAAGCGCCACATCAGGCACTTCCTCGTCGATAAGACACAGCGGAAGCATCAGCGACATACTGTCGCTCTTGGGATAATAGGACGGTATCGCCGTCTTGTAATTCCAGCGCACGCGCTTTCTTGCAAGCTCAATAGAATCCTTGATACGGTTCTGGATACGGATAAAAAGCCTGCTGTTGTCGCAGATTATCGTCTTAAGCTGCTCATACAGGGAGTTTTTCGTATAACGATCAGCAGTCGGGATAAGCGACGCTATCCTCTGAGCCTCGGAGCAATCGGTAAACTGATCGGTAAGGAACTTCAGAGGAAGCCTTCTGATATTGTCGATAATGATATGATCATAATCGGGGTGGATAGGCTTTTCAAGATCGAATATCAGATCCTCCTTGTTCCTGTAGTACTTAGGCGGCTGCGGCAAAGGATTGAAATAATACACCAGTTGCTTTCCGAGGTCACGCGAGGCGGCTGTGCAGAAGCCCGAGAACTTCCATTTTGTTTCGCTGCCAGGGTCGTTCGGAGTAAAGCAGGCATACAGATCGTCATAATGCTTATCTACAAGACCGGTATTGAAGGCAGCAAACATTCCGTCGTCGGAAATGCATATCTTATTCTCGCGGGTAAGGCGATAGAATGTGTATTTTATATACTGGATAAGGATATGGTGATCCTTGGAAACGGCATTCGCGAAATCCCATTCCTCATGAATAGCCTTTTCAGCAAGCTCTGCAAGGAAGCCCGACCAGCTTCCGAGAAAAGCAAAGCTTTCAAGCTGCTTTCCCGGATATACCGCTTTCTGAGCGTTGCCTCTCGGCTGGGTATCAATGTAATTCAGAAACCACGGCTTGCCCTCGTAAGTGCTTCTTTTCAGGGTGATCTCAACAGGCGTTCCGTCCGATTTCAGATAGCGGCACGGGAATATCATCTTGCCGTCATAGAAGCGAACCGAGCCTCCGCGTGCTTTTTCAAAGTCCTCGCAAAGCGCCTCGCGCACCTCTGCGGGAGAAAGGTTCTGACCTTTAGATTTAAGGTAGCCGAGGATTATTCCTATAGGCTTAGGCGGAAGATTGCAGAACTCGTCAAGCGGCTCTGATGGGATATCCGCTGCGGCACCTTCTTCTTCAGTATAAGTGCCTGCGACATAATCATCATGCTTCAGAAGCGTCACCATTATCTGCGGCACACCGCCCAGTATAACATCTTCAAGCTTAAGATAATCCATCTGCGCCAAAAGCTCCTTCATCTTGAAGCAGCCATATTTCGCGCGGTCTATGTTATTGTCAGTAAGCAGCTTACTTACCGCCGCCATGTGCTGTGGCTTATTGAAAGGAAAAGCTGCCGAAAGCAGTCGGTATATCTCGCGCTTATCTTCCTCGCTTACGTGTCTGTCCTGTACCGTTGCAGGCGCAAGGCTCTGCGCGGTGTCGCTATTGAATATCGCTGTCTTTTCAAAGGAAAAGTACAGACTCTTTCCTCGGGGGCTGAGATTTTTGGTTATGATACCGTTGACAAGAAATCCGTCAAGGCAATAATCAACGGGGAATGTATAGCGCTCAGCAAAAAAGCTTAGGCTGTTATCCTGCTTTGCCTGAGCGAAACGGTCATAGACGCGCTGCTTCATCTCCTGCACCGAAAGTCCGATGCCAAGCACCTTTGTAAGCGCATACAACGACTGCTGCGACATCTCAATGATATCGTCGTTAAGGATAAGCGAATGACTGCCAAAAAAGCTGTCAGCGGGGTGCTCGTCGGCACTTCGCTTTGCAGCACCGTCCCAGCGTTTGATGATAACATAGGTATTGCCGCCGTCCGTAGGGTGAAGCTTCAGTGCCTCGGGAAAATCCTCGGCAAAGTCACGGAAGCTGTCGTAGCCCATTTTTTGCAGCGTATAGCCGTTTGTTGAGAGCCACTCGGTAAGGCGCGTGATCCTGTAGATACCCGAGTCCGGAAACTGATTGAGTATGCAGCCGAATATCTCTGATTTTTTCTCTTTTGTTAACATTTTTTCCTCTTTCTTTCATACCCGACTAATCTCTTGAATAAATGGTATTAGTCGGCTCTTTTTAATGCAATTTATATGAACATGATAACAGGATCATGTTTATATCTCTGTTGTTTCTGATGTTTCGGCGGTTTCAACGATAAAATCCTCAAGATCGTCTACATAGTCAAAATCCTCTATATAAACATGGTTGACCTTATCTGCAAGCTGCGACTCGGTATAATCCTGCATGAAAAGACCGTTTACATCAAGCCTGTACGAATGGAACCTGCTGTCATTACTGAAATGGAAATCCGTGACAGGTATTCCAAGGAAGCGATAACCGTCGATAACGGTCTTACATTCAGACGCAAAGTCCTCAGGATCGGAATAGCTTCCGCTAAAAACTACATTGATAACTACTGTATCGTCAGCAGAAAGCGCGTCAATACCTGCTTTATTTGCGCCACCATCGGGATTTAACTCCACCTCTACGCTTATCTCCTCGATATTCGCGGCATGGCGCAGCTCATAGTAGCCCTTTTCATATATCTGGGCAGCCACGGAGCGGTTGTTATACTCCTCTTTGCTTTCGGTATACGAGCTGTTCAGCACTACTGCCATCGTGCAGCAGCCTGCAACGATAAGCGCTGATATAACGATAGCGGGAATATGTATACGGAACTTTCGTCCCGAAGCAAGGTGGTATACAAGCAATTCAAGTCCGATCAGCACAGCAGCCACAGGAGATAATTTCAACGGCAGAAGATAATCGGGATCGGGTGAGAAAAGGCAGCAGATGACCACTATTCCCATAAATATGAGTATAAGCGACAAGGATATAATTCCTGCGCCCTTGCGCACCATACCTACGCAGAATTTCTCAATTCCGCTTTCCTCGGGCGGTTTCTTAGGCTGTGGATTGTTTTTGGCGAGCATTTCATCAAGCGCTGCCAGTATATGACGGTCGCGCTCGTCAAGCTCCTCCTGAATTTGTGCGGCATTATCGGCAGTGGGCACCGACAAGGTTTCTATCTCCTCTTTTGTAAGGATCTCTTCTTCGGTTGGCATGAAATACCTCCTTCCAAAATATATTATCTCAATTTAATTATATCAGAATTTATTATGCCTGTCAATGGAAATGCTGACGAAATACCTCTATAAACTAAAAAACCGAGGACGAGCCTCGGTTTTTTATGTATGGAATTTAAATTACAGGGACTTGATGATCTCGCCCATCATGCCGGGAACAGCGCCGATAGCGTTGGACTCGTCTGTGTCGATGTGCATTGCATCAGCGAACTTATCGCTTACTCTTACTACAACATCGCCGAGGATAGCTGTTCTGCCGTTTGTTGTACACTTAACCCAAACGATATCCTTGTTGTTGATGCCGAGCTTTTCTGCTGTTTCGGGGATCATGTGGATATGACGCTGTGCAACGATAACGCCTTCCTTGATCTCAACCTCGCCTGCAGGACCGCGGAGAATGCAGCCGGGGGTGTTTGCAACATCGCCGCTCTCGCGAACTGCAATGCCAAGACCGATGGAACGAGCGTCTGTAGCAGACAGCTCAACCTGATCTGCGGGACGTACGGGACCGAGAATGCTTACATTAGCGAGCTCCTTCTTGGGGCCAACTACTGTGATACGCTCTTCACAAGCGAACTGACCGGGCTGAGAAAGATCCTTCTTCTTTGTAAGCTCATGACCCTTGCCGAAAAGGATCTCGAGTGTTTCCTGTGTAACGTGAACGTGACGTGCTGATGTTTCGATAAGAATTTCTGCCATTTTTGTGTCCTCCGATTATGTTTTTTCTGCCGTATTTATCCTGCGGCACACGATAAGATAATTATACACCCTTTCGGCAAAAAAATCAATACCTTTTTTGCCTATAAGCAAAATTAGACCTCCCAATAGCTGAGA
Organism: uncultured Ruminococcus sp.; assembly: GCA_964435155.1. Taxonomy (GTDB): domain Bacteria; phylum Bacillota; class Clostridia; order Oscillospirales; family Ruminococcaceae; genus CAG-115. The sequence goes on along the minus strand of CAYSYF010000036.1, from coordinate 16,690 downwards.
GGTCTAAGATTCATTTTAGAAAAGCTCCTTTGCAAGCCATACATAGGCTGTATCAAGCGCCTCGTACAGGCTGGACATTTCGCCCTTTCTGATCTTTGTGAGGTCAACAGCCTCTGTTCCTGTGGGAACAAGCTGTACCATTACCTTGGTGGGAACCTCTTCGTCATGGATCTTTGCAGTTTCGCGAACAGTAAGCTTTGTCACGAACTTATCGCCCATGCTTCCGTAATACATCTCGTTTCCACTGCGGACGAGCGGAAAACCTCTGTAATAGAAAAAATTGCTTTCAGCCATTGTAAATACCTCCGTCATTTCATATTATACTAGGCTCTATTGCAAAATTTCAATTTTGCAATACTCGTCAATAAATTTGACGAGCGGCGGCAAAGCCGCCAAGAGCCGCCGTTCATACTATCCTCACAAAGCCTTTGGTTTTGTATGCCGCAATAGCGGCGCAACAAATTTGCTGAGAAAATTTGTTACAGAGGATAGTATATATGCAGAGTCATCTGCGAAATAATTACCAGTTGAGCTCAAGCTCGCCGCCATTTATAAGCGCGTCGATGTTCTCAATAAGTCTGTCGGTGTAGACCTGACGAACCTTGAAAAGCACCTCGCCGTTTACACGGATTATATTCTTGCGGTCATCGGACTGATAGAACTCGATCTTATCGCTGTCAGTGCCGTAGACCTCATGATACTCATCGCGATAGTTGAACTGAACAGTGACATAAGGCTCGTAATCGCCATCTACACGGTACAGCTCCTCGCCTATCGAGCTTATCAGATGCTGGTACAGCTCTCTGAATTTCTCGTTATCAAGCTCAGTGCCGTCAAGCGTAAAGGTGCTTCCGACCTCTGCGTCTCCCTCGACAATAAATTCATATTCCCTGTCGGGAGTTGTGATAACAACAGAATCACAGGTGTAGATATAAGGCGATACGGGACGTCTGGAAACCAGCTCCTCAAGCGTTGTCGTGTACCAAGGTGTAGAATCAACAGCAAAGGCATAAAGAACATCACTGCCCTCCACCATGCCGTAATAGCCGACTACAGTCTTGAGATTGGGAGTACCGTCCTCGCTCTCTGTGATGTTGATAATTTCATCGCCAAACTTAATTACATAGCGATCTCCGCCATACTTGAAGGTCAGCGTACAGAAAGGATCGTCAAGACCGGCCTCAGCTATAAGAGCTTCATCGGGTGCAACGCTCACGCAATAGCTTGCCGATATTCCGTAAAGCCCATAGCAGACTGTCTGACCTATCGTGTAATCTACCTCGGCAACAAGCGGACTTGTAACACGATGAGAGTTGAAGGTGGTAATTATCGAATCCTCCTTCTCTGCTTCCTCCTGAACATCGAACATATACGCGATCTCAATAGGATCAGCGAGATTTTTGCGGTCAATGATAAAGTAATCAAGCTCCGCGGGGGCGCTTGTATTGTAGCTTTCGGTAATCGAAAGGCTCACAAAGTCGGTGATGGGAGAATATGCCTTGCTTGTAGAGTAGTAGGTAGCCATATATACATCGCTGCTGCCGTCTACCCTGCAATATACATAGCTTGTAGCAGAAGGATTGGTTATGCCGAAGTGTACTGTCTTTTTCTCATTGTCGTCGAATGTGACGGTTGCTGTAGCAACAGGCTCAGCCAATCCATATTTGTCGAGATCCTCCGCACCCGCTTCAACAAGCTCAGCCGCCTTCAGTCCTGCGAGGCAATTCATGAAGGCCTTTATGGTAGTATCATTGGACGGAGCGTCATGAAGCTCCTCACTTACCCAATAAAACTCCTCGGAAGTGCTTACATTGCCATCATCATCGGTAGTAGCTACCATGCGCGACTCGCGGTCAAAGGTATAGCTGCCGTAGGAATTTTTTATCTCGGCTTTGAGTACCTCTGTACCCTCTCTGTCGGTTATGACAAGGGAGGTATCCTCTTCCTGCGCTTCAACAGTCGCCTCTGAGGTGGTAACATCGGTATCCTTGTTATCGGACGGCTTTGTAAGCATAAGGATCAGCAGCACCGCGCCAAGCACCAGCAGCACTGCTGCCGCAATGATTATAGTGCGTGTAGATTTTGAAAGTTTCGCCATTTATCTGTGCCTCCTGCGCACCCAGATAATGATACCGAGTGCGATCACTGCAACGGGAATAACGATACAAAGGAATACCGCAAGAGTATTTGCCTGCTGTGCAGTCATATCAAAGCCCGTTGTTGCAAAGGATTTCGGTGTGATAGTAACACCCTCCTCCTTGCCGCAGATATAATTGAACATATTAACGATAAATTTACCGTTGTTGGAATTACCGTAGCTAAGGAAATAGCTGTTTACAAAATAGTCAGAACCGAATACGGTAAGACGGCTGATCTCCTGAGTTGAGCTGTGAACGCGATATGCCATAACAGCGTCATTGAACACTCCCGACTCCGCTGTATCAAGGCTAAATTCCTCATCGGTTTCAACCAGCGGTGAAAGGAACGCATTGTCATAGGTCTGAATGAGTATCTGCTGCTCAACACTGCCTCTTGCGCCATCTTCCCAAAGCTGGATAACAGGTCGCATATTCGCGCCGTAGGTATACAGACCGTTTCCGTAAGTGCTGCCTGCATAATTTGTGTCGCATATCTGCTGCAAATGATAATAGGGGTTCATTGAGAAGATATAGTTGGTATCGCTCTGTCCTACAGCACTGTAGCCTACCGACATTCCCCAGTCATTCAGGAACGCTTCTATATTAGGTGTTTCCGGCTGGCTCGTCGATGCAAAATACAGAACGTTCTTGCCAAATGCGCCGCCGTTATCAAGGAACTTGTCAAGCTTTGTAATATTGTCTGCGTCAACATCTATCATCGGTGCAAACATTACAACAAAGTCGATATCGGAGTCGATCGTTTCGATCTGCATGAGGTTTATCGTTTCAACGATGTAGCCATTATCGCTGAGGAGGCTTTGCAGCGCGCTGCTGTCGCCCTCCTCATAGCCCTCTGTGAAGGCTACGCGAACAGGATCGTCGTTAGCTACGAACATCAGAGCCGAAACTACCTCCTGCTCGATATTGGAATAGATATAATCATACGTATTCACGCTGCCGCCTGAATAGTAAGATGTGTAATACGCGTTCATATAAGACTCAGCGTCGACCGTAAGGTATCCCTCGCCCATTGATGCTCCGTAGTAAATAGCATAATAAAGGCTCTGCTGAAGATCATCAACAATTATCCTGTGCTGACCTGTGGACGGGCACTCTACAACGATGTAGTTCTCCGCAATAGTTTCGCCCGTGAACTGTGCAGCGTATGCAGGGTTCTGATCAAGGATCTTGTAGTCTATAGTAATAAGCGGATTTGCAAGCTGCATCTTCTTCAGCAGCTCGTTTACCTGCTTGTAAGGATCGGCAAGAGCCTCAAAATTGCTTTCCGAGTTGAGCACGGTGATAGTCACCTCTTTTTCAACCCCCGCAATATAAGCCTCTGTATCCTCATCAAGCGTATACATTCCCGCATCGGAAAGGTCAACATCGGTGTCAAAGCGCTCCGAGATAAGACCTACTATGACATTGACCAAAACAACCACAGCGACAAATACGACAGTCAGTATCACCGACATCGTACCGTGCTTGAAGTTGCGCTTATTGAACTTTTTCTTAGCCGTTTCGGGCTTTGCTGTTTCCTTTGCTTCGACAGCTTCGGAAACCTCGACCTCTACGATCTCTGTTTCGATATTCGTATTATCCTTTTTCATCTTCAAAGCCCCCTTTCTCAGCTCCAGCGACGGCGCTCAAGGACGCGCATCGTAAAGAAGTTGAACAGTACGATAAGGCTAAGGAGGAACACGATATTAGTAAGGCTGAAGATGCCGTATGTGAACTCCTGATACTTATAGAACAGAGAGAGCGACATGAGAAGATCCTGCAGCCAGTCGATCTGAACATAGGTTGCAAGTACATCGAACAGGCAAAGCACGATATTCGCGCCGATACTGCCGATCGCTGCGATCATCTGATTTTCGGTAAGGCTGGAAATGAAAATACCAACGGAGATGAACACCGCGCCTACAAGTGTGATGCCTGCAAGGTTACCGAATACGGAAGCCCAGCCGAATGAAGCCTCAACGCCCGAATTTGCCGCTGTATCGGCAACAGCGCCCGAAATGAACACAGCATATACGAACAGCACCGCAACTCCAAGCAGGAAAATGAAAAACGCTGCAAGGAACTTACCTGTTACAAGCCCAAAAAGGCTTATAGGCGAAGTAAGAGTGAGCTGGTCGGTCTTCTGACGCTTGTCATCAGCCATTGTTCTCATGGTGAGAACAGGAATAAGGATTATCATTATAAAGAACATCCAGAGGAAGGTTCCCGACATATCGGCGGAGCCTGTCGTAAGCGACAGCATCCAAAGGAACAGTCCCGAGAAGCAGTAAAATACCGCTAAGAATACATATCCTAAGGGAGATGTGAAATATGACGTAAATTCACGTTTTAATATAGCTGTCATTTCTTCGCACCTCCGTCTTCAAGATCACCATAAAAGTCCCCTGTGGTGAGCTTCAGGAATATCTCCTCAAGCGTAAGCTCGGACGAGCGCATAAGGAGTATCGGATAGCTGCGCTCTGCCATACGCTTGAACACCTCGCGGCGGACATCTGCGCCCTCTTTTGCGTTGAGTGAATACTCTGTGGTAGTCTTGTCAACTGCGCGGTTGACATGAACCTCCACCATGTTGGGAATACCCTGCAGCAGAGCCTTTACCTCCTTCTGCGGTCCTTCGATCTGTACAGTCAGCTTATGATCCGCGGAAAGGTTGTGAGAAAGGTTCTCGGTGGTATCATTTGCAACAAGCTTGCCCTTGTCGATAACCACGATACGGTCACACACCGCCTGAACCTCGGACAGGATATGCGAGGAAAGAATGACAGTGTGGTTTTTGCCAAGCTTCTTGATAAGCGTTCTTATCTCGATTATCTGCTTGGGGTCAAGACCTACTGTAGGCTCGTCAAGGATAAGCACCTTAGGGTTTCCTACAAGCGCCTGTGCAAGTCCCACACGCTGCTTGTAGCCCTTGGAAAGGTTTCTGATAACACGCTTTGAAACATCGGTTATCTTAACAAGACTGCATATCTCATTGAGGTGCGATCTGCGAGGCAGCTTGCACTTTTTAAGGTCATACACGAAATTAAGATATTCCATTACCGTCATATCAAGGTACAGCGGCGGCTGCTCAGGCAGATAGCCGATGTCCTTTTTAGCGGCAACAGGATCTTCAAGGATATCAACGCCGTTTATAAGCGCCTGTCCTCCCGAAGAGGAGAGATATCCCGTAAGGATATTCATAGTTGTGGATTTTCCGGCACCGTTCGGTCCGAGAAAACCTAATATCTCGCTTTCGGCTGCGGTGAAGCTGATGTCATTGACAGCCTGCTTGTTACCGTAGCTTTTGCTCAGATTTTTTACTTCGATCATGAAAGCCTCCGAAATTGTCAAATAGGCATAAAATACCGAATTTAATTGTAATACTCAACAGTGATAGTTCTGTGAATTATTTATGAAACAAAAGGAAATTATGCCTTTGCAGCTTCGAGAAGCTCTATTCCCTTTTTAATTCTCGCGATAGCCTCCTCCTTGCCGAGGATAACAGCAATCTCAACGCCGCCGCCGGGAGTGAGCTGCTTGCCGCTGAGGGCAACTCTGAGAGGCCACAGCATAAAGCCGTTCTTCACACCCTCTGCTTCAATAAGCTTAAAAAGCGCGTCATGAACGCTGTCATGTGTGAAATCGGACAGGCTCTCCAGTACAGGGAGTATCTTCTGAAGTGCGGGAAGCGCAGTTTCGGGATTCGTTTTCATCTTCTTGCTTGTGTAAAGCTCAAGGTCGTACTGAGGAAGCTCGTCAATGAAGTCCACCTGTGCGGGAATATCGGTGAACACCTCTGTACGGGGCTGGAGAACTGTGCAGAGAAGCTCCATGTCAATGCCCTCGCGCTTAGCCGTCTGACGGATATAGGGAACTGCGTACTCCATGTATTTCTCAAGAGGAAGTGCGCGCACGTGCTGTGCGTTTATCGCCTTCAGCTTCAGGGGATCGAAGATCGCGGGTGACTTGGATATTCCGTCAAGACCGAACTCCTCTATCATTTCAGGGAGAGCGTATATCTCCTTCTCGCCCTTGGGCGCCCAGCCCAGCAGCAGGATATAGTTCAGGATACCCTCTGTAAGGTAGCCCTTATCGAGCAGGTCTTGAAAGGAAGCGTCGCCGTCGCGCTTTGCGAGCTTGTGCTGAGCGTCCTTCATGATGTGCTCAACGTGGATATAAACGGGAGGCTCCCAGCCGAATGCGGAGTACAGCAGATTGTACTTGGGCGCGGAGGAAAGGTACTCGTTGCCTCTTACAACGTGAGTGATGCCCATTGTGTGGTCGTCAACTACGTTTGCGAAGTTATAGGTAGGCATACCATCGGACTTCAGCAGCACCTGATCGTCAAGGTCTGCATTGTCAACAGTGATATCGCCGTAGATCTCATCGTGGAATGTTGTTGTTCCCTCGGTAGGGATCTTCTGACGGATAACAGCAACTGCACCGTCAGCAATGCGCTTCTTCGCGTCCTCCAAGGAGCAGTTGCGGCAGCCGCAGCGATTGAGAGAGGCAGCACCGAGAGGCTTCTGCTCGTCGTCTGCGTCATCGGAAGCCTTGTCACAGAAGCAGTAATAAGCGTGACCCGTTTCAACAAGCTTTTCCGCGTACTCCTTGTACATTCCCATACGCTCGCTCTGGATATACGGACCGTACTCGCCGCCTACATCGGGACCCTCGTCCCAGTTAAGTCCGCAGTCGCGCAGAGTCTTATAGATAACATCTGTAGCACCCTCAACATAGCGCTCGCGGTCTGTATCCTCGATACGCAGAATAAATGTGCCGTTCTGCTTTTTAGCGATAAGATAAGTATAAAGCGCCGTTCTGAGGTTTCCTATATGCATATAACCTGTAGGAGAGGGCGCAAAGCGTGTTCTTACTGTTGCCATTTTGTTGGCTCCTTTCGTTTATTTTAATGCCTCTTCCCTGTCTAAGGAAAGCTGCTTTTTAAGCTCGTCCAATGTGGAGAACTTCTGCTCGGGTCTGATAAAGCTTACCAGCGACACCGAGATATTCTGCCCGTACAGGTCGCCGTCAAAGCCGATGATATGCGTTTCCATGACAGCGCCGCTGCCGTCATGCCTTTCGGTGACGGTGGGCTTTACTCCGATATTGGTGATACCGCGGTAATGCCTGCCGCCGATATCAACAAAGCTTTTATATGCGCCATAGCGCGGAATGATATTGGTTTCGGGAATGACCTGATTTATCGTGGGGAAATCCAGCGTTTTTCCGATATGATTTCCGTGGATAACAGGCAGTCTGTACCACAGGTCATAGCCCAGCAATGTATTTGCCTGCTCTATCTTACCCTCGCGGATAAGCTCTCTGATATGCGTGGAGCTGATAAGCTCGCCGTTGTGGCATACATCGGGGACTATCTCCACGTCTATGCCATAGCGCTTTCCAAGCTCCTTCAATATCTCGGGAGTGCCGCTGCCGCCCTTGCCGAAGCGGAAATTTCTTCCGCAGCACGCAAAGCCTGCATTGAGCCGCTTCACAAGTATCTCGCTTATAAATTCCTCTGCGGGATAGCCGCAGACCTCCGCAAAATCGGGCGCGTAGAGATACTCCACACCGACTCTCCGCATAAGCTCACACTTATTCTCAAAGGATATGATATCCTCGGGATTGTGGAATTTCGGCAGCGTAGTATCACAGTTGAACGTGAACACAGCAGGCTTTAAGTGCCGCTGTGACAGCGCCGCCGTGATAACTCCTATATGCCCGAGGTGCAGCCCGTCAAAATAACCCAGCGCGACCGCCGTTTTTTCCTTTGGCACTGCCGCACCGTAAGTAATGTCTTTCAATTCAATACCACCATTAAGTTAATCGATCATAAATCTCTTGACCGACACAAGCTCGTTTTCGTCATTTATCTCGGCAAGCCCATAGAAAGTATCTCCGCCGTAAACGCGAAGTCTTTCACCTGTCGGTGCCTTATGCGAAAGCCTGTCCGCGTCCAGCCTTACTCCATTGAGGTAAAGCCGCTGCTGCGTTTCGTCGAGATCGATGCTTGCATAGGGTGCAAACACCTCTTCAACGGGGAGCAGCCATGAGGCAAGCGTTTCTTCGTCTGCCGCGCGCACATCTTCGATAGTACGGCACTGTGACAGCGAAAAGCCGCAGGCTCTTGTCCTGCAAAGGCTTGTCATTACAGCGCCTGTGCCGAGCGCCGCGCCGATATCGTGTATCAGCGTGCGGATATAAGTTCCCGAGGAACAGTCAACCTCAATAATGCCGTCCGTTCCGTCAAACCCGACCAGCTCAAGCTTTGATATCGTTATTGGGCGAGCCTCGCGCTCTACCTCGATTCCCTGTCGGGCGAGGTCGCACAGCTTCTGACCGTTTACTTTAAGCGCGGAATACATCGGCGGTATCTGCATGATATCGCCGCGAAAACGCGCCAATACAGCCTCAATACTTTCACGCGAAACGGTATTCGCACCGCTTTCGGAAAGCTTGCCCCATATATCCTGAGTGTCCGACGTAAGCCCCAAACGAAAGCCTCCGCGATAGCTCTTATCGCTGTCGGGAATGATGTCAACGGCTTTTGTCGCGCCGCCTACGAATATCGGCAGAACGCCTGTTGCCATCGGGTCAAGAGTGCCGCCGTGTCCTACCTTTTTCGTCTTGAAGCAGCGGCGCATTACCGCTACAACATCAAAAGAGGTGAACTCCTGCGGCTTGTTTATACAAATAATTCCTGTCATACGACTCCTGCCTGTCGAAGCGCTTCGCAGCAAGCCTCGACTATAAGCTTTTCCGTTTCCTCGTAGGAATGCTCAAATGAGCAGCCTGCGGCTCTTGCATGACCGCCGCCGCCGAACTTCTGCGCGATAACGGAAACGTCGATACGCTCGCTTGAACGCAGCGAAGCCTTGAAAAATCCCGGCTTCTTCTCCTTGATGGAAATGCCGATGTCAACGCCCTCTATCTGACGCGGAATCGCCGCCATAGCACCGACATCATCGCTGTCGATATCCTCTATATCGGCAAGCGTATCAAGCATTACCGAAACAACCGCAACATGACCGTCTGCATAATACTTAATATTTTTCAGCACTTCCTGCTCAAGTCTTATGCGCCCCTGAGTTTTAAGCTCAAACATTGTATAATTTATCGGAGCAATATCCGCGCCGCACGCCATAAGCTTTGCGGCATAAATATGAGTCTGCGGCTTTGTGTTGCTGAATTTGAAGCAGCCCGTATCTGTCGCAATGCCTGTGTAAAGGCAATTCGCGATAGGACGGTCTATCTCGACCCCGAGGGCGAGTATCACCTCATACATAAGCTCAGCCGCAGCAGCGTAATGCTCACGCAGCAGCAGTCTTTCGGCGTACTCTGTATTGGAAACATGATGGTCGATACAAAGCTCTGCCCTGTCGCCTGTTTCCTTCATATCGCCCAGCAGCTTGCTGTCAGCGACGTCTACCGAAACAATAGTCTTATGCTCAAATTCCTGCTCCGCGAACGCCTCTCTCATATAATCAAAGCGGTGTGGTATCGCATCGGGGCAGACTACTTTTGCGCGCTTTCCCATACGCTGCAAAGCTCCGCACAGCGCGAAGCCGCAGCCCAGCGTATCGCCGTCGGGGCTTGCGTGCATCAGAATAAGATAATCATCATGGGATCTCAGAAACTGTACAGCTTCGTTGATATCAATCCTCATTCTCGTCCTCCTCGGAGATGTCCTCGTCCGTCTGCACGGGCTTGGGGAGCTTTGAAATTATATCCTCGATATGCGCCGCGTATTCAAGCGAATTATCGGGCAGGAATATAAGCTCGGGGATCTTTCTTACTCTTATTGCCGAGGCGATGCGCTTCTTGAAATAACCCGAAGCCGCTGTCATTCCCTCGACAGCCTTTGCCGTTCTTCCCTCTCCACCGAGGCACGCAATATGAACCTTGCAGTAGGAAAGATCGTTCGTTACCTCACAATGAGTAACAGTCACGAAATTCTTTGCAACGCGAGGGTCTTTAACTCCTCCGACAGCCGCTGAAATCTCGCGCTTTATATCTTCATTAAGTCGTTTAATATTAAAGTTAGCCATAAAGCCTCCTTTACGATCTGACCACTCCCATGCCTCTATGGCATGGGCGGTCATAGCAATTGATATTCAGTTTACAAAAAGCGCATGAAAAGTGCGTTCAACGTACCTTTCAAAAGCTTTTTAGTCGCGGTATTCTTCCATTATATAAGCTTCAAAGATGTCGCCTTCCTTGATGTCGGTGAACTTCTCAAGGCTTACGCCGCACTCATAGCCTGCGGAAACTTCCTTTACGGAATCCTTGAAGCGCTGGAGACCTGCAATGTGATCGTCGCCAACGATGATACCGTCACGAACGATACGAACCTGACCGTTTCTTGCAACCTTACCGTCAAGAACATAGGAGCCTGCAACGATGCCGACATTTGTGATCTTGAATACCTGGCGTACCTCGACTCTTCCGAGCTGTACCTCGCGGTACTTGGGAGCGAGCATACCCTTCATAGCTGTGGTGATATCCTCGATAGCATCGTAGATTACGCGGTACAGACGGATCTCAACGCCCTCGCGCTTTGCGCTCTCCTCGGCGGACTGGTGAGGTCTTACGTTGAAGCCTACGATGATCGCGCCCGAAGCCATAGCAAGCATTACATCGCTCTCGCTTACAGCACCTACTGCGCCATGGATAACTCTTACGCGGACTTCCTCGTTTGTGATCTTTTCAAGCGACTGCTTTACAGCCTCAACAGAGCCCTGTACGTCAGCCTTGACGATGATGGGAAGCTCCTTCACTGTGCCGCTCTCGATAGAGCTGAACAGGTTGTCAAGTGTAACCTTCTGATATGCCTTGAACTGCTCTTCCTTAGCGTCATGCTTACGCTTTTCAACAAGCTCTCTTGCAAGCTTTTCGTCCTCTACTGCTGCGAATGTATCGCCTGCGGAGGGAACCTCTGCAAGACCCATGATCTCAACAGGAACAGAGGGACCTGCTTCCTTTACAGTTCTGCCCTTGTCGTCACGCATTACACGTACACGACCTACAGAAGTGCCTGCGATGATAACATCGCCTGTGCGCAGTGTACCGTTCTGTACCAGAACAGTTGCGATAGGACCTCTAGCCTTGTCAAGTCTAGCCTCGATAACAGCACCCTTTGCAAGACGGTTGGGATTAGCCTTAAGCTCAAGTACGTCTGCAACCAGACCTACCATCTCAAGCAGTGTATCCATGCCCTGACCTGTCTTTGCGGAAACGGGAACGCAGATGACATCGCCGCCCCAGTCCTCGCATACGAGGTCGTACTTTGTAAGCTCTTCCTTTACGCGGTCGGGGTTAGCGGCCTCCTTATCCATCTTGTTGATAGCAACGATGATGGAAACGCCTGCCGCCTTAGCGTGGTTGATAGCCTCAACTGTCTGCGGCATGATGCCGTCGTCGGCTGCAACTACAAGGATAGCGATATCTGTGAGGTTTGCACCTCTTGCTCTCATAGATGTGAACGCCTCATGACCGGGAGTATCGAGGAATGTGATCTCTCTGTCCTCAAGCGCTACCTTATACGCACCGATGTGCTGTGTGATACCGCCTGCCTCGGTGGAAGTAACGCTTGCCTTTCTGATATAGTCCAGCAGCGAGGTCTTACCGTGGTCAACGTGACCCATTACTACAACTACGGGAGAACGAGGCTCGAGGTTCTCTTCGGTATCCTCTACCTCCTCGAACAGACGCTCCTCGATAGTAACTACAACTTCCTTCTCAACCTTCGCGCCAAGCTCTTCGGCTACGATGCAGGCCGTATCGAAGTCGATAGTTTCGTTGAGGTTTGCCATAACGCCGAAGTTGAACAGCTTCTTGATGACCTCGGTAGCAGTTACCTTAAGACGCGTAGCAAGCTCGGATACAACGATCTCATCAGGGATCTGTACCTTGAGCTGCTGCTTTCTTGCACGCTCAAGCTCAAGACGCTTCAGCTTCTGAGCCTCTGTCTCGCGCTTGTTGTTATAGCCGCCCTTGTTCTTGTTCTGCGACTTCTGATTGATCTTCTGCTTACGCTGGAAGTTATCATTGTTCATTCTTCCTGCGGGAGCGATGGACTCATAGCGCTCGTTGTACTTATCAAGCTCAACATAAGAGCCGCGTGTATCAACCGTCTTTGTGATCTGCTCGCCGCGCTGAACAGCCTCGCCCTTCTGCTTTTGCATAGAGGGAGGTGTGTTTACCTTGATCTTGGAAGAGTCGATAGCAGCCTTCTGTGCAGAGGGCTTTGCTGCAGGCGCAGTAGCCGCAGGCTTGTTGCGGTTATCATTTCTGTTATCGCGGTTGAAATTACCCTGCTTATTGTCGCGATTGAAGCTGTTCTGCTTGTTATCGCGGTTAAAGTTGTTTCTGTCACCGTTCTGACGATTATCGGGACGTCTGTTGTCCTGACGGCTGTCGCGGTTATCGGGGCGCTTCTCGGGGCGAGTTTCCTGACGTGCAGGCTTTGCTTCTGCCTTGGGGGCAGCTTCTGCCTTGGGGGCAGCTTCTGCCTTTGCAGGCTCAGCCTTGGTTGCTTCAGCCTTTACGGGCTCTGTCTTGGGAGCCTCAGTCTTTGCAGGCTCGGCCTTAGTTGCTTCAGCCTTTACGGGCTCTGTCTTGGGAGCCTCAGTCTTTACAGGCTCAGCCTTGGAGGCAGCTTCCGCCTTAGGTGCCTCCGCCTTGGGAGCTTCTGTCTTTGCAGGTTCCTCAGCCTTAGTGGTCTTTTTCTTGGCAGCAGGCCTCTTCTCCTCTGCCTTGGGCTTCTCAGTCTTTATGGAAGCTGTCTTTGCAAAATAATCGTTGAAGTCCTTGACCTCGTGCTTGGCAGAATACTTAGCCAGCACATAGCCTATCTCTTCGGAAGAAAGAGCAGTCTGAGCCTTCTTGGCTGTGCCGCCGAAGGTCTTGTCAAGCAGCTCGATGATCTCGCCGCGATCTACTCCCATATCCTTTGCAATGTCCTGAACACGATATTTATTACTGGTTGTTGCCAATGTATGATCCTCCATTCCGGTTTGTCGATTAAGATTAAATTATGTTACGTTTGATAGAGCTGTAAAGTCCCTTGTCAAGAACGAGAAAAATCCCGACTCTCTTACCGAGAGCTTCATTAGCCTCGTCCATGGTGAACTCCGCCGAAACGACCTCGCAGCCGTATTTCTCCGCGTTGAAACGGATCTCCTTATCGGTCTTTTGCGAAATATCCGCCGCAAGGACTATTCCTGCCGCCTTTGTCTTTGGCGACTGAAGCTCCTGCACCACTGCGTCAAAGCCTATCACAAGCTTCCCCGCACGTCGGCACAGGCATATCGTTGATAATGCCTTATTGATCCGAACTCAGCTCCTTTTCGATGGTATCGTATATCTCATCGGGAACAGCACATTTGAGCGAGCGTTCCAGCTTTCTTGCTTTACGAACCAGCGCAAAGCACTCTGCGTCGCGGCAGACATAAGCTCCGCGCCCCGCCTTCTTACCTGTCGGATCGAGCGAAATCTCGCCCTCCTTGCTACGCACTATCCTGACCGCGCCTTTTTTGCCTATCATTTCGCCGCAGCCCAAGCATTTGCGAAGCGGTATGTGCTTTTCCTGCATAATCTTCTCTCCTTATTCCTCGGTCTGAGCTATCTCAGGCTCTTCCTCCATCTCGGGACGCTCGATCACCTCAAGATCCTCGGGTGTTACCTTGCTCTCAGCCTTGATGTCGATCTTGAAGCCTGTAAGCTTTGCAGCGAGCCAAGCGTTCTGACCCTTGTTGCCGATAGCAAGCGAAAGCTGATTATCGGGGACGATAGCCTTGCACGCACGTACAGCAGGATCGTTGATAACTACGCGAGTTACCTCTGCGGGCTTCAATGCCTGCTTTATGAACTCCTCGGGATCCTCGCTGTAGAGAACAACGTCGATCTTCTCGCCCTTGATCTCGTTTGTAACAGCGGTGATACGGCTCTTCTGAGGACCGATACAGGTGCCGACTGCATCAACGTTGGGATCGTTGCTGATAACAGCGATCTTGCTGCGTGAGCCGGGCGCACGGCTGATGGACTTGATCTCAACAGTGCCGTCATAGATCTCGGGGCATTCAAGCTCGAACAGGCGCTTGATAAGACCCTTGTCTGTTCTTGTAATTCTGAGGGACTGCTTCTTTGCACCCTCCTTGTATTCTCTCGATACGCCTGTGATGTATACCTTCACTACCTGACCCTCTGTAAGTACCTCGCCGGGGATCTGATCGTTTCTCATCAGCAGCGTTTCGTTCTTGTTGATCTCAATAGTAGCATGACCTGTCTTGGGCTCTACACGGGTAACAAGCGCGGAAACCGCCTCGTTCTCATACATGCCCCACATCTCGGAAAGCTGCTGACGCTCAACATCGCGGAAGCCCTGCTTGATGAGGTCCTTCGCGTTCTTTGCCGCAATTCTCTTGAACTCGTGTGTATCGATAGGACAGCGCACCATATCGCCTACCTGAAGTGTAGGATCGATCTTTCTTGCCTCCTCGAGCACGATCTCTATCTCGGGTTCATAAAGGCTGTCAACAACCTCGATCACTTCCTTAAGTATGCTTACATCGAATATCTGCTTTTCCAGATCGATGTTTACCTGTACAGCGTCGCTCTCCTTATCCTCGATGTGGAGATTTGTCTTAAGGCTCTTCTCGATCGCGAGCTTGATCTTTCCGACGAACACATCGGGGTCGATGCCCTTCTCTGCTGCAAGGTCTGCCAGCGCGTTGAAAAACTCGCCAATCTCATTTTCCTTGGGTGCTACTTTTTTCTTAGCCATTTTCCTTTGATCCTCCGTTATTAAAAATCATAATTATCAAAATCGTCGTAATTTATTCCTGAGATATCAGCCGCCGTAAGAGCGAGCGTTCCGAAATCTCCGTTTAACATGATCTTTTCTCCGTCAAAGCTGTCCAGCACCGCGCTGAATGCCTTGGACGGCGCGCCCTCGATAAGCTTGTAGGTCTTTACCTTGACCTTTTTACCGAGCGACATTTCAAGCTGACCTATTCTCCTGACAGGTCTTTCAAGTCCAGCCGAGCCGATCTCAAGATAATCTATCTTGTCGATAAAATCCTGCTTGTCGATCTCCTCGTTGATAAGCCCGTCGATACTCTCGCAGTCGTCAAGGGATATCCCCTCAGGCTTGTCGATGAATATGCGCAGATACCATTTAGCGCCCTCTTTGGCAAACCACACGTCCCACAACTGGTATCCGTGCGATTCCACTATCGGGCGTACCGCAGCCTCCGCCGCAGCCTCAATAGAGCTGAAGCCCTTTGCTAAAGCCATTGCATGACTCCTTTCGCTTTGTTTTCGGGAAGAATTTCTCCCAATTAAAACTTAAAGACCGGAGCGAAGCCCCAGTCTTTAGCCTAATCTATCATTTGTATTATAACACTATTTTATAATAAAATCAAGTAGTTTTGCGAAAATTTTTATATTTTAATAAAAAAGTTTAAGCTACTCCCAAAAATTCTTCAAGAGTAAGTCCGCTGTCATGCACGAGCTTTGCTGTGCTGGTTCCGAGATAGCGAACGTGCCATGGCTCATAGATATAGCCTGTGATGTCAGTCTTTCCCTTAGGATAGCGGATTATGAAGCCGTACTCATAGCAGTGCTCGGCAAGCCATTTGCCCTCGGCGGTATTACCGTAGGACTGATTGAGCGAGGTTATATCCATCGCAAGACCCGTCTGATGCTCGGAATGACCCGGCTGCGCCGAATATGTAACAGCATTTTCATAGCTGTCTACGGCAACCCAGTAATTGAACGTAGACTCCTGCTTCTGATAGGAACGGAAGCCCGATACTATCGACATATCATAGCCCGAAGCCCGTTTCATCTTTACATAAGCCGTATATGCCGCAGAAGTAAGACCGCTGCCGTAGCTTTTGGGGAGCGAGTACTCCTTATTGACCAGCAGCACTCCGCCAACGTAGGTCACACCGTCCTTCTCCACAGGCTCGGGAGCTTCTATCTTCGCTGTAACAGTTCCCTTGCATACGATGTCGCTGAAATTATTTTTGACGCGGATAACTCCGTTTCCCGAAGCAACGCCCGTACTGTTTACCCAAATATAACCGTCCAGATCGATCGAGCCGCCCTCAAATATCTTTATGCGTCCGCTGCAGCTTGCAAGACCTTCTTCGGTTATCTCAACGTTTCCGCGAACGTTAAGCACACCGCCCTCGGCTATCTTCAGCCTGCCGTCCACCTTAAGAGTTACGCCCTCACCGACAGTAAAAGTGCCGCCGTCCCTGATATATATTATCTCGTCGCGGTCAATGGTGTAGTTCCCGACAAGCCTTTTGGGAGAGGAAATATCAAGCACCGAGATTGCCGCCGACGCTTTCACTTGCAGCAGAGCACCCTGCGGCAGAAGCAAGGCACACATCACCAAGACCGCCACAGCGGCAGCAGAAAACCTTGAAAAACATCTTTTCATATCAACACCTCCATCTCGAAAGCCCCTATAATTTATGTTATAGCCGTCCTCTCCGCCGTTCACTGAAAACAGCGCAATTGCATCAGCAATTGGTATA
>CAYSYF010000035.1:0-23896 GCA_964435155.1 uncultured Ruminococcus sp. | reverse complement strand
GTTCCGTGTATGCACAAGTACCGCGGTTCGTTTGATGCAAGGATCCCTCGCATATCAGTGTACGATCCCCTTAAGATAATTCGCTTTTCACGTCGCACCGACAGCACTGTGCAGTTGGTGTTTCTGCCCAGAAAGATCGGCATTGACAAGCTGTCTGAGATATTTGCGGGAGAGCGCGGTCCCGTGCCTGAGCAGCGAGCGACAGGTGATAAGGACGATTTTTCGCACGTGCGCGAGTATGCGGTCGGTGATGTTTTCCAGATGATACACTGGAAGCTGACAGCAAAATATGATGACCTGATGGTGAAGCAGTATGATACAAATAAAGATCGACGTACGGTCGTGCTTTGTAATTTTTCTTACGGAACTGCTACTCCATCTGCTGTGCTCCGTCAGTCGGACGCTGTTATTGAAACTGCGATAGCGATCGGGCTGTCGGTAACGCGTTCAGGGGCAAAAGCTGTCATTGATACAGGTACTGTAGAGGCGGGCGGCTGCGAAATAACCGACAGATCCACATTTGATCGTTTTTACGATGTCATGTCCGTTCTGCCGTTAAAGCTAAACACGGTTGAATTTCCTAAGCTTATCGGAAAATATACGTCATCTGAAACAGCCGCAATGTTTATAATTACGCCTGTCATAAGTGAAAGTATTCTGGCGGCAGCCGAAACGGCAGGGGAGCAGCTTGAAGGAGCTGTGGTGCTTATCTACGTGAATTGCACAGGAAAATCAATTGTGCTCGCCGATAATGATCATCGTTTTGTCTATGCCGAGCTTTGCGGTGATGCTCAAAGTCAGCTTCCTGCGGCGGCGGAGCAGATATTGTCGGATTATATACGGCTTCAGCAATAAAACGAATGCGCTGTCGAAAAAAACGCGGCAGCGCATTTTATTTATATAAATTTTAAAAAAGTGCTTGACAAAGAGAAGAAATTGTGATAAAATAATATGCGTAGTTTGAATACATTATATCGGCATTTGGAGAATTACCCAAGTGGTGAAGGGGCTCCCCTGCTAAGGGAGTAGGTCGGGTAACCGGCGCGAGAGTTCAAATCTCTCATTCTCCGCCAATACTTATACCGCAGTTGAAACAATTCAATTGCGGTATTTGTATTTTATAGCATTTTATCGATCTTGACTGACCGTTAAGGTATGCGTTTTTGATATGCGAGGAGATAAGGCGCTGGATCGTGCTTATGGCAAAGTAAAAGACCCACCGCTAAGCGGTGGGTCGGATCGTTTTAATTACATATATTCAGCGAGAACGCCTTCAACAACGGGCATGATCTCTTCTCTTGTCTGTGTCCAGGAGGAGTCTACAAAAGTGCTGTTGTAGATACCGTCTGTGATCGGAACAGAGAGCTCATCACCAAAGCCGTAGAGGTCGTCAATGATAAATGTAAACTTGCTTTCAGAGCTTGCGTCACACATATCTCTCCAAAGATCGTAGCAGGTCTCGTCCCATGTGATTACCCACTTCTGCATACCTTCGTACTTGCCTGCGGTGTATGTAACCTTCTCGGGAGCGATGTGGTCTGTCTTGACCTGATCAATGATATTCTGGTCTGTTTCGTACAGACGGTTGCACATAATGAACTCAACAGCGCCGTCAATGTTCTTAGCACCCTTGGGAACCATGTAGCCGAAGGTGTTGGAGCACATATAGTACTCGGAAGCGGCAGGATCCATGGGGAAGGGAACAAAAGCAAAGTCGGAAACTGTATCAAGGATATCATTCTCAACGCCGGAGGGATTCTGGATCTCTTCGGTAGCTGCGATGTATGTCCACTCAGGCTCCATGCTTAAGAAGAGGAGCTTGTCAGAGCACTTAGCCCATACCTGAGGAGATACCCAGTCGCCATAGGGGTGATCGGCAGGGTAGAGAAGACCGCTTCTGCCGCACTCTGCAAGATATTCGATAGCTCTTGTTACGTTAGGATCGCTCAGATTGTTGGAGATAGTGCCATCGGGAGAAACATCAATGATGGAAGTACCTGTAGTGTTGATGAAGCACTCAAGCATGGTGCTTGTGCAGTACAGACCGATGTTGTCGTCGCTGAGGTTGCAGAAGTCGATCATCATCTGACGCCATGTATCCCATGTCCACTCGCCTGCAACATACAGATCGTAAGGATCCTTAAGACCTGCGTCCTCAATTGTCTTGCGGTTGTAGTTGAGGGAGTATCTTGTTACGATTCTGTGAGGGAAGTAGTAGTGCTTGCCATCGTACTCGTATTCGTCGATGAGAGACTTCATGTCAGCCCAGATAGCATCATCTGCGTCAAGGTGACCGTCAAGGCACTCGAACATATTCTTGTTCACGCCGTAGGGGAAAGCAAGAGGCTCAAATGTCATCAGATCGGGTGAATCGTCAGCAGCGATCAGTGTAGCGAGCTTATCATAGTAAGCTGCGCCGCTGGAAGCGGAGATCCACTCGATATCGCCTCCGTATGTGTCAGACTCGAAAATAAGCACCTGTTCAGCGCCCTTCTGGTCAGTAGTGATATCATAGTAACCAAGGAATTTTACAAGACCTGCGTTACCGCTGGGGGTAAAGTCACCGGTGTCGAGATCTTTCTCTTCCTTGTCTGTTGCAGCATTGTCATCAGGGTCAGTGGTAGCTGATGTCGAAGCGGTCGTGCTAGCGTTGATAGTATCTCCGGCTGCATTGCTGCCGGCATTTACGGGAGCAGAGTCCTCACAGGCAGCCATGCTGAGAAGCATGGAAGCTACAAGACCGCAACCGAGCAGCCTTTTAAGTTTGTTCATCTTTTTTCCTCCTTGAAATAAATAGGCAAATATGTGCAGCGAAAACACACTGCTCATTATTACATTATACATATAAAAGCGTATATTAGCAATTGACAATATTCCCGATTTATTGTATAATATTCTCAAAGAATATTTTCGCCCCCCCTGCGCGAGCTTTTCTGACGTTAATCTGCAAGATTTATTATTGTATTTTGTTACCTTGATGTAAAGGTTTACTTGCTAAAACGCGAAAACGTTATATGCGGCTTTGCTGTGCGGATTTGTGCGGCTCTGCTCGTTGCGGGTATATAAAAATGTTCTCTTGGGTCTTGTATAATATGTCCGAAAACAGGAACTTTCTGATATGTTATTATCTTCCCGATTTAAGTAATTAGGAGCGTTATTAACTTTATGAAAAAATATGTGAATGACAAGAGCGGTTTCGCTCATTCTGCTTCTTATGCGACAGGATTTCCGATTAGGTTATATTATGTTAATTTAGACGCTGCGTCCTCCGCTCCGTTGCATAGACATCATGAGCTGGAGCTAATAATGGTTTACAAAGGAACGCTGCGCCTTTCGCTTTCGGGAGATGTTATTGAGTTTACGGAGGGGCAGGGCGCATTGGTAAACTCGGGAGTGATGCACAGCCTTAATTGCAGTAAGGATTGTAGCTGCGCTTATGTAATGTTCTCTGATGAATTTATCGCACCATCGGGAAGTGATATAAGTGTAAAATATGTTAAGCCTTTTGTCACTAATTCGACAATACCTTATGTGCCTTTTGACGGAAGCTATGAGTGGCAGGAGGCTGTTTTGACAAAAGCCGAACGAGTTTTTTCGCTGTTAAGTCGTTATAGCGGAAAGATCTCGCATATTGCCGCTGATGGCTCGCTTTTCAGCAAGGCTGACAGCAGTTGTTATGAGCTTGAGGTCCATACGCTTATGTGCGGCTTATGGAGTGAGCTTTATTCGGGTCTTGAAAGTGCGGTTCGGTCATCTGTTTCGGGAAATGAATATGCAGCTCGCCGCAGGACTCAGCTAATGATAGAGTTTATTCACAGTAATTATCGCGACTCGATCACCTTGTCAGAGATAGCGGCGGCTGCCAATATCAGCAAGAGCGAGGCTTCGCGCTGCTTTCAGAGCTGCCTTCATATATCGCCTGTTGCTTATCTGCTGCGGTACAGAGTGGAAATGGCGGAGCAGCTTTTGCAGAACACAGGTATGACGATAGAAGCCATAGGCTTTGAATGTGGCTTCAGTTCGGCATCGTATTTCTGCAAGATGTTCCAGCAGCATACGGGAACTACGCCGGGACAATTCAGGAAAAGCAGTAAAAATTCCGACGCTCCTTGACAACATCGGTATTTTATCGTATAATAACAAGGTATTTTATTTTGAAAGGTTGTAATTATAATGGCGAGAGATCGACTTAAAAGCCGACTTGGATTTATTCTTCTGAGTGCAGGCTGCGCGATCGGTATAGGAAATGTTTGGAAGTTTCCTTGGGTGGCAGGAGAAAATGGCGGCGGCGTCTTTGTGATGATATATCTTATATTCCTGCTTATTTTCGGTGTGCCGATCATGACAATGGAATTTGCGATGGGACGAGCTGCACAGAAAAGTCCGATGAAGCTTTATCAGCAGCTTCAGAAGCCCGGGCAGAAATGGCATCTTCACAGCTATGCCTGCCTTGCGGGTAATTATCTTTTGATGATGTTCTATACGACAGTGACGGGCTGGATGATGAACTATTTTGTTTCCACGGCTTCGGGCAAATTCGTCGGACTTGATTCAGTCGGTATAGAAACCGCCTTCAAAGAGATGCAGGCTGATCCTCTCACATCAATGCTTTATATGGCTATCGCTGTCGTAATCGGCTTTGCTGTATGTGCTTTAGGCGTTCAGGGAGGTCTTGAGAAGATAACCAAGTTCATGATGCTTGCGCTGCTTGCAATACTTGTCGTGCTTGCAGGAAACAGCATCATCATTGACATCAGCAACGGCGGTGAGGGACTTTCGTTCTATCTGCTGCCCGATTTCGAGAAAGCGGCTGAAGTCGGCATCGGAAACGTTATCGTAGCTGCCATGAATCAGTCGTTCTTTACGCTTTCTATCGGTATAGGCTCTATGGCGATATTCGGAAGCTACATAGGCAAGGAGCGCTCGCTCATGGGCGAGTCGGTAAATATAGCGCTGCTTGATACTTTTGTAGCTGTATGCAGCGGACTTATCATTTTTCCTGCTTGCTTTGCAAATGACGTAGCTCCCGATGCGGGACCGCCTCTTATCTTTGTAACGCTTCCCAATGTGTTCAATCAGCTTGAGGGAGGACAGCTCTGGGGCAGCCTTTTCTTTGTGTTCATGAGCTTTGCCGCTCTGTCTACTGTTTTTGCTGTATTTGAGAACATAATCTCCTGCACAAGCGAGCTTTGGGGCTGGAGCAGAAAGAAAGCCTGCATTGTCAATGGTATTGCAATGCTTGTGCTTTCAACTCCCTGTGCGCTTGGTTTTGGTGTGCTGAGTGGCTTCAAACCCTTTGGCGAGGGCTCGTCCGTGCTTGATCTTGAAGACTTCATCGTAAGCAATATTCTGCTTCCAATAGGAGCGCTTGTTATCGTTCTTTTCTGTACAAGAAAGTTCGGCTGGGGCTGGGATAAATTTGAGGAAGAAGCGAACAGCGGCAAGGGCTTAAAGGTAAAGCGCTGGATGCGCGGCTACATGACATGGGTGCTGCCTCTTATCATTGTGGTAGTATTCGTTATGGGACTTGTGAATAAGTTCATTACGGGTTAAAACGAGGAGGAATGAACGTGAATAAGGAGCAGATAATCGAAGCGCTGAAAGCGGCGGCAGAGCCTTATATGCAATACTATATTGAGGACGAGGTGCGGCAGGCGATGACGTCTTTGACCGAGCCCTTTGATTTGGTCGCGCCTATCCTTGAGATCATAGGAACAAATCCAAATGTTGATTTCGGTGCTCCGGGAGACCTTGTGCATTATGTGGAATGCTTCAGTAATAAGGGTTATGAGGAGCTGCTGATAGAGTCAGTAAGAAAAACGCCGACTCCGCATAACATCTGGATGCTTCATCGCTGCTTTAACAATCCCAATGATAACAGGCGCGGTATTTATAAAGCGGTAATTGAGGAGTTGCTTTGCTCCGACGTAGTTTCTGATGACGTTAAGAGGGAAATAAATAGCTTTCCTTGGTAATTTTGTTGTATTTGAAAATCCGAGAATTAGATTTCTCGGATTTTTGCTTTGTCAATATCGCATTTCTTTTCTCTTGACTACTTTATAAAAATGTGGTAAAATATATCCTGTATGATAATTATACAGAAAGAAGGAATTATAATGACAAAAATAGATGTATTTTCAGGCTTCCTCGGCGCTGGTAAGACAACGCTTATCAAAAAGCTGCTGAAAGAGGCCTACAGCGGCGAAAAGCTGGTGCTTATCGAGAATGAGTTCGGCGAGATCGGCATAGACGGCGGCTTTATGAAGGACGCGGGCATTGCCGTTACCGAAATGAATCAGGGCTGCATCTGCTGCTCGCTGGTAGGTGACTTCGGCAAGGCTCTGAAGCAGGTGCTTGAGCAGTTTACTCCTGACCGTATTCTCATCGAGCCTTCGGGTGTAGGTAAGCTTTCCGATGTGCTGAAAGCCGTAAAGGACGTTGACAGCGACGATATCGTGCTCAACAGCTACACCACCGTTGCCGATGCGTCTAAGATAAAGATGTATATGAAGAACTTCGGCGAGTTCTACAAGAACCAGATCGAAAGCGCAAAGACCATTATTCTCAGCCGTTCCCAGAAGCTTTCCGAGGAAAAGCTTGCCGCTGCGGTAGAGATGATAAAGGAGCTTAACGACAAGGCTACTATCGTAACAACTCCCTGGGACGATATCGACGGCAAGCAGATACTTGCCGCTATGGAGAGCGAGAATAAGTTTGCGGAGGAGCTGCTGAAGGACGAGCATATCTGCCCTGAGTGCGGACATTCTCATGAGCATCACCATCATCACCACGACCATGACGAGCACTGCGCCTGCGGCTGCCACGATCATGAACATGACCATGAGCATCACCATCACCATCACCATCACCATCACCATGACCATGAGCATCACCATGACCATGATGAGAGCTGCACCTGTGGCTGTCATGACCACGCTCATGAGCATCATCACCATCACCACCATGCAGATGATGTGTTCAGCACATTCGGCATTGAAACCGCAAAGAAGTTCACCAAGGAAGAGCTTGAAGCAGCGCTTGCAAAGCTTTCCGACGAAGCTTACGGCACTGTTCTTCGTGCAAAGGGCATCGTAGCGGGCGATGTAGTGTGGTATCATTTCGACTTCGTGCCTGAGGAGTATGAGGTGCGCACAGGCTCTGCTGATGTAACAGGCAGAATGTGTGTTATCGGCGCAAAGCTTGAAGAAGCAAAGATCAAGGCACTTTTCGGAGTTTAATCGGGAGGAATAAAAATGCAGACAGAACTTCCCGTATATCTTATTACGGGCTTTTTGGAGAGCGGAAAGACTTCCTTTATTCAGGATACCATTCAGGACAGGCAGTTCAACAGAGGACAGAAAACTCTGATAATAGCTTGCGAGGAAGGCGAAGTCGAGTACGAGGAAAAGATACTGAAGTCCGCAAAATGCGTTGTTGAGTATATCGAGGACGAGGACGACTTCAATGAGGAGTATCTTAATTCGCTTGTGGCAAAGCATAAGCCCTCGCAGATAATGATAGAGTTCAACGGTATGTGGAGCCTGCGCAACATGGCTGTCAAAGCCCCGAAGAACTGGATATTCTATCAGATATTCATGTTTGTTGATCATTCGCGCTTTGATGTATATATGAATAATATGCGTCAGTTGCTTTCCGATAATATTGCGGTTGCGGATATCGTTATTTTTAACCGCTGCGATAAGGATAAGATCGACAAGAAAAAGCTGCGCCGCAGCACAAAGGCGCTCAATCCCCGTATCGAGATGATGTTTGAGTACAACGATGGCAGTGTGGAGCAGGGCTTCCAGGGCGAGGACGATATGCCTTTTGACGTAAAGGCTGACCCCATTGATGTTATCCATGATGATTTCGGACTATGGTATATCGACATCATGAGCAATGCTCCTCGTTACAAAGGCAAGAATGTCCGCGTAAGAGGTCTTGTTTATCGTGCTTCCAACATCGAGGACGGCTACTTTGTTATTTCACGCCGAGCAATGACCTGCTGCGCAGATGATATCGCAGTTATCGGTATCCTTGTAAAATCTCCCGAGGGCAAGAATTTTGCCGATGGCGAGTGGGTTGAGGTATGCGGTGAGATCATCTCCGAGAAGCATTCCGCTTACAAGGGCACAGGTCCTGTTCTTGTGGCAAGAACTATCGCTCCGACAGAAAAGGCTGATACTGAGCTTGTTTATTTTAATTAACAGGAGAGATCAATGTTTGAATATATCACGTCCGAAATGGTAGAGCGCAGCCTTAAGGCTATGGCTGTGCTAGATATTATTTTGATTCCAAAAAGATCGGCTTGGCTGAGAACGGTCTCTTACGCAAAGCAAGCAGACCATCGCAGAGCTGTTGTCGATAACGGATCGGGCGACAGCCTTATTGCCCTTTTTTCCGACAGCGGTACGCTGCTCAAGGGCTTCGACCATGAAAGCGAGCTTAATCAGTTTGCGGCTGACGAGTGGGACAGCAGCTTTTTCGAGCGCACCTATATGGGCGCCCCCGAAGCCTTGAAATCACTGCTTAGCGAGGACGATATCGACAATACGACGCTTTGTATGTGGTGCTGCGACGGTTCCGACGTGTGGGAGCAGAATGAAGAGCCTGCTGCCGATGATGAAGCTGACGGCGGCAGGGATTTTCTGCTGGGCTATGTACATCAGACAGCGGAAAGCTGGTGCGATTGGGCGAAGTATTATTATGAACGGGAATTTGATGTGTCGGCAGTTGAAAAGATATACTCGGGTGAGGTTACTGCCGAAGATATACTTAAGATCGATCCGAAGTGCAATACCGACGAGGCATTGTCGGAGATAGCGGAAATATAAAGCATTTGTGCAGCATAGTATCACTTGCTGCACAAAAATTTTACGGAGAGAATTATGTTTACTGTAAAGTTATCCGACGACGGCAAGGCTGTCGAAATACTTGATCAGACGCTTTTACCAAACATAATAAAGTATCTGCGTCTTGAAACGGCAAATGATATTTTCGAGGCAATATTAAATCTGCGAGTGCGCGGCGCTCCTGCGATAGGCGTTGCGGCAGGCTTTGCAATGTACGTGCTTGCGCAGAAGCTGCCCGATGACGAGCTGTTCTTTGAGCGCCTTGAGCTGACAGGAGAATACCTTTGCTCCTCGCGCCCTACTGCTGTAAATCTCAGCTATGCTGTCTGCCGAATGACAGCAGCGGCAAAGGCAAATGCCGAACTTCCCTATGCTCAGCGTCTTAACGCACTGCGTGAGGAATGCATGGCTATTTATAATGAGGACAGAGCTATGTGCCGCGCTATCTCAGAAAACGGACTTACACTGGTCAAAAGCGGTGACGGAATACTCACCCACTGCAACGCAGGAGCGCTTGCCGCTACCGAATACGGCACAGGGCTCGGCACGCTTTTGCTTGGTAAGAAAAAGGGATATGAATTTCATGCCTATTGCGATGAAACAAGACCGCTGCTTCAGGGCGCAAGGCTTACTTCCTTTGAGCTTAATCATGCAGGCATAGACGTAACGCTTATCTGCGACAATGCTGCCTCGCTGCTTATGAAGCAAGGCAAGATAAATGCGTGCTTTGTAGGCTGCGACAGGGTAGCGGCAAACGGTGATGTGGCAAATAAGATCGGAACACGTTCAGTCGCAATAAATGCAAAATATCACGGAATACCGTTTTATGTGTTCTGTCCGTCCTCTACTATTGATTTTAATTGTCAGAGTGGCAGCGATATCACCATTGAGGAACGCAGCGGCGACGAGATAAAGACTATGTTCTTCCAAAAGCCAATGGCAGAAAACGATGTCAAGTGTTATAATCCCGCTTTTGATGTTACTGATGCGGAGTTAGTGACCGCGATAATCACCGAAAAGGGAATAGCAAGGTATCCGTACACTGAGAGCCTTGCGGAGCTGTTCTTATAATAATTGGAGGCGCTTATGTACACAGATGTAACAGCAAGTCCTTTCAAGTTTGCTTTGCCTGATTGGGTAAGCTATATGATCGGAATGCTTAGGCATTTGATGTAACGGGAGGTAAACCTAAAATGATTGGAATAGGAATTTATGTCAAAAACAGTCCCAAGACTGTTGAAATGTATAAAGCGGCTTTTGGTTTGGAGCTTGGATACCATGTTTTAAACAAGGACGGTACATATTATCATTCTGAACTTATGAGAAACGGCGAGGGATTTTGCTGTGTTGTGGAAGCTAAACAAGATACATATACGGACAGGAATCCCGTTGAGCTTGGTGTTACCTTCAACACCCGTAACGAGCTTGAACAGGCATTTGCAATCTTATCTGACGGCGGCAAAACAGAGATGGATATATGCGAATTGCCATGGAGCCCCTGTGCGGCAATAGTAACGGATCGTTATGGTGTAAAGTGGTTTTTGTCAATGCCCCAGCATAGACCTGCTGATGATTGGACGCCCGAAGATTAAAATGAAATAATTCTTTTCTATAATGTGACAACAAACTACACCATATTGTTAAGGAGCAATAAAATGAAATTAAGATTTTACAACGCTAAGATGCTTACAATGCTTGATGAAAACATCATCGAGGGCGAGCTTCACACCGACGGCGGCAAGATCACCTATGTAGGCGCGCCTAAAACGGAGCAGGGAAGCTTCGACCGCGAGATAGACCTCAGCGGCAAGCTGATAATTCCCGGCTTCAAGAATGCGCACACCCACGGCGCGATGACATTCCTGCGTAGCTTCGCGGACGATCTTCCGCTCAACGAATGGCTCTATAATCAGGTGTTTCCGCACGAGGCAAAGCTCACTGAAGAGGCTATCTATGTTTTCACTCAGCTTGCGAATATGGAGTATCTCACAAGCGGAATCACATCAAGCTTTGATATGTATTTCAAGCTTGACAGCTACGCAAAAGCAAACACCGACATGGGTTTCAGAACTGTGCTTTGCGGCTCCATAAACGATTTCGGCGGTACTGTTGAGGGCATTGAGGAAGAATATAACAAATTCAACTCCTATAACGAGCTTATCAGCTATCAGCTTGGCTTTCATGCGGAATACACCACCAAGCGCGAAACACTTGAAGGCATGGCTGCACTTTCGCAGAAATACAAGGCTCCCATGTACACCCACAACAGCGAAACAAAGTCCGAGGTAGAGGGCTGTAAGGAGCGCTACGGAATTACTCCCACACAGCTTTTCGACAAGCTCGGAATGCTTGAATACGGCGGCGGCGGCTTCCACTGCGTGTGGTTTGACGAAAAGGACATGGAGATATACCGCGACAAGGGTCTTTATATGGTTACTAACCCCTCGTCAAACCTGAAGCTTGCAAGCGGAATTGCCCCCATCTGCGAGATGAAGCGCAAGGGCATGACGAATTTCGCCATCGGTACTGACGGTGCGGCAAGCAACAACTGCCTTGATATGTTCCGTGAGATGTTCCTTGTTACAGGACTTCAGAAGGTGAGAGAGTACGACGCCTCGGCTTGCCCCGCATTTGATGTCCTCAAAATGGCAACAACAGGCGGCGCGCTTGCTATGGGGCTTAAGGACTGCGATGTTCTCGCAGAGGGCAAATGCGCAGACCTTGCCGTGATCGATCTTATGCAGCCGAATATGCAGCCGCTTCACAATATTGCAAAAAATCTCGTTTATGCAGGAAGCAAGCAGAATATTTATATGACAGTCGTAAACGGCAACGTGCTTTATGAAAACGGCAAGTTTTTCACTGTTGACGCAAATGAGGTATATGCAAGAGCGAATAAGCTTGCGCGCGAGATATGCGGGTGATTTAATAAAAAGAAAATCCGAAGAAGATTTGGTTTCTTCTTCGGATTTTGCTATATTAAAGCTCTATATCGCCAAGGTCGGGGTAGTTTTTCTTGAGCACGTCCATATTTCTTTTGAGTACAAACACATCATCAGGAAGATTTTCCTTGAAATATTGAGCTAATTTCTGAAGCAGTGCAATAATATCAGCTCTTCGGTATGACGATTGAGATATGGTTGCTATTGCGTAATAATATCCTTGAATTGGTTCAACTTTACTTTTCCCATCGGAAAACGGATACATATTTTCCTCTAACCCTTTTAAAATCACATCAACTATATCATTATCTTCTGCAAATGTAGCCATTCGCTGATATTCTTTTAATGTAAAAGGTGCATGGCTGTATGAGGCAAGCTTCTTGCAATACTTCCATATATTTTCTTTGTTTGTTTCATTTGCAAAGGACATAAGAATATATGTCATCGGCAGCTTTATTGTCATTTTTCTGTTGTCGTGGTAGAAGCCTAGATTTTCAAGCTCTTCAAATGATAATGCTTCAAATTTATGCAGCACTTCTTTGATCTCTTCTGTTGTAGGAGCTGTATCTCTCATTGTTGTATCCTCCGTCTTTTTATATATTTACGTTAAACTCGGAAATAAGCTTACCTTCTTCATTAATGTGCATTTGAATTTCAAACCAGAAGTCAAGCGGCTCTCCGTGACTTGTGGGTGAATACTCAGCCCAGATCAAGCCATCTTCAATATCAAGGTTGTCTAAGCTCTTTTTATTAAATTCATCAACAACAAATTCTTTGTCCTCATCTTCAGCCCACATGGCTAGCAGTTCAGTAAGCCATTCGCCAAATTCTTTAATTCCTTGCTCCTGCGTTCCGTCATCTCCGCACCAAGAGCTTTCAATTAATGTAACAGAAGCCAATTCATCGAATTTAGCTTGTGATATACAATTAATAATATCCTTTACTCTGTTTGTTGCTTTTATTTTAAGTGATATACGGTTCATACATATACCTCCGATTATTGATTGTTTTACGACAAATTCATTATAGAGTGTTTTGATATTTTTGTCAACCGCTTTTTACATACAATTTCCTTTAATATTTTTTGCTCAGCCGAAAATAATACTACTGCAAGGACGAAAGAAAGTCCTTGAAAGAAACTAAGCAAATATTAAGGAGATAATTATTATGGCTTCCAACAAGCAGAATAAATCCGCACTCAACAGCATCAAGATGCAGGCTGCAAGCGAGGTAGGCGTTGCTCTGAACAACGGCTACAACGGCGACCTCACTTCCAAGCAGGCTGGCTCTATCGGCGGTCAGATGGTTAAGGATATGATCAATTCCTACAAGCAGCAGAACGGCGGCAACGCTTCTTCCAACAGCTAATCGCGCTGAATAAGTGAATAAAAAAACTCCCGCGCAGCAGTGCGGGAGTTTGTCTGTTTAGTTTTGCTCTTTTTTTCGGCATTCACAGCATATTCCGTTGAGATTAAGCGTCACCACTGTCAGCTCATGCCCGTATTTTTCCGCAATAACGCTTCCCAGCCCGTCAAGCTCCGTAAGCTCTACATCGAACACCTGCTTACATTCGTCGCAGACCATGTGGAAGTGGCTGTCGGTGCGCCCGTCAAAGCGGTCGCTGCCGTCTGCAATGCGTATTTTAAGCAGCATTCCCATTTCGCTGAGCTGATTGAGATTGCGGTAAACTGTACCGAGGCTGAGATTGGGATTATCTGCTTTAAGCGCAGTGTAGACCTGATCTGCGGTAGGGTGGATAGGGAAGTCACGCACCTGATTAAGTATCATCTCTCGCTGTCTTGAAAATTTCATATATACCTCATTTGATAATCATAATAGTAATTGTTACTAAGATTATAACATTAAAATCCAGTTTTGTCAAGGGGTTTTGTGGAAATGGGGGAGAGGTAAATTGTGGTATTGAAAATTAGAGTTATTCATGATATAATGTTGTAAAATAAGCAAATTAGCTAATATCATGAAAGGTGAAGAGAATGAATTTATCATACCAACAGGCATTATGGGCAGCGTTTACTATCCTTGATAAGCTTTATGATGAACAGGATTGTAAGAATTTGAGGCTTATTCTTAGTGAAATGTCACCCTTTACTTTTGAAGATCGAATTTGTGCAGACCCGGCTTTGTGGGAAAGTTGGCTGGATTGTTCCAGAAAGGTCAACGATTCGGGCTCGTTAGAGTTTGAGCAAGTTATGAACACGCTCATTTGTTTTTTGAAAGTTAATGAATCTAAGTATATGTGCTTTGAAAATGATGGCGGCTCCTATTCTACGGATGATATTAAAAAGAAGCTTTTACCTTATTTGGGAAATGGATATTGGAAAAGTTTACTTAACAAGGTTGCAGAACATGACAGCTAGAGTTTCGTAAAAACTTTGAGATGTTAAAAGTTATCAAATAGATTCACCCCGAGATTACTCGGGGTGTCGCTATTTACAGAATAATACAAATAAGTCCGCCGCAGCCATCATTTATGATACGCTGTATAGTTTCCTGCAGCTTCATTCGCGCGTCTGTAGGCATGCGGTAAAGCTTGTTGTGCAGACCCTCGTTCACAAGGTCGTGCAGCGACTTTCCGAAGATATTGCTCTCCCAGATCTTCGTGGGATTTTCCTCAAAGTCCGTCAGTAAGTAAGACACAAGCTCCTCGCTCTGCTTTTCGCTGCCTACGATAGGGTTGATCTCTGTCGTGATGTTCGCGGACATCATGTGGATAGATGGCGCGCTTGCTTTAAGCCGCACGCCGTACTTTCCGCCTTGCTTGATGATCTCAGGCTCCTCAAGGCTCAGTTCGTCCATTGTGGGAAGAACTATGCCGTAGCCCGTAGCCTCTACCTCGTCAAGTGCCGCTCTTACGCGCTCATATCGCTTTTTAGTAGCCGCAAGCTCGATCATGCACGCCATAAGCTCGCCCTCGTCCGCCATTTCAAGACCCGTAGCCTCGCCAAGCACCTTGAAGAACAGATCGCTGTTCAGCGCAACATTGATAACTCCTGTACCCGTACCGAGATCAAGAGATGACAGGGAAGCGCTGTCGATGTACTCGCACTCCGACATCTTCTCAGCGGCATTTCTGATATCGCTGATACCTCGGATATCTGCGGCAGCCTCCTTGATGCACCCCAATACCGACTTTTTCAGCCAGTGATCCTTTTTTAGCGAGTTTATCCACTTCGGCATACTGATATCGACCTCGCAGACAGGGAATTGCAGCAGCACCTCGCCGAGGATAGCCTTGATCCTTTCCTCGTCAAGCTCTAAGCAGTTTATCGGCATTACGCTTGCAGAGTACTTCTCTGAAAGCTCCGCAGCGAGCGCCTTGCTTTCGTGGGAGTCAGGGCGTTGACAGTTCAGCAGAACTACAAAAGGCTTGTTTATTTCGGATAGCTCGGAGATGATGCGCTCCTCGGCGGCTTCGTACTCCTCGCGTGGGATATCCGTAATGCTGCCGTCGGTTGTTATGACAACGCCGATGGTAGAGTGCTCGGTTATTACCTTGCGCGTGCCTACCTCCGCTGCCATGTTGAAGGGTATCTCCTCGTCAAACCACGGTGTGACGACCATGCGCGGAGCCTCGTTCTCTATGTAGCCGATGGCGCTGGGAACTATGTAGCCAACGCAGTCGATAAGGCGCACGTTCATGTTGACACCGTCCTCGATCTCGATGGAAACAGCCTCCTCGGGTACGAACTTAGGCTCGGTGGTCATGATAGTCTTTCCCGCCGAGGACTGCGGAAGCTCGTCGTTGGCGCGCTCGCGGCGGTAGTTGTCGGAGATGTTCGGGATAACAAGCGAGTTCATGAAACGGCTGATAAAAGTGGATTTTCCTGAGCGCACAGGTCCGACTATGCCGAGATAGATATTTCCGCCCGTGCGGCGCGAGATATCGGAATAAATTGAATTGTTCATATATTTTCTCCTTTTCAGATGGCAGGGATAAGTATCATTCCCGAAAGGGGAATATCCCTGTCCTCAATGTCGTTTTCCGTCATTATTGCGTCAACCGAGGTGCTGTAGCGCTTGGCAATGCTCCAGCAATCCTCCTCGCCGTCAGCGTAGTATATACGAAGTGCGTAGTCGTTTTGCTTGGCTTTGGGCTTTTCTTCGTCTACTGTGACATATTCTATCATATCAATAATATCACACTCGGTAAGGTCAGCACTGAGTTCGATACGTGCAGTGATATCAAGTGCGCCGTCCGATCTGATTGAGTAGTCAACATCGCAGCATCTTGCAGTGAAATCGATCTCGTTGATCTCATGATCGATATCATGCTTTATTGTTGCTTCAAATCCCTCCTGCTTTTCGATGCTGCAGGGTATACCCTCGGCATTTTTGCATATCGCTCTGTAGCACACTGCACCTGAAAGCGTCAGCTCGCCGTTTTCGGCACGGCAGGAGAGGTTGTAGATGTCGGCGCTGCAGTCCATGACGCCTGATATCTCGTTGTCCGAAGCCGCACACTCGCCCTTGATGCTGAGCGTTTTATCAAGATGTGCGCTGCTGCGTGTTACCTTAGTCTGTTTTACTGAATATTCCGTTTCATAATCGGTTGAAAATGCGTCACAAGGTATTTCAAAGTTGCTCTCTTTCTTGCAACACAAGCGTGTTACAGCAAGGATATTACAGCCAACAATTCCGCTGTCGGACGTGCAGGAAAGCTCACAGTTAAGGATATCCATTTCAGCGGTGCAGTTATAGGTGCTGTTAACTCCGTCGATGTCGATGATCTGACTTACGGGAATGTCAGCGCTCATGTTTTCCAGAACGCTGCAACCGCTGCTGTTATTCTGCTTTATACCATAAGCGGCATTTACTGTAATGATCCCCTTGATTATCGCTTTATCTGCGATGATACGCACCTCGTTTATCTTAGGGATCGCATTGCTTCTCAAAATAAAAGCAATACCTGAAGCGCCTGTTTCTATCTCCTCCTTGCTGCTGAAATGCTTTTCAGCGGTAAGGATCGCGCCGCAGCAGTCAATGGGCATTGTTTTCACCTGAATATTCTGCGGCATTGCAGGAACAGAACAGTCCTTTGTGGTTGTTATCCTGATCTTTGTGCTTACGGCGCCTCTGACGTCGATGCGGCGGCTGCTTACAGCACGGCAGTTGCAGTAGTCTGCGCGGGGCTCGAGTTTTATTATGATATTGTTATCATCATTGATGACGTTTTTTCCGAGATCTACTGTCTTTGAGTAGGTGTATTTCTGCTCGATACAGTTGATGGAGTTATCTCCGTCGGAGAGGTACAGCACCTTGATATCAACGCAGCCGTCGATCATGATCTTTGAATCCCCAAGCATATTATATGCCAGTATTTTGGGGGAGAGGCGGCAACTGAGGATTTTAAAAATCTCAGAGTAATAATCAGGCAGTACATAGTCAAGCTCTACGCCTTGCTCTGTCAGCCCATCAAATACGAGCTCGCTGACGCTTATCGTATTATTCTTTCTGCTTAGTTCTTCCATTATGTGATCCTCCTCTTAGTACAAATGCCTATTGGCTTGTTCAGTGAAATATATGCTTGTATGGGGCAGGTTATGATAAGCCTGATAAAAATTTCCGGACTTGCAGAAAATTCGTCAAAAAACATTTGAAATTATATCAATTATGTGGTATACTATTATTGTGTGTTACTATGTCTGCATATCCTGACCTTTTTCTGAAATAATATTGTTATGAATTATTTCAGAAAGGGTGATAGAATGAGCGATAATAATGAAAATATCGAAGAAGAACAGAGCCAGCAGACGGATAACGGAATAGTCGCTTCTGTCAATGCGCGGCACAATATCCACTGTCTTACTGTTATTGGTCAGGTGGAGGGGCATTATATTTTACCGCCGCAGAACAAGACCACAAAATACGAGCATATCATACCGGCTTTGGTGGCTATAGAAGAGGACAGTACCATCGAGGGGCTTCTTATCGTCCTTAATACAGTCGGCGGCGACGTTGAAGCGGGTCTGGCTATAGCCGAGCTTATCGCGGGTATGTCAAAGCCTACGGTTTCTATCGTTGTAGGAGGCGGACATTCTATCGGCGTTCCTCTTGCAGTCAGCGCTGACGTCAGCTTTATCGTACCCTCGGCTACTATGACTATCCACCCCGTTCGTATGAATGGCATGGTTTTGGGCGTTCCGCAGACGATGTCCTATTTTGAGAAGATGCAGGACAGGATCACACGCTTTGTCACAACGAACAGCAAGATCACTTCGCGCCGCTTTAAAGATCTGATGATGGAAAAAGACGAGCTTGTTATGGACGTCGGCTCGGTGCTTAATGGTGATGCGGCAGTAAAAGAAGGGCTGATAGACCAGCTTGGCGGATTATCCGACGCGGTAGAGTGTCTGTATGATCTCATCGAGAGTAAAGCTACAGATACCAAAAAGAGAAAAGTCAAGCGCAGATCAGCGGCAAATGTAACCTCCAAGCGTAAGTCCGATGCAGCGCGTTCAACTGCACGCAGCACTGTTGATCCATCGGTTACACAGCAGCTTAACGGCGGCGATTGGAGCGGTGAGCGATGATATATACTATCGTTTCTCTTGCTGACGTGTTTGCACAAGAAGGCTGCTATCCTGTGGTAACAAGACGGACGCAGAATGGCTATGCCGAGTATATAACGCTTGACGGCAAGAAGCAGATGCGCAGATTGATCTCGACAGTACCGTCGGATTATCTTAAACTATAAGACCCGCTTGCGGGTCATACATAAAAAGGGGAATTATATGGATTACATAAATGTTATTATTCAGGCTATCGTACAGGGTCTGACAGAATTTCTGCCTGTTTCAAGCTCGGGACATCTTTCTGTTGTTCAGCATATTACGGGTATGAGCGGAGAAGAAGCCAATCTTCTTATGATAGTGCTTCATCTCGGTACACTTGTAGCGGTGTTTGCGGCTTTTTGGAAAACTATATGGGGCATGATAAAGGAATTTTTTCTGACGTTCAAGGACATTTTTACAGGAAAATTCTCGTGGAATAACATGAACAGCGATCGCAGAATGATGTTCATGGTGATAATCGCAACTCTTATACTGGTTCCTGTTTATCTCTTCGAGGAGTTTTTCACAGCTCGCTCGGGCGACGGCGATATAGTGTTTGAGGGCGTAGCGTTCCTGTTTACGGCATTGCTTTTGTTCCTGTCCGACAAATGCTCTAACGGTGCGAAGCTTGGCAAGGATATGAAGGTTAAGGACGCTGTAACGGTAGGACTTTTCCAGTGTGTAGCACTTTTCCCGGGCGTGTCGCGTTCGGGCTCCACAACTGCGGCAGGTCTTTTCTGCGGGCTTGAAAAGCAGACAGCGATCACATTTTCGTTTATTTTAGGCATACCCGCAATTCTCGGTGGAAGCGTGCTGGAGCTTGGCGACGCGCTTCGATCTGATATGCAGCTTGATTGGGTAGCACTCGGAATTGGCTTTGTGGTAGCGGCTGTTGTCGGATTTCTTGCGATAAAGCTGGTCGCTTGGCTCATCAAAAAGGACAGATTTAAAATATTCGGCGTGTATACTCTGATACTTGGTATCGCGTGCGTTGCGGTGGGTATATGGGAGCATATTACGGGAAATTCAATATTTATGCTTTTACAGCAGTAATTCAATACACTTAAAGTCTATCTTAGTAAAAAGTAAAGGAAACTAGGACATCATGGCGGAAAATAAAAAAACTTCTACTAATACAAAAGCAAAGGGCACCACTAAGGCAAGCTCTTCTGCCAGAGCGAAGGCTTCGGTCGAAAAAGAGAAGCAGCGTCTTCGTGAGGAGGCTCTCGAAAGAGAGAAGCATAACCGTTGGCTGACTTCGGTAATTATGTTTGCGGTGGGTCTTTTCCTTACCCTATGCGCTGTTATCCCGGGTGGAATAGGCGAGGGCTGGAGAGTTCTGTTCGATTTCATGCATGGTATGTTCGGATACTCTGCATTCCTCATCGGACCGTCTGTCATCTACATAGCTGTACTTGTTTCAGGCGACAATACCCGCAGGAAAATAAGAACTGCTGCCATCAGTCTTGTGCTGCTTGCTATAATGGTGAGCGCAATAGTGCAGATATTTGCTGTTGGTGTATCCGATGCGAAGGATATGTTTGAGTTCTTCGCAGATCTTTATGTAGATGGTTATATGTTCCGCGGCGGCGGTGTACTTGCAATGATTCTTGGCTCTACGCTGTTGCTGCTCGGACAGATGGGCGCAAGCATAATTATCATCATACTTGCACTTGTGTATTTCCTCGTTATCTCCAAGATAACTGTTGTGGATTTTGTACGCCGCATTTCCGACCCTGTTAAAAAGACCAAGAATAAGGTCGTTGAAAATCACAAGCGCCGAGTTGAGGAGCGTGCTCTTGCTGAGGAGGAATACGAGCGCCTTGAGCAGGAGCGTATTCTTGCTGAGATCGACAATGAGGTTGCGGAGCGCGAGAATGCCGAGCGTCTTAGTCGTATCGCTCACAGTGTAGATGAAGACGTTGCTGCCGAAAAGGCTGAGCAGATCACCCCCGATGCGGCAGGAAAGAGCGTTGCTCCCGTCGAAAAGAAGCCTGAGCCTCCCAATCTTATTCAAGAGCAGAATGATGACAGCCGCGAATATATGAAGGCGCTTCAGGACTTCATCATGGAGAAGAACAAGGCAGTTCTTGAAGAGGCTGAGGAAAAGGAACGTGATCCGCTCGAGGATAAGGACGGTGAGCTCGTTCCTATCATGGAGGCAATAAATCGCTTTAATTCCGAAACTCACTCCAATGAGCCTGTCAGAGAGATCGTTGATGCGCCTGTTGCTGACATCTCCACATCTGACGAGGCAGAGCTTCCCTTTGACATGGAAGATGTTGTGGAGAAAGTGGCAGAGCCGCTTCCCATGTCGGGTAAGATCCCACAGATCGAAAAGCAGGCACCCATCAAGGCTGAACCTGCAAATCCTGTTGAGAATACAGCTTCGACAGCGCCTGTTAAGAATGATAATCCTAATCAGCTCAAGCTCAGCGATGTTTATACATTGCCGCCGATGACACTTCTTAACCCTGTTGAGAAGAAGCTTACTCAGTCAGATATACAGACAGAGATAGACCGCAACTCAGAAACCCTTGTCGAAACGCTCAAGAGCTTCGGCGTACAGACTAAGATCGTCGGTGTAAGCCGCGGACCGTCCGTAACTCGCTATGAGCTTCAGCCTGCTCCAGGTGTAAAGATCAGCAAGATAACAAATCTCGTTGATGATATCGCGCTGAACCTTGCCGCCGCAGGAGTCCGTATTGAAGCGCCTATCCCCAATAAAGCTGCTGTCGGAATTGAAGTTCCCAACAAGCAGAAGGATACGGTATTCTTCCGTGAGCTGGTTGATACTCCCGACTTTAAGAAGAGCTTTGACAAAAAGCTTGAAACAGTGCTTGGCAAGGACATAAGCGGTGAAACCATTACGTGTAATGTCGCTAAGATGCCGCATCTGCTTATAGCAGGTACAACAGGCTCAGGTAAGTCTGTCTGCGTCAACTCGATTATCATGAGCATACTTATGAAATCCACTCCCGAAGATGTGCGCCTTATCATGATAGACCCCAAAAAGGTTGAGTTTATGATGTATAACGGAATTCCTCATCTTCTTATTCCTGTAGTGACCGACCCCAAAAAGGCGGCAGGTGCGCTTGCATGGGCGGTGAATGAGATGCTTAACCGCTATAAAATGTTCTCCGAGAACAATGTCCGTGACTTTGGCGGCTTTAACGAGCTTGCAGCCGACCCCAACAGCGGACTTAAGAAAATGTCGCATATCGTAGTCTTTATTGACGAGCTTGCTGACCTGATGATGGCGTCGCCTAAGGACGTTGAGGACAGTATCGTTCGTTTGGCACAGATGGCAAGAGCCGCCGGTATGCACCTTGTTATTGCAACTCAGCGACCCACTGTAAATGTAGTTACAGGTCTTATCAAGGCGAATATCCCCAGCCGCATCGCACTGATGGTTGCGTCGCAGATGGACAGCCGAGTTATCCTTGACGGCGGCGGAGCTGAAAAGCTACTCGGTAACGGTGATATGCTGTATATGCCTGTCGGAATGCCTAAGCCTGTACGCGTACAGGGCTGCTATGTTTCGGATAAGGAAGTAGAGCGTACTGTTGACTTTATCAAACAGACCTTTGCTGTTGAGTATGATGAAAGCATCATGGAGGAGATCGAGCGCCAGACTGAAATGGTGGCCTCGGGTGACGGCAAGCCTGCGGCAGGCGGCGCTGATGGAGGTAATCTTGATAGCGAGGACGAAAAGCTTGAAGAGGCTATCGAATACGTTGTTGAAGCAGGTCAGGCAAGCACCTCAGCCTTGCAGCGCAGATTTAAGCTCGGCTATGGACGAGCAGCGCGTCTTATCGACATCATGGAGCAGATGGGCGTTGTTGGACCCTTTGAGGGCAGCAAGCCTCGTCAGGTGCTTATGACCAAGCAGGAATGGTATGAGCGCAAGCTTCAGCAGAAATAATGTGGAGGCGGTCCTATGCCGCCTCTAAGCTATAATATGACCTGAAAGGAATTTTCATTATGCCCTTTTTACCTGTATCGAAACAGGATATGATAGAACGAGGAATCGAGCAGCTTGATTTCATCTGCTTTACAGGCGACGCGTATATCGACCACCCCACATTCGGAATTGCTATAATCTCACGAATGATCGAAGCGGCAGGTTTTACTGTAGGCGTTATCGCACAGCCTGTTACTGACGCTGATTATAAAAAGCTTGGCAAGCCAAAGTATTGCTTTATGGTGACGGGCGGAAATATCGACAGTATGGTGTCGAATTATACCGTTGCACTTAAAAAGCGCAATGACGACGCTTATTCTGCTGGCGGCAGGGGAGGAAAACGACCTGATCGTGCGTTGACGGTATATTGCCGTAAGCTGAAGCAGCTTTTCCCCGACGTTGAGATATCTGTAGGCGGACTTGAGGCTTCACTCCGTCGTTTTGCTCATTATGATTATTGGAGCGACAGCGTTATGCCCTCCGTACTCGTTGATACAGGCGCCGATCTGCTTATGTACGGTATGGGAGAGGTCACTCTTTCACAGATGTTGAATAATTTCAAAGCTGGAATGAAGCTTTCGGAAATGCGGGATCTTCGCGGAACGTGTTACCTTACAAAGCCTGAAAACACACCTATCGGTGCGGTGCAGTGCGATTCCTTTGAGATAGTCCGCGATAATAGGAAAGCTTATGCCAAAGCCTGCCGCAAGCAATACGACGAGCAGGACGAGGTGTATGGCAGGACAATCGTTCAGCGGCACGGCAATATGATGCTTGTTCAAAATCCGCCTCAGCGCAGCGTAACACAGTCTGAGTTTGACCGCACGTATGAGCTGCCTTATATGAGGACCTACCACCCTATGTATGAAAAGGAGGGCGGCGTACCTGCAATTCAGGAGGTAGAATTCTCTATTACGCACAACCGCGGCTGTTACGGCTTTTGCAATTTTTGTTCCATAGCGTTACACCAAGGCAGACGTATCCAGACGCGCAGCGAGGAATCGGTATATAACGAGGCAGTAATGCTCTCAGAAAAGCCTAATTTCAAAGGCTATATCCATGACGTCGGCGGTCCTACCGCAAACTTCAGACAACCTTCTTGTAAAAAACAGGACGAGCATGGAATGTGCAAAGGCAAAAAATGCCTTGCACCGACACCGTGTAAGGCTCTTGTAGCAGACCACAGCGATTATCTTAAGCTGCTGCGCAAGCTGCGTTCTATCAAAAAGGTAAAGAAGATATTTATTCGTTCAGGTATCAGATACGATTATATTCTTGCCGACAAGAACACAGAATTTCTTGATGAGCTTGTTGAGCATCATGTAAGCGGACAGCTCAAGGTAGCTCCGGAGCACGCAAGCAACAAGGTGCTTGATTATATGGGCAAACCGCATATTGAAGTCTACGAGGAGTTTGAAAAGCGCTTTTATGCTTCCACGAAAAAATGCGGTAAGGAGCAGTATCTTGTGCCTTATCTTATGTCCTCGCACCCCGGCTGCACGCTGAATGAGGCTGTAGAGCTTGCTGTATTCCTGAAAAAGCATAATATCCGTCCTGAGCAGGTAC
>CAYSYF010000034.1:0-24432 GCA_964435155.1 uncultured Ruminococcus sp. | reverse complement strand
GGTCAGTGATAGACTTGCCGTAGCAGCCCTCGTCTACCTTCTGAGCGCCGTCCTCGATATAGCTCTCGATCATAAGACCCTTTACCATGCTCTTGATCTCATTGGAGTGACGCATACTGTGCAGTATTTCCTTGGAAATACGAACTTGCTCAAGATACTTCTTGCCGCTGTTTGCGTGGTTTGTATCAACGATGCAGGCGATGTTCTGCAGGTTCATCTGGCTGTACATATCGTAGAGCATCTTCAGATCCTCGTAGTGGTAGTTGGGGAGGCTCTGGTCGTGCTTGTTCTGGAAGCCGCGCAGGATAGCGTGCGCGAGGGGATTGCCGTCGGTGGTAACCTCCCAGCCTCTGTAGATAAATGTATGCTGAGCCTGTGCCGCGCGGATAGCGTTCAGCATGATGGAGAGCGTGCCGCCTGTGGGGTTCTTCATACCTACGGGGCATTCCATGCCGCTTGCTGTGAGGCGGTGCTCCTGATCCTCTACCGAGCGTGCGCCAACGGCAACGTAGGAGAGCAGATCGGAAAGGTAGCGGTAGTTGCTGGGGTACAGCATCTCGTCAGCGCAGACAAGCTTTGTTTCAGCAATTGCGCGTGTGTGGAGCTTACGCACCTGAATGATACCCTCCAGCATATCCTCGCCCTTGGTGGGGTCGGGCTGGTGAACCATGCCCTTGTAGCCCTCGCCTGTTGTACGGGGCTTGTTGGTGTATATTCTGGGGATAAGGATCAGCTTGTCCTTAACCTGCTCCTGAAGTCTTGCAAGCCTGCAGACATAGTCCATTACGGACTCCTCGTTATCGGCAGAGCAAGGACCGATTATCAGCAGGAACTTATCGGATTTTCCTGTAAATACATCAGCGATCTCAATATCGCGTGCAGCCTTTACAGCTTTTATCTCCTCGGAAAGGGGGTACATCTCCTTGACTTCCTTAGGTACGGGAAGCTTTCTTTTGAAGTTCATTGACATTGTATTATATCTCCTTTATTTGTATTTTCTATCTGTTATAATTATAACACTGTTCTCGGGTGGTGTCAATAGATTTTTACACGCTTATATCTGAGGAGAGCGTGGAATGGCGATACACTCTTATACTATTCGGCTTTCCGAATGGCAAAAATGTGCTATTTTACGGCGGTAAATGCAAGGAAGTTTAAGTTATTAAGTGATATCATAATAAAAGAAAACGTTTTTCAAGGAGTGCTTGCAATGGCAATATATAATAATCCTGTTCAAAAGGGCTTTTATCCCGATCCAAGCGTCTGCTTTGCAGACGGCAGATATTATATGGTATGCAGCTCGTTCCAGTACTTCCCGAGCGTGCCTCTTTTCGAGAGCGACGACCTTGTGAACTGGACGCAGATAGGACACGTGCTTACCAGAAAAAATCAGGTGATGCTGGAGAAGATAAATTCCAGCGGCGGAGTTTTCGCTCCCACCATACGCTGCCATGAGGGACGCTTCTACATGGTAACGACAAACGACACCACCCATCAGAACTTCTACGTCTACACCGACGATATCCGCGGCGAATGGAGCGATCCTGTCTATGTCGATCAGGGCGGCATTGATCCGTCGCTGTTTTTTGAGGACGGCAGGACATACTTTATCAGCAACGGCTCAGACGATGAAGGCAGGAGCGGAGTTATCCAGTGTGAGATAAACATTGAAACGGGCGAGAGGCTGTCGCCGCGCCGCTGCTTATGGCAAGGCTCGGGCGGACGTTATCTTGAAAGCCCGCATATGTATAAGATAAACGGCAGCTATTACCTTATGGCGGCTGAGGGCGGCACGGAATACGGTCACATGATAACCTACGCGCGCGGCGGGAGCGTGTGGGGACCTTTTGAGGGCTATCCGAAAAACCCTGTGCTGACTAACCGCAACAAGGCTCCAAACATCATTCAGGGCATAGGTCACGGCGACCTCATACAGGACGAGAACGGAAACTGGCATATCCTTTGCCTCGGCTTCCGTCAGATTGGTATATGGCAGCCCTATCACCACCTTGGGCGAGAGGTGTTCCTGACGCCTGTACAGTTCCATGAGGAC
This sequence comes from uncultured Ruminococcus sp., assembly GCA_964435155.1. Classification (GTDB taxonomy): domain Bacteria; phylum Bacillota; class Clostridia; order Oscillospirales; family Ruminococcaceae; genus CAG-115. The sequence goes on along the minus strand of CAYSYF010000034.1, from coordinate 22,379 downwards.
GGCTGGTTTACAGCAGGCACGGACGGCACGACAGCCGACAGCTACGAGAGCCCTTACGGCACAGAGCAGGTGGAGAAGAAGCTGTTCACCTTTGAGAACACCGACTGGAATATCGACTGGTGCTTCATGCGCCACCCCCACGAGGAGAACTACGATCTCGGCGCGGATTATGCGGTGCTTAATGGTACGGACATCACGCTTGATATGGTGGATTCTCCGACCTTTGTGGGGCTTCGCCAGCGTGATTTCGTTGCTGACATCAGTGTTGACGTTGATGTTGAGAGCGGCGAGGGCGGCTTTACTATGTTCATCACAGAGAACGAGCATTATGATATTGCTGTAAGAGAAACGGAGAGCGGCTTTGAGGCTGTGCTGAAGCTCAACATCGGCGGTATCAAGCACGTTCAGAGATCAGTACGGCTGAAGAGCGGCAGCGCAGCGCTTAAAATTGCTGCAAGCAATTATGCCTACGGCTTCGGAGTGGTCGAGGACGGCGAGTATACCGAGCTTGGCTGCGGCTTTACAAAGTACCTTTCAAGCGAGGTCGCAGAGGGCTTTACAGGTGTTGTGATGGGCATTTATGCAGTAAGCGGCAAGGCGGGCTTCCGCAATTTCCGCTGTGAATACAAGTAATTTGGCACTTATGTGCTTCGGATAATTATATAGGAGGAAATTTTATGCTTAAGTTCAAGAGATCAGCGGCTTGTGCAATGGCGCTCGCAATGACGCTCAGCATCGCAGCGTGTGAGGACGGTGCGGCTCCCGCACCTTCGACCTCTGTCGGAGGTACAGCTCCCGACGTTGCAACCACAACTGCCATGGCTACAACAACAGACCCAGATGAGAACGCTGCAACAGACGAGGAAGTAAAGGATCTCGATACCAGCAGCTATATTCCCAGCGGCAACGCAGGTACAGTCAAGTTCCTCGGCTTCTATGACATCACTGTTGACCAGAAGGGCAAGGAGCAGGTAATGATCTTTGAATCCGACCTGTACGGCGGCGAGATCGAGTGGATCTCCGCTCCCAATGACTATGCTTATTATGAGAAGCTTGCTACGCTCATTTCTGCGGACGATTCGCCCGATCTGCTTACATACGAGCCTATGGCTATGCCTTATGGTGTAAGCAAGAATATGTTTGAGCCGCTGGACAACTATTTCGACCTTGACGATCCCATGTGGGAGGATATGCTGCCGTTCATCGAGCAGAACACATACAACGGCAAGGTCTACTATGTTCCCCACAGAGTAGTTACCTCGTTTGCTCTCAACTACAACCGCAAGACAATTGAGGACGCAGGTCTTAAGGATCCCTACGATCTTTATCTCAACGGTGAGTGGACATGGGACGCTTGGCGTCAGATGATGATCGATTTCTGCAACCTCAGCGATGACAACATCGGCTGGTATGCGACAGATACTATTGCAACTGCATTCTGCAATACCACAGGCAAGGCTATGATCGACTATACGCTTGATGGTAATGTAATAAACAACATGGGTGACGCTGACATTACAAGAGCAGTTGAATTCTTGGCTGATCTCGGCAGAAACGGCGTGCTTTACGCCGGTCAGCACGGCGACTGGGTATCGCCTCAGATATGGGCGCCCATTTCCGATCAGATACTGTTCCTCGGCATGGAGCCCGAGTGGACTTACATCGCAGCTACAGAGCAGATCCAGAATCCCTCGGGCGTTGAGAACGATATTCTGAACACCGTTTCCGATTTTGCATTTGTTCCATTCCCCAGAGATCCTCAGGCTGACGCTTACTATCTCAACAACGGCACATTCGGCTATATGATCGCCAAGGGAGCAAAGAACATCGAGGGCGCTGTTGAGTTTATCCACTGCAACCGCCTGTATGAAACAGACCAGAACATCATCGACCAGGTAAGAGCCGACCACGTAAGCCCCGAGCCTATCTACTACACAGCAGGCAAGTATGAGGGAATGCAGAAGTGGGAGATCATCTGGGACGAGCAGGTATACGACCTGTGGAGAGAGGTATGCACTTCTGACGACTTTGTATTTATCCAGGACGATCTCTATGGCTTTGGTCAGGACGTGAAGGTAAGCGTGTGCGATACAGTATACAAGAGCACCTTTGGCGGTGAGAGCTGGACGCAGCTTTCTCAGGAGGTCAATCCGATAATCGAAGCAATTCTTGACCAGTACAGATAAACGGGCTTCATAACTTTACTTGAAATACAATACGATCCTAAGGAAGAACCGCCGCACCGCGACGGTTTCAGACCGTCGAAAAAGTCCCGTTGGGACTTTTCCGCCGAAACATCCGCACTGCCCGCACTCGCTGGCGGCAATGCCGCCAACTCGCACAGTTGTGCGGATAGAAGTGTTTTTTGGCGTGGCAAAGCCACACCAAAAAATTCATCTAAAAAGCTCGCTCCGCGAGCAAAAACATAGTTTTTCGACAAGCTGGAACCGCCGCACCGCGACGGTTTTCCTTTTGGAAAAAAATTTATCTTTTTTTGCAACCTTTAGTGCTTTAGCATGGTGTTATGTGTACAAGGGCAAAATTCCGACATCATGAAAGGACTGAAATATATGAAAAGAATATGGATATTAGCGATAGCTTCGGCGGTGCTGCTGACAGGCTGTGCTTCCGAGCAGGCAAAAGAGACCGATAGCAGCAATGCGCTGTTGGCGGCTGACGGCGGTGCTGAAACTGAGATCGCTTTAGAGTATGACGAGCCTGATATTGCTGATGAGGACGGCAGCGCAGGACGTACAGAGGTGCTTACCGAGCCGCCTGTGCTCAGAATTGAGGCGGTGGACGAGATGATCGCCTCCTGTATGAATATGAGCAAGGGAAGCTGGAGCTGGGAATACGACAACGGCAACGGAGAGATGACGGAAATCGTAGCCTGTGGCTTGCACCCGTGTGAATTCAGCGATATCTCGGCAAGCTTTGACCCTGCAAAGCTTGTCAAAAACCCGAAAATACTGCTTACAAACGGCGCTGAAATCAGAACCGTTCTGTATTGGGATAAATATGACGGGGTGGAGGTTAAGTTCTCCGAGGACGGCGAGCTTTTCATTACCGACGATATCCGCTACGGCATTTACAGCGTTGACGTTGAATATCCGCAGGGAAGCTGCACATATGTGTTTGAAACGGTGGAAAAGGGGACGGGCAGCGTATCGGACAGCAGCGGAAACACTGCAAGCGTGCCGCCCTCCGTGTCGCAGACCTCTATGGGCTGCGACCCTGTTACGGAGATGCCCGAGGAAACCGAGCCTGTTCAGCTTCCCGGCTCGATCATGAGCGACCCTCCTCAGTACACGCAGACTCCTCCCGAGCTTACAGCGTTTTTCGTTGAGAACGATGTGAAGATTGAGTTTGAGCCGGTGATGGGAACTTACACATGGACATACTATGACGACAACGGCAGTCTGACCACTGTCTGCTTCGATATGGCGATAAATCAGCAGGGGCTTCCGCGCGATTTTTCCACCGATACCGAGATAGTATTTGTTGATGTCCCGGAGGGCGCGGCGATCGCCGACGTTATCTGCTATGCGGAGGACGGCGACGAGCAGGCTGTAAATTTCACAAACGACATGATACTGTTCGGGGATCAGCCCATAGGCGAGGTCTACTGCATAGGTATTAAGTTTGAAAACGGCTCTTATTGTACGTACTGGTTTGCGGCTTCTCGCGCAGAATTTTTGCTGTGCGGTTATCCTAAGCTTGAGGAGCACCCCGACTACGACCTTGATGCGCTGTACAAGCCGACAGGCAGGATATCGGCTGTGACGTGGGACGAGCACATGCCTCCCACCGCGCTTATCCGCAGCCTTGACGAGCTGAAAGCGTACTACACGGCAAATCTTGCAAATGAGTGGACAGCGTTTGAGGACTGCTTCTCGGAGTATGACGGCGCATTTTTTAAGGAAAACGTGCTGGTGATATCTTATTTTGATGAGAGCAGCGGTTCAATAAGCCACGAGTACCTCGGCATAGACAACGAGAGCGGCTGTATCGTTGTGAAGCGCACTACTCCCGAGATAGGCACCTGTGATATGGCGGCTTATGTGCTGACGGTTGAAATTCCTGCCGATAAGGCACTTGAAAGCTATAGCATTGTATTCGATAATATTTATGAATGGGGATATTGATAAACAATAAAGGCGGCATAAAGCCGCCTTTCAGACCGTCGAAAAAGTCCCGTTGGGACTTTTCCGCCGAAACATCCGCACTGCCCGCACTCGCTGGCGGCAATGCCGCCAACTCGCACAGTTGTGCGGATAGAAGTGTTTTTTGGTGTGGCAAAGCCACACCAAAAAAGTTATTTAAAAAGCTCGCTCCGCGAGCAAAAACATAGTTTTTTCGACAAGCTGAAAGGCGGCATAAAGCCGCCTTTTGTTTTATAGTGCAACTCTTTTTGAGGAATTGAGCAGCATGAAATATGCCTGTGTTTCCTGCTCACCGAGGATAATGCGCTTTGCGGCGTTTCGTCCGTCGAAATCCATCGTGCCGTCGGAGAGCATGGAGCGGTTCTTGTCACCGAGGTAGATAGCCTCGGACGGGAAAAGCTCTATAAACTGCGCGTCGGGGAATTTTTCGCGGTCGATATGTACTCCGTCAAGGTGCGATACGATAAACCTGCGGTAGCCAATGTCGTACAGCGGCTTTATAGGCGCATTGTCTGAAATTCCGCCGTCGCGGTAGCTGTATGAGCCTATCTGTTCGATAGGGAACGCCGTAGGTATCGCGGAGGAGGCTACCAGTATCTTAGTTACTGTTTTCGGCGCGAATGCACGCATATCGAAATATTCGGGTCTGCCGAGAGTGGCATTATGGCAGCACGCGAATACAGGGAACTCCGCCGAGGTAACGCTGCGGTGTATTCCGTTGTCCTCGATAAGCGCTATCATTCCCTCGCGTGAGAATAAGCCCGATTTGATGATACCGCCTGCGTTTTCGATCGCGGCTTTTTTGTCGTCCGACAGCGCAAGCCCCAGCACCGTGCCGAATACGCGTCCTGCCGCGCCGTAGGGGTCGGCTATGTCGCGAGGGGTTATGCTGCGCCATATATCGCAGGCACGCGCGCTTGAAACTGACGCGAACAGGGCTGCATTGAGCGCGCCCACCGAGGTTCCCGATACCGCTGTTATGCACCGCCGAAGCCCGAGGCGCTCCAATGCCCGCCACATTCCTATCTGATAAGCGCCGCGCCCGCCGCCTCCGCAAAGTATAAGTCCGTATTCTTCCATAATATCACCTCCGGGTACAGTATATTCAGAGGAGAGAAAAGTGTGAATTTACGAAAAAGTATAAAAATTTAACGATAAACGTTAAAAAACTATTGACAAACGTAAATTTGTGTGTTATACTGTGACCATGATAAGCTTATTGTTGACTTTTGGAATTTATATGACTTTGGAGGTTTATTATGGATAAGACGGTTGATTTGAATGAGAGGGCGCTTGAAAAGGAGAAAAAGGATTTTGTAAAGCTTTGCAAAATGCTTGAAGTAGGCGCAAGGACAATAACGATACTGATACTTATAGCAGTTCCTGTATTTATACTTGCAATCGGGCTTGACGCGCTTAATATAGTGGTCGAGATAGAGGGCTTTATGGCAGAGGATTATATAATGCTTGGTTGCGCGACATTGTTATGTGTGTGCTTTGGCATAGGTCTGAACTTTATTGCAAATGTGTTCAGAAAAATGCGCATTGAAGAAACTCCGTTCCGTTATGATGTTGCGGACAAGATGAAGGGCGCTGGAGTGGCTTTCGTAGTGGCAGGCGGACTTGCTTTTATATTTAATGTAACGCTGATGATCTTGAATGGTGCGAGCGTTCTGGATTTTGCAGATGTTCCGACTTATCCTGATTTCTTTTCGTTTGTTTTAGGTGTGTTTCTGTTGGCGCTTGCTTATGTGTTCAACTACGGCTGCAAGCTTCAGCAGGAAGCCGACGAAACCATATAAGGACGGTGCAGCATGGCAATAATCTTACGACTTGACCGCGTTATGGCTGACAGGAAGATGTCGCTGAACGAGCTTTCCGAAAAGGTCGGCGTTGCGAACGTCAACCTCTCAAAGCTTAAAACAGGCAAGGTCAGCGCGATACGCTTTTCCACCCTCGATGCGATATGCAGGGTGCTGAACTGCCAGCCGGGTGATATTCTGGAGTTTTCTGACGAGGAATAATACGTTGTAGGGGCACGAAGCGTGCCCCTACAAAAATTTTGATTCCCCCCTTGAAATTTGTCAACTCTTGTGATATACTATACTCGTATTGTTATGTGTAAATAATCACAAAAGAACAATTTGACAGGAGGACTTTCTAATGGCAGATATACAGGTAATGTACGAACAGTGGCTTGAAAAGGCAGTTGCAGATCCCGATCTTATCGCAGAGCTTACAAGCGTTGCAAACGATGAAGAGGGCAAGAATGACCGTTTCTACCGCGATCTTGAATTTGGTACGGGCGGACTTCGCGGCGTTATCGGTGCAGGTACAAACAGAATGAACATCTACACCGTAAACAAGGCTACACAGGGTCTTGCTGAGTACATTCTTGAAAACGGCGTTGCAAAGCGCGTTGCGCTCTCCTACGACAGCCGTATCAAGTCGGATTACTTCGCAAAGAGCACCGCTGCTGTGCTTGCTGCAAACGGTATCGAGGTATACATCTATACAGAGCTTATGCCCACACCTATGCTCTCTTGGGCTGTAAGAGCGCTTAACTGCGGCGCAGGCGTTATGGTAACAGCTTCTCATAACCCTGCAAAGTACAACGGCTACAAGGTTTACGGCGCTGACGGCTGCCAGGTAACACTTGAGGCTGCTGAGATAATCCTCGGCAAGATCAATAACATCGACATCTTCGACGGCGTTAAGACGATGGACTATGACAAGGCTGTTGCTGAGGGTAAGGTAAAGTACATCGAGGACAGCGTTATTGACGAATATATCGCAAAGGTAAAGGAGCAGGGACTTCATACAGACCTCGTTGCAGACAGCGGTCTGAAGGTAGTTTATACTCCTCTCAACGGCACAGGCAACAAGCCTGTTCGCCGCGTACTTAAGGAGATCGGCATCAAGGACGTTGCTGTAGTTCCCGAGCAGGAGCTGCCCGACGGAAACTTCCCCACCTGTCCTTTCCCGAACCCCGAGATACAGGAGGCTCTCCAGTACGGTCTTAACCTCTGCGAGAAGGAAAAGCCCGACCTGCTGCTTGCTACCGACCCCGACTGCGATCGTGTAGGTATCGCAGTTCCCGACGGCGACCGCTACGAGCTGTTCACAGGCAACGAGGTTGGCGCACTGCTGCTCGAATACATCTGCAAGGAGCGTATCGCACTCGGCACGATGCCCAACGACCCCATTGCAGTAAAGACCATCGTTACAACTGACATCACCAAGGCTATCTGCGCTAAGTACGGTGTAGAGCTGCGCGAGGTGCTTACAGGCTTCAAGTTCATCGGCGAGCAGATCGGCTGGCTTGAGGAAAAGGGTGAGGAAAACCGCTACATCTTCGGCTTTGAGGAGAGCTACGGCTACCTTGCAGGCGGCTATGTAAGAGATAAGGACGCTGTTGTTGCTTCCATGCTGATATGCGAGATGGCTGCGTTCTACCGCACAAAGGGTATCTCCCTTATCGAGGCTCGTAAGAGAATGTACGACGAGTACGGCGTATACTTCAACAAGCTTGAGAACTTCACCTGCGAGGGCGCAAGCGGTATGCAGCGCATGAAGGAGATCATGGCCGGTCTGCGTGCAAATGCTCCCAAGACCATCGGCGGCGTTGAGGTGATCGCGGTTGCTGACTATGCGGCTTCCACAAAGACAGGTGCAAACGGCGATGTAGAGAAGCTTACACTTCCCAAGTCCGATGTTATCACATTCTACCTGACAGACGACGCAAGCGTTATCATCAGACCCTCGGGTACAGAGCCCAAGATCAAGGTGTACTACACCACAAAGGGCGCTGACAAGGCTGCTGCTACCGAGCTTCAGGCTAAGCTTTCCGCTGATTTTACAAAAATCCTCGGATTTTAAGAAAAATTTTAAAAAACCTATTGCATTTTCTGAAAAAGTGTGATATAATCTTAACTTGTAATGATTATTTTAATTAACGGATTGAGGTGACATTCATGAAGGAAGGTATCCATCCCGCATACGAAGCTGCTACAATCAGATGCGCTTGCGGTAACGAAATCGAGACACGCTCCACAAAGGGTGATATCAGAGTAGAGATCTGCTCCAAGTGCCACCCCTTCTTCACTGGTAAGCAGAAGCTGGTTGACACAGGCGGACGCGTTGACAGATTCAAGAAGCGTTACAACATGGGCAAGTAATTTATTTATTGCAGTATAACCAAAACTCACGCATAAGGATATTGTGCGTGAGTTTTTGCGTTATTGATCAGACGAACGACAAGCCCGCAACTACTGCGTCAGCCGCCCTCGGCAGGCACAAACACGATGTTTGTAGAGTTACCCCCAAAAAGCGGCATGGACGCCGCTCTACAAAGGGTAACTCATTAAAGCCTAGCCTTCGGACGGCTTCCTTGTGTTTGCAGACTTCTCGTTTGTCTTGTGTTGAAGTAGGGGCGGAATTCATTTCCGCCCGAAACGAATGCAAAAAATGGGCGGATATTGAATCCGCCCCTACAGAGGGAATTATGATAGGCGACATCGTAACTGTAACAGTAGACCGCCCTCTCGGCAGCTATCACCCAAAGCACCCTGATATGTATTATCCGATAAATTACGGCTACATTGAGGGGATAATGGCGCCCGACGGCGAGGAGCAGGACGCATATATCCTCGGGGTTTCCGAGCCTGTTAAGCGGTTCACAGGGCACATTATTGCGATAATTCACCGTGCCGATGATGTTGAGGAAAAGTGGGTAGTCGCGCCCGAGGGCGTTTCTTTCACGAAAGAGGAGATAGCCGAGCAGGTGCGGTTTCAGGAGCGGTATTTTCGGTCGGAAATAATAATTGAGGGTAAATAAGAATTTGTGGAGGGCATTAAATTTTCGATTTCACCTTAGATTGAGGAGAATATAAATGAGAAACAGAAGTGTTGTATTTGTTGTTAGAAACAGAAAAATACTTATGGAAAAACTGTGTTGCGAAGGCAAAACCTTTTTTTCTATTCCGGGAGGTGGAATTGAGTTCGGAGAAACACCTGAGCAGGCTGCGATTAGGGAATTAAAGGAAGAATGTGGTCTGGACGGTACTATAATCAGGAAGTTAGCTGAGATATATAACAATGGTAGAACGGAGCATGTGTTTGAAGTTAGTGTTCCTGAAAATCAAAAAGAGATTACTGGCTATGACCCTGAAGAACCAGTAGATGCCCAGCCAATAAAAGAAGTTATTTGGAAAGAATTATGCGAGATGTCGGAGAAAGACAGAGCGTTTATGTGGAGATATGGATTGCTTGAAATTGACGGCTTTTTTGATGAGGTATTGTCATGGGGAGATGAAATCAGCTATCCAAATAAAAGATAAATTTCGGCTTTTCTTACCGATGAATCTCAATTTACAGGAGGTAACCCATGGAATACAAAACCATCGCCGCGCCCTGCGAGGCGAAATTTATCGAAAAAAAGAGCGAATTCATAGGCTACCTCTGTCCCGTTCAGACCGAGGAGCAGGCGACAGCTTTCATCGAGCAGATACGCGCCATGCACCGCAAGGCTACGCATAACTGCTATGCGTACATTCTGCGCGAGAACAACGCGGCGCGTCATTCCGATGACGGCGAGCCGGGCGGCACTGCGGGAGTGCCTATCTACGAGGTGCTGCGAAAAGAGGGGCTGACTGACGTGTGCTGTGTAGTTACGCGCTATTTCGGCGGTATCATGCTCGGCGCGGGCGGACTTGTCAGAGCCTACACAAAGGGCGCGAAGGACGCCGTTGACGCGGCACGGATAAAGTGCATGGCGGCGGCAGAGCAGCTTGTCGTGACGGTGGACTATGGGCTGTACGGAAGGCTTGCACAGGTGTTCCTTGACCATGACGCGCGTGTGGAGAACGAGGAGTTTGCGGATAATGTGAAGATAACGCTGTGCATTCGCGAGGAGAGCGCCGAAAAGCTCCGCGAGAAGCTTATCGACACCTGTAACGGCAGTGTTTCTATTGAAGTTGCACAAAAACTTAATTATGATTTTGCGCAGAAGTAACAAAGTTCAGCGCCGAAAAAAGGTTTAAGAGGGTCGAATTCTGTATATAATAACAGAAGAAGATTTTTGAGGTTTTGGCTATGGATATCTGGGAGACCATGTATAAAGAAGCAAAACGCGTTCATAATGGGCGCGTTATCTCGTCTTTTATGGAGGCGGGAGGCGTTGCTGCGGCTGTTCTGACTAAGGCGGGAAATATCTATGTCGGCGTTTGTATCGACACCTGCTCGTCGCTCGGAATGTGTGCTGAGCGCAATGCCATGGCTAATATGATAACAAACGGCGAGCATGAGATAGACAAGGTGCTTGCGATAATGCCTGATGGCAGAGTAGGTCCTCCGTGCGGTGTGTGCAGGGAGTTCATGATGCAATTGAGCAAGGACAGCGGCGATATTGAGATACTTATGGACTTTGACAGCCGCACAACGGTGAAATTAAGAGAGCTTGTCCCCGATTGGTGGGGAGCGGAGCGTTTCAATAACGAATAAAAGGGGTGAACGGCTATGCTGCCGCGTGAGCGTATAATGGAGAACGAAAAGCTTATACTCAGCGAGTTTGCGTGCAGGTCTGCGGACAGCCGCGGCAGAGCCGTATTTGAAAAGCCCTGCGATTTCCGCACGGATTTTCAGCGTGACCGCGACAGGATAATCCACTGCAACGCGTTCCGTCGTCTTAAGCATAAGACGCAGGTGTTTCTTATTCCGCACTCCGACCATTACAGAACGCGCCTTACGCACACTCTTGAAGTAAGTCAGATATCGCGTACCGTTGCGTGCGCGCTTGGTTTGAATGAGGATCTGACCGAGGCTATCGCGCTTGGTCATGACCTTGGACATACTCCGTTCGGTCATGACGGCGAGAGGGCATTGGCTGAGCTTCTGCCGAACGGATTTTCCCACAATATGCAGGGAAAGCGCGTTGTTGAGCTTATCGAAAAGGACGGCAAGGGGCTTAACCTCACTGCCGAGGTAATAGACGGTATCGTGGGTCACACCACCTCGGGAAATGCGCCCGAGCCTTACACTCGCGAGGGTATGGTGGTGCGCTACTGCGACAAGATAGCGTACATAAACCATGATATTGAGGACGCTATCCGCGGCGGAGTTATCAGCGACCGCGATCTGCCCGAGTTTCCTGTAAGGGTGCTTGGTGCGACCAAATCCGAGCGAATCTCGACGCTTGTAAGGGCGCTTGTGGAGTACGGTGCGGAGAGCATCGGCATGGACGCTGAGATCAAAAAGGCGCATGACGAGCTTCGCGCATTCATGTTTGAAAAGGTGTACAGAGCCGCGCCGACCATCTCCGAGATGGGCAAGGCGCATCACATTGTTGAATTTCTGTTCAATTATTTCAAGGAGCACAGCGAAAAGATGCCGCAGCTTTATTTAAGGCTTGCCGAGGAATATGGTCTGGAAGTGGCTGTCGGTGACTTTATCAGCGGCATGACCGATGATTATGCGGTGAGCCTGTTCAAGGAGATATGTATCCCTAAGGGCTGGCTGGGACTCAGATGATAATTAGTAGAAAGGAGCTTTCCTATGGCTTTGCCCGACGGATTTCTGCGCGACCTGCGCGATAATAACGACATAGTGTCGGTGATGCAGGGCTATGTGGAGCTTAAGCGTGCGGGAAGCACCTATTCCTGCCGCTGCCCGTTCCATTCGGAGAGAACTCCGTCCTTTCATGTTTACCCCGACACACAGAGCTACTACTGCTTCGGCTGCGGTGCAGGCGGAGATGTGGTTACATTTATAAAAAGCATTGAAAACCTTGATTATATGGAGGCTGTGCGTTTCCTTGCGCAGAGGGCAGGCATGGCTATGCCCGAGGACAGGGACGACGGCAGCACAAGACTGCGTCAGAGGCTGTATGAGATGAACCGCGCTGCGGGCAAATTCTTTCATCAGCAGCTTTTGTCGCCCGAGGGCAAGGCTGGGCTTGATTATATCCGCGGCAGAGGTCTTACCGACCACACAATAAAGCGCTTCGGAATAGGCTATGCGGCGGACGATTATCACAAGCTGCATTATTACATGAAAAGTCAGGGCTTCTCGGAGGACGAGCTTGAGCGCGGCGCGCTGCTGGTGCGAAACAACAACCGCGTTTACGATAAGTTCCGTCACCGCGTGATGTTCCCTATATTCGATACGCGCGGCAATGTTATAGCCTTTGGCGGACGTGCGCTCAGCGAGGACGCGCCTGCGAAGTACTTAAACAGTGACGAAACGTTCGTTTTTCAGAAAAGGGAAACGCTGTTCGCGCTGAATTACGCTAAAAACAGCAAGGCTGATTACTTTATATTATGCGAGGGCTACATGGACGTTATCGCCATGCATCAGGCAGGCTTTGACAGCGCTGTGGCTACCCTCGGAACGGCGATAACGCCAAGTCAGGCTCGTCTTATCGGACGTATGGGAAAATCCGAGGTGATACTTTCCTACGACTCCGACGGTCCTGGGCAGAAGGCGGCTTCGCGCGGAATAAATCTGCTTACCGAGGCGGGCGTAAAGGCTCGCGTGCTGAAGATGCAGGGCGCTAAAGACCCCGATGAATTTATACAAAAATTCGGCGCGGAGGCGTTCGGGCATCTTATCGAAAGCTCGGGCGGCGCGATAGACTATGAGCTAGGAAAGCTTCAGAACGGACTTGACCTTGTAAACAAGGACGAGGATCGCTCGGCGTACTTGAAAAAAGCGGTGGTGTTCCTTGCGCAGATAAGCAATCCTCTCGACAGGGGCGTGTATATCTCGCGCACGGCGCAGACGGCAGGTATTCCTGCGGAAACGGTGAAATTTGCGGTTGACAGCGAAATAAGCCGTCAGAAAAAGCGCAGTCAGCGCGACGAGGTGCGAAATCTGATATCGCCGCGAAATACCGACAAGATAAATCCGCAGTCCTCGAAGCTTCCCCGAGAGGAAAAGGCGGAGCGCGGTGTGCTGTGCTTTTTGTTCCACAATCCGGACAAGCTTCAGTATATCGAAAAAAAGCTTACAGGCGGCTTTGCGACTGACTTCAATCGCCGCGTGTTTGATTTTATAAAAAACAGAATAAGTCAGAATTCCGCCCTTGAAATAACAAGCTTCAATGAGGAATTCGACAATGCGGAAATGGGCAGAATAACAGGTATCCTGAATGATTTTGCTGTCTTTTCGCACGATGTGCAGGCTCTCGATGATTATATAGATATATTGAACGATCATGCGGAGAACAGCGCTGACATCACCGCCGGCAATATGTCCGATGAGGAGCTGCTGGCATTTATACAAAAGCAAAGGGAGAAAAAAAGCAAATGACAGAAAACACAACAAATTCGGCGGCTCTGCGAGATCTGCTAAACCACGGAAAGAAAACAGGCAGCCTCACAACAAAGGAGATAACCGATGTTCTTGAGGAGCTGAACTTCGATGCGGAGCAGATAAACGGACTTTATGAGGAGCTTGACAACCTCAACATCAAGATCGTTGACGACTATACCGCCGATCTCGATATAGACAATATCCTTGAGCTCGCTGAGAGCGAGGATTACGATGAGGGCTATGACACTGACGGAATGCTTGCGGACGACTCCGTTAAGCTGTATCTGAAGGAGATAGGACGTATACCGCTGCTTACAGCCGAGGAGGAGATAAAGCTTGCGGAGCGTATGGCGACAGGCGATCCCGCTGCCAAAAAGCGCCTTTCCGAGGCTAACCTCAGGCTGGTAGTAAGTATCGCGAAAAAGTATGTAAGACGCGGAATGCAGTTCCTCGATCTTATTCAGGAGGGCAACCTCGGTCTTATCAAGGCGGTGGACAAGTTCGACTATACAAAAGGCTTCAAGTTTTCTACATACGCGACATGGTGGATAAGACAGTCGATCACAAGAGCTATCGCGGATCAGGCGCGTACTATCCGTATTCCCGTTCACATGGTGGAAACTATCACGAAGGTAAAGAAGATGCAGAGCCAGCTTCTCCATGAGAACGGCTGCGAGCCTACCGAGGACGAGATAGCAGAGCAGCTTGGAATGACCACCGACAAGGTGCGTGAGATAATCCGTATCGCACAGGACCCTGTATCGCTTGAAACTCCCATCGGCGAGGAGGAGGACAGCCATCTCGGCGACTTTATCCCCGATGAGGACGCTCCCGCGCCTGCCGACGAGGCTTGCAACAGCGTGCTGAAGCAGATGCTCGGCGAGGTGCTGGACACGCTTACCGAGAGAGAAAAGCGCGTTATAATACTGAGATTTGGTCTTATCGACGGCAGACAGCGCACTCTTGAGGAGGTCGGACAGGAGTTTGAGGTAACGAGAGAGCGTATAAGACAGATCGAAACCAAGGCGCTCAGAAAGCTCCGCCACCCCACAAGGAGCAGAAAATTAAAGGACTTCCTCGAATAATTCATACGATACGTTACATAGGCTACTGTTAATACGAAAGGAAAAATTTATGGCTAACAATGCAAAATCAGTGCTTGCTGAGCTTCTTGAACACGGCAAACGCAGCGGCAAGCTTACCACTAAAGAGATAACCGACGCACTTGAAGAGCTTGATTTTGATGTTGAGCAGATAAATAAGCTCTATGATGACCTGGAAAGCAACAATATCGAGATCGTAGACGATTATAATATCGACGCCGATCTTAGCAATGCGCTTGATTTCACCGAGGAGGACGACTATTCCTCTGACGGTGTTTCGGTAGACGACCCTGTAAAGATCCATCTTAAGGAGATCGGACGTATTCCGCTGCTGTCTACCGAGGAGGAGATACAGCTTGCCGAGAAGATAAGCAGCGGCGATGAAAATGCACGCGATCGTCTTATTGAGGCTAACCTGCGCCTTGTTGTAAGTATTGCAAAGCACTATGTAGGCAGAGGAATGCCGTTCCTTGATCTTATTCAGGAGGGTTATATCGGTCTTATCAAGGCTGTTGAGAAGTTTGATCATACTAAGGGCTACAAGTTCTCCACATACGCTACATGGTGGATAAGACAGTCCATCAGCCGTGCTATCGCGGATCAGGCGAGAACTATCCGTATTCCCGTACACATGGTTGAAACCATCACAAAGGTGAAGAAGGCTCAAAGTCTGCTGCTGCACAAGAATGGTCATGAGCCGACTATTGAGGAGGTAGCGAAGGAGCTTAATATGCAGCCTGAGCGCGTTCGTGAGATAGTTCGTATCGCGCAGGATCCTGTTTCTCTTGAAGCGCCCGTTGGCGAGGAGGAGGACAGCTACCTCGGCGACTTTATCCCCGACGAGGACGCTCCCGCGCCTATCGACAGCGCTATGCAGGCGGTGTTCAAGGACGAGCTGAACAAGGCGCTCAACACGCTTCCCGACAGAGAGCGCGACGTGCTGAAGTTCCGCTACGGCATCGGCAGCGATCGTTCGCATACTCTTGAGGAGGTAGGACGAGAGTTCAAGGTGACGCGCGAGCGTATCAGACAGATCGAGGCTAAGGCGCTGAGAAAGCTCAGACAGGCTTCCAGAAGCAAAAATCTGCGAGTTTTCCTTGACTGAGTGACCGCAAGCGGTCACCTTGCAAACTCTGCTTCAGATTTCCCTTAAGGAAATCTGATTTCACTGCGTGAAACCGCTCCGTTCACCACTTCAGCAAAACTCATAAACGCTTTGCAAATGATTTGTTTAATTTAACGAATTTCAGAAAAGTGTGTTGACTGTTAATTTGATATGATGTATAATATTATTTGAGCACGAGCTAGATGTGCCATGTGGGAAAAAACGTTTACATGGCAGGTGCGGAAAGGACTTTTTCGTTATGGCAGATTCAAAATTAGTTAATGAACACAGAGCATGGCTGAAGGACGCTGAAAAGGGCAAGACCCGTGCGTGCATCGTTGCCATTGTACTGTTTGTATTTAATGCAATCGTTTCTTTTACAAATACAGACGATTTTACAGGCTTTTTCATCTTCCTTATACTGTTGCTTTCGCTGATCTCGGCGCTGTGCATATTCTTTGGCAAGGGTGCCGGAAGGGTCATGCTTATCATTACAGAGATACTGGTAATATTCCCGACAGTTTCTCCCTTCCTTGCAGAGGACGAGATAGATTTCGTCGCAATGCTTATTAAGACGCTGGTTGTCATCTGTGTACCGGTTGCAGTGTTTGTGTTTACATACGTGAACTTCTACATTCGCCGCTATTTCAGCTTTATGATAGCGTACAAGGCTAACAAGATCTATCTGTAATAAAAACTACGCCGAGAGCTTATCTCGGCGTTTCCTATTGTGAAAAGTTATGGGGCGGAAGTGGATTCCGCCCCTGTTTTTTTATCGCCTTGGGTTGCCGTCCTTGTCAAAGCAGCGGCTCAGCGTGCGCTCGGTTATCGTTACCGGAATAATGATAGCGAGTACCTGTACAGCAGTTACTATCATACAGATTACAGCTCCCGTATTCTCGGAAAGATGCAGGATCAACGGAATAGCTTGCGCTATTATGGATATCGGCAGCAGTGCGAGAAATGTGAAGAAAAATGATTTGCCGCTGATAATCTGTGCTGTCTTCCATGTAAGGGCGTTTTTCTGAGACATTGGAGTAGAATAGCCCAGCCCACCGTACTCCGAGGGGAATTTCCATATAAAAAGCCCCGTGAGAATCATTACTATGGGCATGAGCATATCGCACAACAACAGCACTACGTTATCGCTCATGATATCACTCCTCCTTTTTGCCATGCTTTTTGCGGTACTTTACGCACTCGGTCAGCAAGTATTCGATCTGTCCGTTTACCGAGCGGAAATCGTCCTCCGCCCAAGCGACAAGCTCATCGTACAGCTTTGCGGAAAGGCGCAGCGGCACCTGCTTTTTGCTGTTCTTTTCCTTTTCGTCAGCCATGCCGCGCACCTCCTTTCATGCTCGATTTCATCAATAAATACTGCCGCTGTTCACTATCGGCTGAGCGTCCTTGTTGCCGCAGAGCACAACGAGCAGGTTAGATACCATCTGAGCCTTGCGCTCCTCGTCAAGCTCGCATACGTTGCTTTCGGACAGCTTGTTGAGCGCCATTTCTACCATGCCAACAGCGCCGTCAACGATCTTCTGTCTAGCCTCAATTATCGCGGTAGCCTGCTGGCGCTGGAGCATTGCGGCGGCTATCTCGGGGGAGTAGGCGAGGTGAGTGATACGAGCCTCGATTATTTCAAGACCTGCGTTTTCAACGCGCTGCTGGAGCTGCTCGCGGAGAAGCTCGCATACCTCCTGAGAAGAGCCGCGCAGAGTCTTTTCATCGCTGTCTGTGGAGTCGTAAGGATAGCAGCGTACTACATCGCGCAGTGTGGAGTCTGCCTGGATAGACAGGTAATCCTTGTAGTTGTCAACATTGAATACAGCCTTTGCGGTGTTTACAACGCGCCAGATAACAACGATACCAACCTCGATGGGGTTGCCCATCTGATCGTTTATCTTCTGCTTGCGGTTGTCGTGTGTAAGTGTTTTCAGCGATATCTTGCTCTTGGACATCTTTATCGCAGCACCGTTTGTGGCGAGTGAAACGGACGCGTCGCCGTCCTGAGGATTTACCGAAACGCTGAAGGGATTTACAAAGAAGAAGCCCTCTTTTTTGAGCGTGCCTGTGTATTTTCCGAAAACAGTGAGCACCATAGCCTCGTTGGGCTTGATTATGCGAAGTCCCATAAAGGGAAACCAGCCGAAGCACAGCCACACGATGCCTGCTATCAGCATAGCGCTTCCTGCGGCGCTTTCGCTGTATTCTTCAAGAGCGATGCCGCCGATTATCGTAAGTGCGAGCGCACCTAAGTATAGGAGAAGCGTGATGATAAGGATAAGCCAGCCGTTTGCTGCGTGGAGCTCGCGTTCTTCATACTCATGCCTGATCTTGTTGTCTTTCATAATAATGCCTCCCAATTTTGTATAAATTGATATCAAATTGATATCATGATTATATCTTACCACACCTAAGCTTATTTGTCAAGTTTTTTTATGGAAATTCTTTTGCCACAACTTAACATATTTTTTAGTGCATAAAAAACACAAAATATAACAAATTCTGCCTATTTGCCCTTGCATTATTGTAGAAAATGGTGTATAATATTTAATGGTATTGTGCCTTTCGTAGTGAAAAACGCACGAAAGACCGCCCGCGGCACAAGCGTCGCCGTGAAATCTGCTATGAGGTGACTTTAATGAAAGCTGATCTCCATTGCCATACCACTATATCTGATGGTTCTCTCGGAATTTCCGATATCATCAGACAGGCGGACAGAGATGATGTGCGTTATCTCGCCATCACTGACCATGACAGCCTCGCGTCTTCGTCGAGAGCGGCTGTGCTGGGCAAGAGATACAATGTCAATGTTATCCCTGCTGTTGAGTTCTCCGCATTTGACGGAGAGAGAGGCAGAAAGGTACATATCCTTTGCTATATGCCGCAGAAGCCCGACAGATTAGAGGGTCTGTGTCTGCGAACCTCCGAGGGAAGAATGAACCTCGGCAAGCGCATGGCGATGAAGGTGCTTGAAAAGTACCCCATCACGCTTGAGAGCATACTGCGTTATTCCGCAGGAAGCAAGGCAATCTACAAATGCCATATCATGCACGCGCTGATGGACTACGGCTACACTACCGAGCTGTACGGCGAGGTATATGACGAGATCTTCGACAGAGAGCGCGGAATTTGCAGCGAGGAGGTAAAGAGCGAGGCGGATTTCTACCCCGACGTTCACTTCGTTACCACTCTTATCCGTGCA
Source organism: uncultured Ruminococcus sp. (assembly GCA_964435155.1). Classification (GTDB taxonomy): domain Bacteria; phylum Bacillota; class Clostridia; order Oscillospirales; family Ruminococcaceae; genus CAG-115. The sequence continues at coordinate 3,491 of CAYSYF010000034.1, read as the reverse complement.
AGCGGCGGTATTTCGGTAATGGCTCACCCAAAGGTATACGACAGCCTTGATCTCTTAAAGGAGCTTGCGAAGTCGGGCGAGCTTGACGGTGTTGAGGTATGGCATACCAGCGCAAACGACGACTACAAAAAGCAGCTTATGGAGGTTGCTGAGGCTCATAGCCTTATCACGACAGGCGGCTCGGACTTCCACGGCTTCTATAATCACTATGCGATACAGATAGGCTCTAACCTTACTCCCGAGGAGTCGCTCAATAAGATTTTAAACCATAAGGGTAAGGCTTAAGATAAATACATAAAAAGACAAAAGAAGGAACAAAAATGGACATCAAACAGCAGGCTTTGGAAAAGCATTATGAATGGCAGGGCAAGCTTGAGGTGGTCTCCCGCGCAAAGATCGAAACTCGCGAGGACCTTTCGCTTGCGTACACACCCGGTGTTGCACAGCCCTGTCTTGAAATAGCAAGGGATCCCGAGCTTTCCTATAAGCTCACGCGCAGAAATAACCTTGTTGCGGTCATTACTGACGGCACTGCGGTGCTTGGACTGGGCGACATCGGCGGACTTGCGGGAATGCCCGTAATGGAGGGAAAATGCTGCCTTTTCAAGGAATTTGCGGACGTTGACGCATTCCCTCTGTGCATAAAGAGCAAGGACCCCGATGAGATAGTCCGCACTATCGAGCTTATTTCTGACAGCTTCGGCGGAATAAATCTTGAGGATATCTCCGCTCCGCGCTGCTTTGAGATCGAGGCAAGGCTAAAGGAGCGCCTTGATATTCCCGTATTCCATGACGATCAGCACGGTACTGCTATCGTAGTAGGCGCTGCAATGCTGAACGCTGTTAAGCTTGCAGGTAAAAGGCTTTCCGATATCACAGTGGTTATAAACGGAGCAGGCTCGGCAGGTATTGCGATAGGAAAGTTCCTGTTAAAGCTCGGCATCGGCGATCTTATAATGGTCGATCTTTGCGGTATAATAAATCGTGACGATAATTACGAAAATCCTGCTCATGCGGAAATGGCGAAGCTCTCCAACAAGAACAATGTCAAGGGCAGCCTCGCAGACGCGATGAAGGGCGCTGATGTATTCGTCGGCGTTTCAAAGCCGAACCTTGTTACTCCCGAAATGGTGCAGTCGATGGCTCAGAAGCCTGTGCTGTTCCCGATGGCAAACCCCGACCCCGAGATCACATACGACCTTGCTAAGCAGTCGGGTGCTTTTATCGTAGGAACAGGCAGAAGCGATTATCCAAATCAGATTAACAACGTGCTTGTATTCCCGGGCATTTTCAAGGGCGCGCTGAGCGTTCGTGCAAAGGCTATCACGGAGGAGATGAAGCTTGCGGCGGCTCACGCTATCGCGGACTTTATCCCCGAGGACAAGCTTTCGGTTGACTATATAATCCCAAGCGCGCTGGACAAGTCCGTTGCGGACGCGGTAGCTAAGGCTGTTGCGGACGAATGGACAGGCTCCTGACCGCTTACAGGAGGAAAAGATGAATTACGAATTTCGCCCCCGCGGCGTATGTGCGCAGAAGATAACTCTTGAAGTGGAGGACGGCAAGGTGAAGAACGTGAAGTTCACAGGAGGCTGTCACGGAAATCTTCAGGGCATTGCAAAGCTCGTTGAGGGTATGGCGGTTGAAGATGTTATAGAGCGCCTTTCGGGAATACGCTGCGGCTTCAAGCCCACGTCCTGCCCCGATCAGCTGGCGCAGGCGTTGAAGGGGATAACAGAGTAATGATCGCGGCTGCGGTATGACATATCGCGGCTTTGCGTTGAATTGTTTGCTTTAACGTGTTACTATAATGAAATAACAGGAGAAATTAAAATGAAGATAGCATCGTTGTTTGAAAACAACAGAACTGTGTTCTCGTTTGAGATATTTCCGCCCAAGAAGGACGGCTCGATTGATACGATATACTCCACGCTGGAGGCACTGAGCGATCTGCGCCCCGACTTTATCAGCGTCACCTACGGCGCAGGCGGCTCGGCGGCAGGCTGCTCTACCATTGAGCTTGCGGAATACATAAAGGAAAAGTGCCATACCGAGGCTGTGGCTCATCTGACCTGCGTAAATTCCACAAAGGCTGATATTGACCGCATGATCAAGGATTTTGAAATGCACGGCATTGAAAACGTGCTGGCGCTTCGCGGCGACATAAATCCCGATATCGCGCCGAAGGAGGATTTCAAGCACGCAAGCGATCTTATAAGCTACATGAAGGAGCGCAGCGATCTTGGCTTCTCGGGCGCTTGCTACCCTGAGTGCCATGCGGAGTCTGCAAATATGGTCGACGATATCCGCAATCTGAGAATAAAGGTGGACGCAGGTGCAAGCCACCTTATCTCGCAGCTTTTCTTCGATAACAGCAAATTTTATGAGTTTATCGAAAAGGCGCGCATTGCGGGCATAAATGTACCGATCGAGGCAGGCATCATGCCCTGCACGAATGCAAAGCAGATACAGCGCATGGTTGGAATGTGCGGTGCAAGCCTGCCAACGAAGTTTGTAAAGCTGATACAGCGTTACGGCGACAATGAGGAGGCAATGCGCGACGCAGGTATCGCGTATGCCGTTGATCAGATAATTGATCTTGTTGCAAACGGAGTTGACGGCATACACCTGTATACAATGAACAACCCCTATATCGCAAGAAAAATAAGTGAGAGCGTAGAAAAGGTGATAAGAGCATGTTAAGCGAGATCAGAAAGATAAACCGCAACGAAGCGTTGCGATATATGGGATATAAAGAAGCTCCCGACGAACGTGTGCTGAAAGTCATTGAGGAGTGCGAGCATGAGCTGCTGAAGGCTGCCCGTCCTCAGTATGTGTGGCGCGTATTCGATATCGTGCGCGACGGAAAGCGTATGCACCTTTCGGAATGTGATTTTTGGCTGGAGGGCGACGATATTGAAAGACATCTGCGCGGCTGTGATAAGGCGGCTGTGCTGTGTGTGACGCTTGCTTCGGATACCGACAGATACATAAAAAAGCTTGAAGTCGGTGACAGCATGAAGGCTGTTATCACCGACGCGCTTGCCAATGCGTTAGCTGATCAGGTGGTAGAGGAGGCTCGCTGCAATATCCTGCAGAGCATGAGCGGATATTCCACCACATGGTGCTACGGCTGCGGCTACGGCGATTTCCCGATAGATACGGCTCCGCTGCTCATTGCAAGCGTTGACGCGGTAAGAAAGATAGGCGTTTGCTGCACAGCTACGCATATGCTGACTCCCCAAAAGAGCACGATAGGCATTATCGGGCTTTCCAAGGGAGAGCTTGACAGGAAGCGCAAGAGCTGTGCGGACTGCGGTATGAAGGATAGCTGTCAGTACAGAGAATATGGACTGAGATGTTAATAAAATTTGTAGGGGCGGATATTGGATCCGCCCCTCAGACCGTCGAAAAAGTCCCGTTGGGACTTTTTCGACGAAACATCCGCACTGCCCGCACTCGCTGGCGGCAATGCCGCCAACTCGCACAGT
>CAYSYF010000033.1:0-25151 GCA_964435155.1 uncultured Ruminococcus sp. | reverse complement strand
GTTATCTAAAAAGCTCGCTCCGCGAGCAAAAACATAGTTTTTCGACAAGCTGAAGGCTGCGTATTTACACGCAGCCTTTTCTTTTGGCTTTAAGCCTTGTTCTTATTTCTTGCAGCGATCTCCCTGATTATACGCAGTACCTGAGTAAGCGCAAAGGGAATAGCTGAAAGAGCGACTATCTGGATTATATTATCCGCAGTGATCGCGCTGTCGATGTCCATAAAGCCGTGCAGGGGAGTGATGAACAGAGCCGCTGTAAGGAACAGCACGCCTACGCAGAACGCACCCAGCGAATACAAATTTGTGTTGATACCGAGCTTTATCAGCGAGTATTTGCCGCGGCTGTCGAAGCCCTCAAAGAGTCGTGCAAGGCAAAGGGTTGCGAATGCCATGGTGCTTGCGAGAGTAGCGGATACCGAATTGCCCAGCATGAATGCCACCATTACACAGGCAGCTATAACGATACTGTGGAATAGGATATAGACGCCTGTTTCCTTGTTGAGGATAGACTCGTTTGTGGGACGGGGCTTTTCCTTCATGATACCGGACTGCATAGGCTCCATGCAAAGCGCGAGCGCAGGCAGCGAGTCGGTGAGAAGATTTATAAACAGCAGGTGCACAGGAGAGAACGGAAGCGGCAGATTAAAGAATGTCGTGATAAGAACAACGATGATGGCGGCAGTGTTGCCTGCAAGCAGGAACTTTATCGCGTTTTTGATATTGTTGTAGATATTGCGTCCGTTTGCTACGGATTTTACGATAGTAGCAAAATTATCGTCTGCGAGTATCATGGAAGCAGCGTCCTTGGATACCTCTGTTCCCGTAATACCCATTGCAACACCGATGTCTGCCTTTTTAAGCGCGGGAGCGTCGTTTACGCCATCGCCTGTCATCGCAACTACCTTGTCCTTCTGCTGCCACAGCTCAACTATCCTGATCTTGTGAACGGGCGAAACACGCGCGTATACCGAGATCTGCTCAAGCTGCGCGGAAAGCTCCTCGTCCGAGATAGCGTCAAGCTCTGTACCGTCAAGACATTTGTCGCCGTCCTTGAAGATACCAATTTCCTTTGCAATTGCAACCGCTGTAAGCTTGTGGTCGCCTGTTATCATGATGGGCTTGATACCTGCGCTGATACAGTCTGCAACGGCAGCCTTGCTCTCCTCACGCGGCGGATCGGTCATAGCGGTAAGACCGATGTAGATATAATCGCACTCGTCCTCAAGTGTTATGGGCGCGTCGCTTGCGAGTATCTTCTTTGCAAACGCAAGAACTCTCATGCCGTTTTCGGAGTAGCCGAGATTTGCTTTTTTGATATCGTCGAGATCACTTTCATTGATAGAACGAACACCGTTTTCATCAAGGATATACTTCATTCGCGGCATCAGAACGTCCATAGCGCCCTTTGTATAGGCTGTACGCTCTCCGCTGAACTCATGCACTGTTGTCATAAGCTTGCGGTCACTGTCAAAGGGTATCTCGTCAATACGAGGATTTTCCTTGCGGATACGGTCATATTCGCTTTCGGTGATATATGCGGAAAGTGCTGTTTCGGTGGGATCACCAAGCCATACCTCGCCTGATTTTGCGGCATCGTTGCACAATGCCATCGCCATACGCAGCTCATCGGCAGCACAGCCGCTTGGAGCAGTGATGTCGCGGACGGTCATTTTGTTCTGCGTAAGCGTACCGGTCTTGTCTGAGCAGATTATCGAAACGCAGCCGAGTCCTTCAACTGCCTTCAGATCCTTTACAATAGCCTTTTGCTTGGACATTTTCTGTGTTCCGATGGCGAGTGAGATGGTAATGATGGAGCTCAAAGCCTCGGGAATAGCTGCAACAGCGAGCGCGATAGCGAACATCAGCGCGTCCTCGATAGGCTGACCATTCACAAATTTAGTGAGCAGGAATACGACGATGCAGATACCGATGATGATAAATGAGAGTATCTTGCTGAAATGATCAAGGCTTGCCTGCAAGGGAGTCTTTTTCTTCTTTGCATTCTGCATAAGCGACGCGATCTTGCCTATTTCGGTGTTCATACCAACGCCTGTTACGACAGCAACGCCGCGTCCGTTGGAAACATTCGAGCCCGAGTAGATCATATTCACTCTGTCACCGAGCGGAAGCTCTTCGGCGTCGATCTTCTCAACGGATTTGAGCACGTTGAGCGACTCGCCTGTAAGCGCGCTTTCGTTCACCTGCAAAGAAGCGGCTTCGAGGATACGTCCGTCGGCAGCGGCAACGTTGCCAGCCTCGATAAGCAGGATATCGCCGACAACTACCTCAGATGCGGGGATCTCCACCTGCTTGCCCTCACGGATAACTCTCGCATTCGGGGCGCTCATTGCCTTAAGGCTGGCAAGGGATTTCTGCGCTTTCAGGTGCTGTACAGTTCCGAGGATTGCATTCATCGTGATAACGACGAGGATAACGATAGCGCTCTCTGCATTGCCTGTTGCGATGGAAATGATTGAGGCTACTATCAGAATGATAACCAGCAGATCCTTGAACTGCTCAAGAAACACCATGAAAATACTCTTCTTTTTCTCCTCGGCGATAACATTCGCGCCGTTCTTCTCTCGGCTTGCCTCGACAAGCTCAGGTGTAAGACCTATCTCGCGGGTAGTGCCAAGCGAGTCTAGCGCAGCTTTTGAGTCCAGATTGAAATAGTCCATAATTACTTTCTCCTTTTTTAGTATATTATGTTCAATGGGATAAAAAAAAGACTTATCTGCTTACGCAGATAAGTCTTGCCGTTTAAGATGACACCAGAGCCAAAAGACCCACGATGTTGACGTCATCGCACATTTTTTAAAAGTCGTGCCGACTACTCCCTTATTGATGATGTTATTATATCAGAAAAAAATAAATATTTCAATATCTGATTTGCGAAATTTTATTCAACGGGATAAGAAGATTTTTATAAAAATCGACCAATTAAGGAGGTTACACCTCAGTGAAATGAATGACCTTAGAGGAGAAATCTCCGTGCAGGCTGATGTTGATACCGCAGTTCATAAGTGCTGCGCCGCTGTGAGCCTCGCCTGTTTCGCTGCTGAGGTACTTCTTTGCGGGGTCAAGACCCTTCAGCTTTATGCGGCGGCTGCCGTAATTCGGTCTGCCGAGCACCTGTACAAAGGTGAATACAGCCTCGCTCTTGTCCTTTGCAACGAATATCCATGCGTCCCACATGTTGTCCTCAAAGACATTGCCTATGCGGTACTGATCGCCTGTGCGGATAAGGGGATTGTACTTCTTGAACATCTCGACCTGAGAGGGGATCTCATTCCTGTCAGCCTCGGGAATGCGTGTTACATCAAGCTCATAGCCGAATGTACCTACCATAGCAACGTTGCCGCGTGTGGAGAACGGAGTTGTTCTTCCCACTGTATGGTTGGGGCAGTCGGAAACGTGCGCACCCATTGCGGAAGCAGGGTAGCAGATAGACGTACCGTGCTGTATCTTTAAGCGCTCGATAGCGTCGGTATCGTCGGAAGTCCAGATCTGCGGCGAGTAGAACAGCATACCTGCGTCAAATCTCGCACCGCCGCCTGAGCAGTTCTCCAGCAGGATATAGGGATAGTCATGGGTAAGTCTGTCCATAACATCATATACACCCAGCACATATCTGTGCCACAGCTCACGCTGACGGTCAGCAGGGAGCGCATTGGAGCCTACCTCGGTGAGCTGTCTGTTCATATCCCACTTGATGTATTCGATATTTGCGCTGTCGAGTATCTTCTTCATCATTCCGTAGATGTGATCGCGAACTTCCTTGCGGCTGTAGTCCAGAACATACTGCTGACGGCTTTGGGTCATGGGCATACCCTCGATCTGTATAGCCCAGTCGGGGTGAGCCTTGTAAAGCTCACTGTCGGGAGAGATCATCTCAGGCTCAAACCAGATACCGAACTTCATGCCGAGCTTGTTCACCTCGTCAACGAGGTACTTAAGACCGCCGTTCAGCTTCTTTTCGTATACGAACCAATCACCGAGCGAGCTGTTGTCGGAATCTCTGTGACCGAACCAGCCGTCGTCCATTACCAGCATTTCAATTCCAAGCTCGGAGGCCTGCTTTGCGATACCGATAAGCTTATCAGTGTCGAAATTGAAGTATGTAGCCTCCCAGTTGTTGATGAGGATAGGACGGCGCTTGTCCTTGTATTCGCCGCGGATAAGGTGCTGACGGTACAGGTCATGGAAATTGCGGCTCATATTGCCGATACCCTCGGAGGAGTAAGCCATGACCAGCTCGGGAGCAGTGAACTCTGCGTTCGGCAGCAGCTTCCAACTGAAATCAAAGTGGTTGATACCCATAACAAGGCGGGTCTTTTTGTGCTGTGTCACCTCAGCCTGTGCGAAGAAATTACCGCTGTATACAAGGTTGAAGCCGTAAGCCTCTCCGATATCCTCGTTAGCGTTGTGAGAAACAAGAGCAACAAAGGGATTGTTCTGGTGGGAGCTTTCGCCCTTTACGCTGTCAACGCCCTGCTTGCCGTGGTGCAGGCGGCAGCGCTCCATAACGCGCTCTCTCGCCCATGAGCCGTTGAGAGTTATAAAATCATACTGATCGTCGTCGAAATCAACGCAGCCCGAAAGCACGCGGCGCACATCGAATGCTTCAGCACCCTTGTTTATCAGCTTCACGCTTCTTGTGATGATGTCAAGGTCAGCAAATACAGTGTAGTACAGGATCACATTCAGTCCTGTACGCTTGTCGCAGAGGGTAACAGCAACAGTTTCAGCCTCGTTCTCATTTGCAAAAGTAGCGGGAAGCTGCACTGTGCAGTCCTCAAGCTGCTGATAAAGCTCGGGCTTGCCCTTGATGATCTCATGGGAAACATAGCGCAGGTCAAGGCTGCTCATGCCCTTGCTGTCCATAAGCATGATGGCAGGCTCGCGGTAGTCGCCGATACCGTGGCAGGGGTATTCAAACAAGGTGCTGTCCATGAATGTACCCATATCGCGCTCGTTTACCTTGGGGGTGTAGGGGTTTTCGCCGAGGCGCAGCAGGTAAGAGAGATCCTCGTCATCGGCGCGCTTGCCGAAATAAACGTGTGCGAGGTGACCGCTTTCAAGTGCCGCGAAAGCGTAGGTCACGCCCTTGCCTGTGAGGGTGAACATAGTCATCTCCTCGGTATAGGGGTCATTGCCGCCTATCTGCCAGCGGTAGGGGGAGTATTCCTTTTTTATCTTCTTGATGTTAATGAGTTCCATATCGGAAGTCCTTTCTGTTTTTGTCATGGGTATAGTATAGCACATTTTGGTCGGATATTCAAGGGGGAAATCGTAATTTAATGATGTGTTGCAAATATGGGCGTAGGGGCGGAATCCATTTCCGCCCTTAATAAAATTGCGAGGTGTTGATCGGGCAGATATTGAATCGCCCTTACAACGTTAATAAACAGCAAAGGCGGAGCAAATGCTCCGCCGCGCGTTTATTTGTTTTTGCTTCTGCCGACTAAATAATCAATGCTTACATTATAGAAGTCGGCAAGCTTTATTATGATCTTAAGCGGTATTTCACGCTCGCCTCTCTCATATTTGGAATAAAGCGATTGGTCACACAGCAGATATTCTGATATTTGTTTTTGAGTCAGGTCGTTATCTTCTCTTAAATCTTTCAATCTTAAAGTCATTATCATCACCCAAGAATATAATAACCTAGGAATATATGTCCTATTGACAAATAGGACTAATAGTCCTATAATAATTTTGTAAATAATATTCTTCAGGTGGTTCGGAATGAAAAATTGCTGTTTTACAGGGCATCGTGCTATATCAGATGATAATACACAGTTGCATATTGAGCTTGAAAATGTGCTATGTAAACTTATTGAAGATGGTGTAACGAATTTTTATGCAGGCGGTGCAATAGGTTGGGATATGATATGTTCTTACACGGTATGTATTCTGCGTAAAAGATATCCCCAAATTACACTTAATCTGACGCTTCCATGCGCTGCGGATCAGCAGTGTCTGAAATGGAACGAACATCAAAAACGTCAATATTATACCCTTTTGCGCTATGCTGATAGTGTTGAATACATTGAAGAAAAGTATAGCTATGGCTGTATGAAAGCCCGAAACCAGCGCCTTGTTGATAAAGCAGACATATGCGTATGCTACTATAATACAAAGAAATACAGAAGCGGAACAGGACAAACGGTGAGAATGGCTGAAAGAAAAAACATTCAGATAATAAATCTATATAAATAGAAAAGGCGGAGCAAATGCTCCGCCATAAATATATTCAATTTATCTCTCCGACATATCCGTATAGCCTCTCTCAGGGATAACGCTTACATACTGAGGACGGATTATCTTTCCTGCGTTCTGTATCTCCTCGATACGGTGAGCGCTCCAGCCCGAAATTCTCGCAACCGCGAAAATGGGAGTGAACAGCTCACAGGGGAGATCGAGCATACGGTAGATAAGACCCGAGTAGAAGTCTACGTTGGGGCTTACGCCCTTATACATCTTGCGCTTGCCCGAAATTATCTCGGGTGCCATTTCGGCAACTGTTTCGTACAGCGAAAATTCTTCTTCAAAGCCCTTTTCTATTGCAAGGTCCTTTGCACAGTCCTTTAAGATATCGCTTCTGGGATCAGACTTTGAATAGATCGCATGACCCATGCCGTATATAAGTCCTGCCTTATCAAAGGCTTCCTTGTTAAGCAGCTTGTTGAGGTAATCGCGGATAGCGTCCTTGTCCTTGACGTTGATGTTCTGCTTCATATCCTCAAACATACGCACTACCTTGATGTTAGCGCCGCCGTGACGCGGACCCTTAAGCGAGCCGAGCGCCGCCGCAACAGAGGAATAGGTATCCGTACCCGAGGAAGTAACGACGTGAGTTGTAAAGGTGGAGTTATTACCGCCGCCGTGCTCTGCGTGAAGCACCAGTGCAAGGTCAAGTATCTCGGCTTCGAGAGGCGAATACTCGCCGTTTTCACGAAGCAGGCTGAGGATAGTTTCCGCAGTGGAATGCTCGGGCTTAGGGTGGTGTATAAACAGGCTCTTGCCGTTGTGGTAATGTTGGTAAGAGTGATAGCTGTAAACAGCCAGCAGCGGGAATATGGAGATCAGTTGCAGGCTCTGACGCAGAACGTTAGCCACCGAGATGTCGTCAGGCGTTTCATCGTAGGCATACAGTGCCAGCACGCTTCTGGACAGGATATTCATCATATCCTTGCCGGGAGCCTTAAGTATCATATCTCTTACAAAAGAGGGCGGCAGCGTGCGATAGGAGGACAGAGTTTTTCTGAAATCCGAAAGCTGCTGTTCATTGGGAAGCTCGGAGAATAACAGCAGATATGTGATCTCCTCAAAACCGAAGCGCTTATCCTTGCGGAAGCCTGCTACGATATCGCGGACGTTTATGCCGCGGTAATAGAGCTGACCGTCGCAGGTGATCTCATTGCCGTTTTCGTCGTGATCCTTTGCTTTGATACGCGATATCTCGGTAAGACCTGTGACAACACCGTTTCCGTTCATGTCGCGCAGACCTCTGAACACATTGTGTTTGGGGTACAGCTCGGGTGAGATGTGGTTGTTTTCACTCGACAGCTTTGCAAGCTCCTCGATGTAGGGGGTGATTTCTGAATAGTTCATGCTTATTCTCCTTTCCTGTTTGATAGCCTTGGAACTAAAAAAATACAATTTAATTATACACTATTTTCAAAGAAAAATCAACACCTATCCTGCAAGTTTAGGGGTAGAAAATATTCATTCGTTTCTGTGAAAACCTCCAAAAATACAAAACAGCTCCCATTTTTCAGGGAGCTGAATGCATAATTGATAAAATTATTATTCATACTTATTCCGCTAAAGCCTTGATTTAATTAACTAAATCACACCGCGTTTTCGGAAAGGCTCTGCTTGTTCTGTGCTATCGCATAATCGTGTTACATATTGCAGTGCAAAGCCCTCCTCCGCCTCATAGCCGTCGAGGTGTTTCACCTCGTCTGTGGAAATTCCTCAAAGAAAGCGTTTATTATCTCCTCGGCTGTTTCTCTGCCGAACCAGCCCTCGCCCTTGTACTTGCCGCCGTAAAGTCTGCGCATATCCTCTTTTTCGGCGTCTGAAAGCTCGGAAAAGTCGCTGGTATCCCTGTCAAGCGTTACTCCCACAAGCTTGTGGTCACCGTCATCGCGGCGAAACACACCGATTATGCGCACCTCCACCTCGTTGCCAAGCTCAAATTCGCGCTCGGTCATTATGTAGACATCAAGGTGCGGCAGCGGTGGAGTACCCGACTCCTTTATCCAGCCGTAGGGCTGCCGCACATTTCTGACATAGCCAAGGCTGTCGCAGTCCTTTGCAATGAAGGAATCTGTTTCAGCGATGTATTTCATGCGCTTAGGATACGCAAAGGTCTGTTCTATCTTAGCGGTGAATTGCATTATATGCTCCTTTTACTCCTCAAAAACCAGCTTGCCCGGCTCATCTGACGCCGCCGCAACAAGCCTGCTGAAAAGCTCCTGATAGCGCGGTGTTCCGTTGTCGAGCAGAACTGCGCCCGCGCGCATGGCAACGGGTATCTCCGTTTCGTCATGAGTGATGGTGTTTCCGTTCTGCGAGAGTATCCTGTCAGCAAGCGCTTGAACCTGTGCCTTGTCAGAAAGCCCTGTCACCATCACAAATTCATCGCCGCCTATACGGAACATCAGCATACCGTCTGCGCACTGCTCGTCAATACGGTGCAGACACTCAAGGATAACCTTGTCGCCTGCTGTTTTGCCATACTTGCTGTTTACTTCCATAAGCCTTGCTGTATCAAAGCTGAGTATATAAGTGCCTTTCTTCTCGCGGATATAGTCGTAAAGCTCAGAAATATCAAATTTGTTTGTCATGATCTCTTCTCCATTATACATAAATCTTCTCGGGAAATCAAGCCGCGGATAAAGCGTGGAAAAGCTCCATTCCTTGCGGTACGCGGTGGGAGTAACTCCCCACAGGCGCGAAAATGCGCGGGTGAAAGCCTCAGCCGAGCCGTAGCCGTAGCTCATGGCTATCTCCAGCACGGACTTTTCGCCCTGTCTCAGCTCTGCCGCAGCCTTTGACAGCCTGCGGCGCGTGATGTAGTCACCGATACCGATGTGAAATACATACCTGAACATCTTCTGAAGTCCCGAAAGCGAGCAGCAGGCGGCTTTTGCGCAGTCCTCCTGCGATATTTCGCCGCTGAGACCGCCTTCTATGTATTCAAGTGCGTCGGTAAGACTGCGTATCTTATCAGCGTTCATGATATCCCTCATTCCGATAGTAAAGCTTTACGATTACATTGTAGCATACTTTTTTCAAAATGTCTTGATAATTTGAGTAAAATTTTTTGTGAAAAAGCGACCAACAAGACAAATATTCTGTTATAATTAACGAGAGAAGAAATCAGTAAACGACCTTCACTTGTCAATACTCTCAAAAGGAGTGGTAATTATGGACGACAGAAATATAATCGCGCTGTTCTTCAAGCGCTCCGAGCAGGCTATCTCGGAGATACAGTCGAAGTACGGTGCGCTTTGCATGAAAGTCGCGTATGCGGTGCTTCAAAACCGCGAGGACGCCGAGGAGTGCGTCAGTGACAGCTATACAAAGCTGTGGAATGCAATTCCGCCAAAGAATCCCGAGTCGCTTTGCGGCTATCTTTGCAGGATAGTACGCAATTCTGCGCTGAATGTAAGGGAAGCGAACTCGCGCAGGGGCTACGAGGAGCAGTATGACGAGCTTGCCGAGGTGCTGCCTGACAGCCGCACGGCTGAAACTCTCTACGACAGCAGGCAGATATCGGAGTATCTCAACAGCTTTTTGGAAGCTCAGCACAAGAAGAACAGAGTTGTGTTCACGGCGCGGTATTATTACAACATGAGCGTGCTGGAGATATGCGAGAGCACAGGAATGAGCGTGTCTGCCGTAAAGAGCAGCCTTATGCGCACGCGCAGGGCGCTTCGTACATATCTTTCGGAAAGGGGTGTTGAGGTATGAGTGAGCTTTGGAAGCAGGTAACGGACAATATAGACGAGCGTTTCACTGACGAGGCCGCGGAGTACTTCGCCAAGCACTCCGATTCCGAGCTTTTACAGGAAAGCGAAGGCAGCAATGATGCAAAAGTGATCTCGCTGAAGTACGAGTCCTCCGAAAAGAAGCATAGCAAGGCTAAGATAATTGCTGTTATCGGTGCGGCGGCTGCGGCAGTGATGCTGTGCGTTTTCGGCGGAATACATCTTATGCGCGGCGAAAACAAACTGCTGCCTGACGACACACCTACATCAGAGGCTTCGGATACGCTTGAAACCGATGAAACGAATGAAGCGATCGACATAGTTGAGCAGCCTAAGATAAACGCAGTAGAAGCCGAGCTTATCCTGACTGACACCATAAGAGATCAGGATATAATTCATCAGGCAGGCTTTGATGTACCTTATGAGCATTTCTACGATGAGGAAGCAATCAGAAAGGCTGCTGAGTATGTAAACTCTCTTCCTGATACTGACGAGAAGCAGCAACTAATCGAACAGAATTATTTCAATGCTTCTCTTGATGTGTCCTATATCGGCAGCGATACAGCAGACTGGATATGCGCAATAAATTATGATCTGTGCTACTATGAGGGTATTATCGAACCTTGCTATAGCAGAGTGTTTTATGTGAAAGACGGGCTTATTACAGAGAATGTATTTGAAGCCGACAGGGCGAGCACCGTTACTCGCGATGGCGACTATGTGTATATTTCTAAGGGCAGCGATGGTCTGTTCATGCTCAATACTGATACCATGGCAATACAGGCGATAACCTCCGATTCCGCACAATTCTGGTCGCACAATGAGGATTATGTTCTGTTCAGAAATGGCATGAACTCGACGTTGCAGGTGTATGACCGAGAAAGTGGTGAAATTATTCCCACGGATATTTATAGGGGTCAGTTTGATGCAGGTACTACAGAAGCGGTTCTGCTTGATGATCGCATACGCTGTTATGAACAGACAGATAAGACGCTATATGATATCATGCTGCCGAGCGGTGAGATTCAAGCGCTGGAAATGAGCTATGAAGAGGCATTTTCCGTTAATTCAGGTTATGATGTGCAAAGAGATACGCTGACACATCAATATCCCGAGCATAGTATCATCATAACCGACTTGTCCACAGGACTAACCGAGACGCTGTATATGGACGATTTCTCCGATACGCTCTACAACAAGCAAAGGTGCAATGTCGGTAATCCTGATGTGTACGATGGTGTAGTGTATATCCCTGTTTATGAAAGTGACAGTGCAGATAAGATCTACATCGCATACGATATAAAGACAGGCAGTGCGATGTATTTCGTTCCTGATACAATAACGAACTTCTATTATGATGGCGTAAACCTTATCGGCTGGTCATACGAGCCGTACGAATGGAGCGATGCGCTGACATACGTCAAGTATTCAAAGCTTACGCTGAAGCCTGTTTATTCTGAGACCGAAAGCAGCGAGTGGGCGTCCATGGAGCTGTATAACGGCGATGACGAGGCGGCACTGGAGTTTAAGAATACGCTGAGTGAAGCGGCAGCACAGCAGGAGCAGAAATTTTTCGACGGTATCATGAATGGCGCAAGTCCTGAGGAAGTAGAAAGCTATCATGAGCTTATAGAAAGTGGCGAGCTTGGATATCAGCCTGTTGCGTATTATGTTAAGGCAGATGATGGTGCGGAATTCTGGCTGAAGCAATATGCGCTGAAAATGAGCAACGGCTATGCATTCTCAGAGATATACATCAGAAACGGAGATGAATTCACGTTTGTCTGCAAGCTTGACAGCTTGGATCACTATATAACACCTGTATGCAGCGGCGACTATCTGTATTATTCGCAGTACAGCGGCATTATCGGGCGCATCTCCACAAGCGGCGAGGTACAGCAGGTATACGATGCAAGGGTCGCTGCACCCGAAGATGCTTTAGACGGCTTGTCGTACATGGAGCTAAGCCTGATCACACAAGGTATGAGCGGCAAGGACGATACGCTGTACATAGGTTATGAATATATGTATTACAGCCACAGTGTGGGTGACCATTTGTTCTGCCAAGCAGATATACAGATGAATACCGACAACGAGCTGCTGAAGCACGACGTAAGCGGCTTAGGCTATGAGATAGTAGACGGCGAGGCTCTGCCTTTTTCTATCGCAAGAGGCGAACACGATCATCTGGAGGCATCATGGCATGACGATGTTCTTTTACAGCGCGGTGCTGAGAAGCTCAGCGATGCGATAAAGCTTTATCAGATAAAGGAAAACGCAGGTGTTGCCCGGTCGCTTGAAAGCTATGACGATATTCAGGCGCTGTACAACAGCACCTTTGCAGGAACGATGTATAATTACAGCGGACATTATTATTCCGCCGATACACCGTCGGCAGCGCCGTGGTATACTGACGATGACAGGCTTAAGGAGAGCCTTTGGAGCAGCATAGATGCAAACGCAGGGTTGGATCATGCGCAGTCCGATATCAGCGCGCTTCACGAGTACTGGACTACTATTGAGGGCGTAATAGACAGCGGCGATAATTACGTTGATTATCAGCTTTGCACGATATGCAAAAACACGTCAAAGAGTATCGACGCTGCAAAGGTGCCTTATTATTATGAGCATTCCGTAATGCGCCTTGAAAAGATAAATGGCGAATGGAAGATAACCCAGCTTCGCACAAGGCTCGGCAATGAGTACGGCACAGCGCAGCTTGAAGAGCTGAACGAGCTTGGTTACACAGTTAGCGACGAAAGCTATTCGTATACGGAGATCCTGTGCGGTCTACTCCGCGAGGACGGACATGACGTTCTCGGAACATCTGTCGAGGACTTCGATTTTGACGGTACTGCGGAGCTTTTCATACTTGCCGAAAAGAACGACAGCAAAACTATCCGCGTATATGAGCAGCAGAGTTATGGCTGGGAGCTTGTGGAGCTTATATCGGACGAGGCACTGAATGCTCTGAACACAGCGCAGTTTATAAGGTACGAGGAAGATGAGGAGCGTACTTATCAGGCAATGGGTAATAATCGCAGCATATTGAACATTCGTTTTGTCCCGAATGATGATATATATGATAACAACCGCGGCGAATATGTAGTGGAGAAATTAGGCACATTGCTGTATAAGACCCCGATAGAATATCCGGGAGTACTTGGCGTGCTGTTTGAGCGTTATCCTGAAATCAAGCCCGACCCACAGGAGTTCGCTGAGAGTCTTGCTGATAGTCTTATGCGTGCGCTTTCTGACGGAAACAAGGACTATGAGCGCACGTTTGATGTGCTGGATTGGGAGATTAAGAATGTTGAGGTAACTCCTGTATCCGAGGCACCCTACTTCTACAATATCACAGATGAAGAAAGGGCGCTGGAAAATGCGTGGATAGTCGAGCCCGAGGTGCGGTTTACCTATGACGGCAAGGTGAGCGGAAAAAGAGGAAATGCCGATGAATGGTACGAAGGTCTCGGTGCTGATAACATCGGCTTTCTCATGTGGCAGGAGGGCGACACGTTCTTCCTGCGTTCAAGGTGGCTCAACTGCGGTACAGAGCAGCTTATGACAGATGACGAGCTGAGCGCATTCCTTGACGAAAACCTGCAGCCTGCGCTGGATATTATAAACCTTATCTATTTCAGCGGCGATAATGCACGCGCTGCGGGAATGAAGCAGATAGAGGAAAGCCTGTATGAGGTAGCGCCCGACTTCCCGTACAGCAGCGTGGACGAGATAAAGGCAGAGGCAGCAAAGTATTTCACCGAGGACGCTGTGGGGCAGCTTAACATCGGCTTCTGGTTTCCTGTTGTAGACGGAAAGCTCTGTGCGCAAACCTTCAATAAGGGACTTAGCTGCTCGGGCTACACTGCGGAAAATGCTGAGATACTTTCGCAGTATAATTTCGCTCCATACAGCAAGGTAGTGTTTAAACTAAAGATGACCGACTGGATCATTAAGAATCAATACAGCGAAGACGGCTACAGAGTGGTGACGCTCGTATACGACAGCGTAAAAGGCAAATGGCTGTTCTCGGATAAGCTTATATAACGAAATATCCCCACAGAAATTCTGTGGGGATAAGTTTTATTGAGTCAGGAACTTCTCATAATACCTTACCGTCGAGGCTGTCGCAGCGTGGAACGCATTGTTTGCGAACAGCACATCGGTAATACCGTTTTCGGTGAGGTAATCCACCGCGTTGTAGGTGAAATAGCGCATATCAATTACAATTATTTCTTCAAACGAGCCGAACAGGTACGGCGGAATTGCGTTTCCGTAGCTGTCCTTGAAGATAGCAAGCTTTCTGCCGTTGTCGGTATCGGTCTTTATATGAACTATCTTCGAGTCGCCGCCCATGTAGGTGCAGTATGCAAGGCTGCTGCCGTCGGAGTATTTCCAGAAATAGCTGCCCTCATCAGGCTCTGCCATGCCTGTTATCGAGCCGTCCTCACCGAGGATATATTCGTAATAGGTGGCGGTGTAATCTACATTGGGGACGTAATAGATGAAGTCCTCGGGGTTGTTCTTTACATTCGGGTCGTAGTCGCTGTAGGTGTACATCGTGCCTACATAGTCGTGTACGACCTTCTGCTCATACTCCGAGATATCCATAAACGGAACTCCTGCCACCTCTGCAAACTTCTGCGCCGCATAATAAGCGCCGAGTGCCGCCCAGTGATGGTCTGTTCGGGTGTAGATGTACTCGGAAGTGTGCTGTGAGAGCGTTGTGTATACATCGACAGCCTTAACGTCATCTGAAAGATTTTCTATTACCCAGTTGATGTTGTCGAGCTGACTTGCGGAGTATGGCTTAAGCTCTTTGGGGCTGTAGAATTCTACCGCCGTCGGAATTACCATGCTGTATACATTGACGCTGTCACCGAGCGCTTCCTTGTATTTGTTTATGACCTTAGCGTAAGCTTCTCCCACCGTATAGCTGCCGCCGTAAAGCATAAGAGCGCGTGTGTTCTCGCCGCTTCCGACTACCGCAACGCCGTTGTTCTTTATGTCAACGGCATCGTTTTCGTTGGGAGCTTCCTCATCGGGAATATCTATCGGATCGTTGCCCGCTTCTTCTGTTTCCGCAGATTCGATAGCGGACGTTGAGCCTTCGCTCGTTTCGGCATCGGGAGCTGCGTCCTCGACAGGCTTTGAAACGGGCTCGTCCGTGTCGGGCTTTGAGGTCTGCTCGGGGCGCGCTTCGGGCTGTACCGTGCCGCCCACGCCGTGCAGCTTTATCTCGCTGCCGCCCTCGCCGAAGCCCTTGAGGTCACGAAGAGCGTAGGCCATCTCCATAAGCGTGTCGCGGAAAGGAACGGTATCGCTGAACCATTTGCTGATGCCCTCGGTGTATTCGCCGCTGAAATAGCTTTCGGAAGTAAGCTCGGGGAACTTCGCAAGCTCTCGCTTTTCAAGCTCGGACACCTCGCTTCTCGGAAACACTATCAGCATAAGTCCTATCGCTTCAAAAACCAGCAGTATCGTCACAAGATAGACCATGTTCATTATCTTCTTGCGGCGCGTGGGCTTTGGGATCTTGTATTTCTTTTCGTATTGCGGTCTCATATCTTCACCCCTCCCTTAAAATCTCAGATACAGGAACGGGTTGTTGGTATCGCCGATAAGCAGCAGAGTGCTTGCTGTCAGCAGTGCTGCGGCGCAGATGGTCTTAGCAGCGGTCATAAATGCCGCAAAGCCTGCGGAGCGCACAGTGCCCGATTCATCGTAGAAGCTGCGGATAAATCTGCTGAACGGTATGCAGCAGAGTATGCTTATTATGATAAGCCATAGGTTGCTTGTGAGAGCATTCTGTGCGAGGTAGTCCCAGCCGCCTGCCGCACCTCCGCCGAACATCGAGCAGATAAACTGACCTATCTTTTCAAAATCAGTGAAGTAGAACAGCACCCAGCCGAAGATTATAAGGAACAGGCTGTATATATGCAGAATAAATGACGGTATCTTGTCGCGTACCTTGAGTATCGTGTACTTTTCAAGCATTATGATGACTCCGAAGTACACGCCCCACAGCACGAAATTCCAGCTTGCGCCGTGCCACAGTCCTGTAAGGAACCATACCACCATGATATTGAGCGGCTGGTGCTTGCGGTTTCCACCCATGGGAATGTAGACATAATCCCTGAAGAACGAGCCGAGCGAGATATGCCATCTGCGCCAGAACTCGGTAATAGTTGAGGATATGTAGGGATAATTGAAGTTCTCATCAAAATGAAAACCGAAGCAGCGTCCCATACCTATCGCCATATCGGAATATCCCGAGAAGTCGAAGTATATCTGAAGCGTGTAGGCGAGTATTCCGAGCCAAGCGCCTCCTGCGGAGAGTGCCGTCACATCACCGTCGAGGAATTGCGAGGACAGCTCGGAGAGCTGGTTTGCGAGTATTACCTTCTTGCCGAGACCTATAAGAAATCTGAACGAGCCCTCCGCGATATCATCAAAGCTGATGGAGCGCGAATCTATCTCGCGTGCGATGGTGTCGTAGCGCACGATAGGACCTGCGATAAGCTGCGGAAACATCGAGATGTACAGCAGCAGATTTACGAAGCTTTTCTGAACTGCGGAGTCACCCCTGTAAACATCGAACAGGTAGCTCATAGTCTGGAATGTGAAGAAGCTGATTCCGATAGGCAGAGCTATCTTCGGCAGCGGAATACCGAAGCCGAGCAGATTTATCGTTTCAACAAGGAAGTCTGCATATTTGAATACGCCTATGACCGCTATGTTGAACACTATGCCGAGGATAAGCACGGCTTTGGAGTGATTTTTTGCAAGAGCAAGACCTATGAAATAGTTTATAAGCACGCTCACTATCATAAGCATTACATAGATAGGCTCGCCCCATGCGTAGAATATCAGCGAGAATATCACCAGCACGCCATTCTGAAGCGGGTTTTGGCGCTGCGGCTGTGCAAAATGGCTGCCGTGCTTTTTGGGCGAAAACAGCGCAAGATCGAGATACCGAGCCAATGCATAGCAGACTGCACAGGCAGGTATGAATATATACAAAAACAGAAGATCCGCAAATATCATTTTATCTACTCCATAAAAAAGCCCCACGGGGAGTGGGGCATAGTTATTTCAAAGGTAATTTCTGTGCTTTTATATCTAAAATTTTTCCCCAATTATCATTATATTACCAATAGTATCAAAAGTCAATAGATTTTATGCGGATCGGGACGAATTTTAGCTGTTTTTTTGCTAGACGAAAAGCCTCAGAACATTGTTCAGTAGGAAGCACAGCGCAAGACCTGCCAATGTCGGTATAACGGCAGACAGAACAGCCCATTTTATGCTTCCCGATTCTTTTCCGACGGTAAGCAGTGTTGTTGAGCAGGGCCAGTGCATGAGCGAAAAAATAATAGTGCAGACTGCCGTTACCCACGTCCAGCCGTTGTCGGTGAACAAAGTCTGCATGGCGGCAGGCGACAGCTCGGTTATGCTGCTGCCTGCTGAGTATGCCATTATTATTATCGGAATGACTATCTCGTTTGCGGGAAGTCCCAGGATAAATGCCATAAGTATCACTCCGTCAAGTCCGAACAGCCGCGCGAAAGGATCAAGGAAGCCCGTGCAGTGCGCAAGGAGCGTAGCGCCGTCAACGGTAACGTTCGCCATCAGCCATATCACTATTCCCGCAGGAGCGGCAACTGCGGCGGCTCTGCCCAGAACGAACAGCGTCCTGTCCAGCATAGAGCGGACTATGACTTTTGCAAATTGCGGACGTCGGTAGGGCGGAAGCTCCAGTGTGAACGAGGACGGCTCTCCTTTGAGGATAGTCGCGGACAGCAGCCGCGACACTGCAAATGTTGCGGCTATTCCCAGCAGTATTACACAGGTCAGCAGCACCGCTGAAAGTGCCGAGCCGATAAAGCCTCCGACAGTACCCACGAAAAACAGAGATATCAGCGTTATCATGGCGGGGAATCTGCCGTTGCAGGGAACGAGGCTGTTTGTGAGCATTGCGATGAGGCGCTCGCGCTTTGAGTCGATTATTCGGCAGCCTACAACTCCTGCCGCGTTGCAGCCGAAGCCCATTGCCATCGTAAGCGCCTGTTTGCCGCAGGCGTTACACTTATGAAACGGCTTATCGAGATTATAGGCTATCCGCGGCAGATATCCCGAGTCCTCAAGCAGCGTAAAAAGTGGAAAGAATATCGCCATAGGCGGAAGCATGACGGACACTACCCACGCAAGCACCTTATAGGCGCCGTCTATCAGCACACCGCTCAGCCATTCGGGAGCATTCCACGAGGTCAGAAGCTCCGAAAGCTTATCTCCCAGTGCAAAAAGCATATCGGACAGCCACACGGAGGGAAAGTTAGCGCCTGTTATCGTAAACCAGAATATCCCCAGCAAAAGCAATATCATAATGGGATAACCGAAAGCGCGGCTTGTAAGTATTCGGTCGGCGCGGCGGTCAGCGCTGCTATGGGCAGCCGAGCCCTGCGTTATTACTCCGCTGCAGATGTCATCGGAGCTTGCGGAGATAGCTCCTACTATCATGTCGCGCAGCCTGTCGCGTGTGATGCCTGCGGCTGCAAGCAGCTCCAGACCATGCTCAACAGCTTCTGCAACGTCCTGAGGTAGCTTTGCAAAGCCGCGCTGCTGCGACAGCTTTACCGCAAGCTCGTTATCGCCTTCAAGAAGCCTCAATGCAAGAAATCTTGTGGCTGTTCTTTTGCCGAGATTGCGGCGCAGAGCAGGCTCGACAGCGGCAACTGCGGCTTCGACAGGTGCGGGATAGCGGATCTCATGCGGGTGAAGGGCTTCCTCGTTAAGCTTGTCGAGTATATCGGTCAGCGCCGTGAGGGAGTGTTTTTTTCGCGCGGTCACACCGCAGACAGGGATACCAAGACGCTCGGATAAAAGCGAAAGGTCAATATGTATCCCTTTCCTTTCAGCCTCGTCCATAAGATTTACACAGACGATAGTTTTTGATGACATTTCCGCTACCTGAAGCGCGAGGTCAAGGCTGCGCTGAAGGCAGGTAGCATCACATACCACGACAGTCGCATCGGGAGCGCCAAGACAGATGAAGCTCCGCGCTACCTCCTCCTCGGCTGAATGGGGGATAAGCGAGTAAGTCCCCGGTATATCCACCAGCACATAGCCGCCCTTTTCGGTGCTGCAATGCCCCTGTGCGACCGCCACAGTCTTTCCTGACCAGTTTCCTGTGTGTTGGTTCATGCCTGTGAGCGAGTTGAAAAGTGTGCTCTTGCCGACGTTGGGGTTTCCTGCCACTGCTATCACCTTATCGTCGGGCGTGTGCTTTTTTATAACAAGTCCGCTGTCCAGCGCTCCGATACCTGTTGAGCCTGCGGTCAGTCCCATGTGTTATTCTCCTCTCTTATCAAGATCTCGCGCGAGTCCTCGCTGCGTATTGCAATAACCGCGCCGCGTATCAGATAGGCGGCGGGATCGCCTGACGGGCTTCTCCCTATACACTCTACCCGTGCGCCCTCCGTAAGTCCTATATCAAGCAGACGGCGGCGCATTGCTCCGTGCATGAGCAGCTTTTGTACAACTGCACTCTCGCCGATCGCTATATCATTAAGTGTTCGCTGAAGCGACATATCCTTCACCTCATAGTTGTATTTTTTCTCATTATATGCCGAAAGACGGGAAAGTGTTTTTGATGATGGTTGACAAGCGTCGTATTTTGTGGTAATATATGTAGGAATGGCTTGCTGTAAGTAAAACAGTATTGCCAAAACACTTTAACATGGTATCATAATGATATGGTATCAAGATTATGAAACAGAAAAAAGGAAGGTAAGACAAAATGAAGAAGATCGCAGCATTACTTATGTCCGCTGTGATGGCTCTCGGCATCAGCGGCTGTTCCGCTAAGAAGGATTGGGAGTACATCGAGGACAAGGGCACACTGACAGTTGGTATCACACTGTTTGAGCCTATGAACTACTATGACGGAAACGGTGAGCTTATCGGCTTTGAAACAGAGTTTACAAAGGCAGTATGCGAAAAGCTCGGCGTTGAGCCTGTATTCCAGGAGATCGACTGGAATCAGAAGATCACAGAGCTCCAGTCCAAGACCATCGACGTTATCTGGAACGGTATGACGGTTAAGGAAGAATTCAAGGAGCAGATCAATTTCTCCACACCCTACGTCAGAAATAAGCAGGTGGTTGTTATCAAGGCTGACAATGCCGAGAAGTATGCAGACCTCGCTTCCATGACAGGCGTTACTATTGCGGCAGAAACAGGCTCCGCAGGTCAGACAGCTATTGAAACAAATGATACACTCAGCACAAATCAGTATGTTGGCTGCGCTGCACAGAAGGACGTTCTTCTTGAGATCAAGGCAGGCACAACAGAGATCGGCGTTATCGACTACGTCATGGCTAAGGCTTCTGTAGGCGAGGGTACGGATTATGCAGATCTGATGATCGTTGACAGCGTTGAGCTTACTCCCGAGGAGTATGCTATCGGTATCCGTCTTGAGGATACCGAGCTTCTCGCAAAAATCAACACTGCTATTGATGAGCTGGTAGCTGACGGCACACTTCTTGCGATTGCCGAGAAGTATGATCTTGCTGATGTTTACGCATTCCAGTAATTAAACAAAAGGGCGGCGTAAGTCGCCCTTAGATATCGGCATTACGCCGTCCAAAAAAGATTTCTGAAAAGGAAATAATCTATGTCATTTCTTGAAGTTACATTAAATCTTGCAGAGGGCTTTCTCGTTACTTTGCAGATATTTGCCATCACGCTGCTGTGCGCGCTGCCGCTCGGACTTGTTATAACCTTTGGCTCTATGTCCAAGATAAAGCCGATCAGATGGATAACGAGAACATTTGTCTGGATAATCCGCGGAACTCCGCTTATGATTCAGATAATCCTTGTGTTCTATGGTCCGGGTCTTATTTTCGGGCTTCCTACTATGCCAAGACTTACTGCGGTGCTTATAGCGTTTATTATCAACTACGCCTGCTATTTCTCCGAGATATACCGCGGCGGCATTGAGAGTATACCGCAGGGGCAGTACGAGGCGGGACAGGTTCTTGGCATGACGAAGAGTCAGATATTCTTCAAAATAGTGCTGTTTCAGGTGGTGAAGCGTATCGTAGCTCCCATGGGCAACGAGATAATCACGCTTGTTAAGGATACCTCGCTTGCGAGAGTTGTAATGGTGGTGGAGCTTGTTCAGTCTGCGCAGAACATCATTGCACAGAAGTCTATAATCTGGCCGTTGTTCTACATAGCTGTGTTCTATCTCCTGTTCTCGGGACTGCTTACGATAATCCTCGGCAAGATCGAGAAGAAACTGAACTACTACAGCGGATAAGGAGCAGATATGGCATTTCTTGAAGTAAAAAACATATATAAGAGTTTCGGCAGGACTGAAGTGCTCAAAGGTATAGATTTTTCGCTCGAAAGGGGCGAGGTGCTTGCTATAATCGGCTCGTCCGGAAGCGGCAAGACTACGCTGCTGCGCTGCATAAATTTCCTTGAGCGTCCCGATGTCGGCACCTTTGTTATCAACGGCGATGAGATCTTCAATGCAAGTCACAGTGCCTACAATGATAAGGAGATCCGCGAAAGACGCCTGCATTTCGGCATGGTGTTCCAGCAGTTCAACCTGTTTCCGCAGTACACGGTGCTTAAGAATGTGATGCTCGCGCAGGAGCTCATGCGGATAAACGGCCACGAGAGAAAGCTCACCAAGGCTGAAAAGCAGACCATCAAGGCTGAGATAGACGCAAACTCCCGCAATCTGCTTGATATGGTAGGTCTTTCCGATAAGGTGGCGAACTATCCCTGCCAGCTTTCAGGCGGACAGCAGCAGCGTGTTGCTATTGCGCGTGCGCTTGCTATGAGTCCCGATATCCTTTGCTTTGACGAACCTACCTCTGCACTTGACCCCGAGCTTACAGGCGAGGTGCTTCGAGTTATCAGGGAGCTGAAAACAAGCGACCGCACCATGATCGTCGTAACGCATGAGATGAACTTTGCGCGCAGCGTAGCAGACAAGGTCATTTTCATGGCAGACGGCGTGATCGAGGAGATGGGAACTCCCGATGAAGTGTTCCTCAATCCCAAAAGCGAGAAAACAAAGAGTTTCCTGCAAAAATCGCTGGAAAATCCTATGGCTGAGTAATGAAAACTGCTCCCGACCTTTAGTGGACGGGAGCAGTTTTTATTGTGTGCTGATCTCTATTCCGCATATCATTACGGAAATAACTTCATAAGGGTCAATAGGCTTGTCAAGCTTTGCGCTGAAAAAGTCATATTCACCGCTGTCTGTTCCTGTGATATCGTAGTTCTTTATTACAGTACCATCGGACAGGGTAAATTCTATGCTTTCCCAAAGCCGTGTATCGCTTTGAGCCGCTTTTCCGCGAAGTGAATACCAATCAATGGATAGCGGAGTGATAATTACCTTGTCAAGCGTGCGGGAATATCCGTCGTCGATATAGTAATGGTTGCATTTGATTTCTTTATATGCCGTATTGACATTTTCAAGAGTAAATTCAAGAATGATCGGCTCGGTGAGAGGTATGCTTGAATATATGTCGTTACCGAAGCTATACAATTCAGTAAATTTGATTCTGAATACATCGCCGTTTGTCAGCGCATTTTCTCCGTAGCTGTAGGTCGTGTAGTAGGTGAAGCTGCCGTCCGGGTTGCAATAGCCTTGACCGCTGCTGCTTTTCTCGCGGTGTTTTGGTATTGCGTCAGATAACTGCCAATATGCATCGTCTTGCGCGTTATCACCAAGCGCTTCTTCATCAATATCAAGGTTATACATAAGCATGATATTAGAGCTGTCGGATATATAGCCTATAAAGTCGACTGTGCCATATTCAAATTCAAAGCTTTGAAAAATATCCTCTCCCATGTCCGATAAATCAACTGTATTTGCTTGATTGTCTATATTTGTAGGAAGAACATAGTCATCTGCTTTGTTTTCAAAATTTTCATTGAAAAGTTGAACAAAATCCCAGCCGTAAGCTGCACCGACTCCCACAGTGGTGATTGAAACTACTGCCGCTGCCACAATCAACGGAATGTACCATCTGCGAGGATTTTTAGCTTGTTTATTCATATTTTCTGTCCTTTCAATAACGTTTGTCCTGATTTCTTCGTCAGATAATGACGGCGAAACCTCCGAAAAAGCTTCCTGCATAATTCTTTTATAATTCATCATAATCCTCCTTTTCCAGAAGTTTTTTTAGCTGCTGCCTAGCGCGCATAAGGCGCGTGGTGACGGAGCTTACGTTTATTCCGAGTATATTACTCAGTTCCTTTACTGAGTAATCCTCATAGTAATACAGATATAGCACACTGCGAAGCTTTGGGCTTAGCTTCATTACCAAAGGAAGCAGACTGTTTTCCTCCCTTTTTTCAGGAGAGGGAATATGCTCAGCCGTTTCTATTGGCTCATAAGCCGCCTTTTTGCATAGTTTCAGCGAGGTTTTGCATTGATTTACCGTTACCCTTAAAAGCCATGCTTTTATGTGTTCTTCACTTTCAAATGTTTTTTTACAGCTACACAGCTTAATAAAAACGTCCTGCATTATATCTTCGGCATCTGCATGATTTCCGATGTAGCTGAAAGCTACTCGGAATACTATGTGGCTGTATCTCCCAATAAGCTCGGTCAATCTGTAGCTTTCCATTGCATCACTCCGTTCTGAAAGGTCCTTTCATCTATAATACTTCTTTTTGTACTGAAATGTCACATTTCCTAAAAAAATCGTGTGAATTTTTTTTGTCAAATGCCTGCATTGGTGCGCTTTTAAATTCGCAGAGTACAGGAGAAAATTAAGCTTATTAGCCATCTGTGATTTCCTTTGGGATTCGCGCGTGAAGGGTTAGTGTAAGCTACCTTGCAGCGATTGTTATGAATTTGTCAATTTTGTGCATAACTCATAAAAAAACTCTTGAAAATTCTACAATTTAACGAAAATATTTAGCGCGAAATTTGTAGATTTTTTAACGGAGATATGCTATAATCTTTAGTGATACAATTATGATATGGTCAATATATTGTAATTGATACACCGCGTCGGATACTTGGTAGTGTTCGGCGGCTTTTCCGCGCCATGCGGAAAGAACATGAAAATACTGCCCAACGGCGGTGAAAATATTAAGGAGGCTAAAAAATGGCTTTTAAAAAGTGCGCAGTTCCTTTTGCCGGAACTGCTGAACAGGAAGCGCAGCTCAAGGCTGTGATCGCTGAGCACAAGGAAGACCGCGGCGCTCTCATGCCCGTTCTCCAGAAGGCTCAGGACATTTACGGCTATCTGCCCATTGAAGTTCAGACCATGATCGCAGAGGGTATGGACATTCCGCTGGAGAAGGTTTACGGCGTAGTTACATTCTATGCTCAGTTCTCCCTCAATCCCAAGGGTAAGTACAGAATTTCTGTCTGTCTTGGTACTGCCTGCTACGTTAAGGGCTCCGGCGATATCTTCAACACCTTTGCTGAAAAGCTCGGCATCAAGGGCGGCGAGATCACTCCCGATGGAAAATTCTCTCTGGACGCTTGCCGTTGCATCGGTGCGTGCGGCCTCGCTCCCGTACTTACTGTAAACGAGGACGTTTACGGCAATCTGACTGTTGACGATGTTGACAAGATCCTCGCAAAGTACGAATAATCGCTGAAAACAAAAGTATAATTAACGAAACAGGAAGGATTAAGCTATGATTAAGACTATTGCGGAGCTTAACGCTGTTAAAGAAGCAACAGCCGAGGTCGTAAAGACCCGTGTTGACTGCGTGGAAACAGGCATCAAGGACGTCCTCATCTGCGGCGGTACAGGCTGTGACTCCAGCGGCTCCAAGAAGATCGTTGAATGTCTGAAGGAGGAAATTGCTAAGGCAGGCCTTCAGGATAAGGTAAATGTAATTACAACAGGCTGTTTCGGTCTGTGCGCACGCGGTCCCATCATGATCGTTTATCCCGAGGGCTCTTTCTATGCACACGCATCTATTGACAGAATCCCCGAGATCGTTGAGGAGCACCTCAAGAACGGCAACCCCGTTAAGAAGTACCTCTACGACGAAACAGTTGACGGCGACACCATCAAGTCCCTCAACGAAACTGCATTCTACGCTAAGCAGATGCGTGTTGCTCTGCGTAACTGCGGTGTTATCGACCCC